>CAZUFK010000017.1:0-24817 GCA_964619695.1 uncultured Candidatus Bathyarchaeia archaeon
GACTATGCAGAAGCTGGGCATTTCAGCAGGCGACGTTATTGAGATCGTGGGCAAGCGCACGACGTCCGCCATCGCTTGGCCCGCGTACAGTGAGGATCAGAATCGGGATATGCTTCGCATTGATGGTTTTACGCGCAAGAATGGAGGCGTGGCCATAAACGAGTATGTGGTGGTAAGGCCTGCGAAGGTCAAGACAGCCTTGAGCCTGACGCTTGCGCCTGCAGACATGCGACTGAACGTTGATGAGGATTTCACGAATTTCGTGAGGAACCGCTTGATGGAGAGGACGCTGGTTGAGGGCGACACCGCGTTGGTCATGATGTTGGGTCATGCGATTCCGTTCACGGTTACGAAGACGAGGCCTCACGGCATTATCAAGGTCACAGCCGAAACGAGGCTTACGATTCTGAATGAGCCTGCGCCTGAGGGCAAGGGGCTGCCGCGAACAACATACGAGGACATTGGAGGCTTGCACGAAGAGCTTCAGCGCGTGCGCGAAATGGTTGAGCTCCCACTCAGGCATCCTGAGTTGTTCCAGAGACTCGGCATTGAGCCGCCGAAGGGAGTGCTGCTTCATGGTCCGCCGGGGTGCGGCAAGACGCTGTTGGCGCGGGCGGTGGCCAACGAGTCTGAGGCCAACTTTTTCTCGATAAACGGGCCTGAAATCATGAGCAAGTTCTACGGCGAATCCGAAGCTCGGCTGAGAGAGATTTTCCAGCAGGCTCAGCAGAACGCGCCGAGCATAATATTCATCGATGAACTGGATGCAATTGCGCCCAAGCGTGAGGAGGTCACGGGTGAGGTTGAGAGACGCGTGGTCGCTCAGCTCCTGGCCCTGATGGACGGCTTGAGCGGCAGAGGAAACGTTATAGTGATCGGTGCCACGAACCGGCCTGGCGCTCTTGATCCTGCGCTGAGGCGGCCTGGAAGGTTTGATCGGGAAATCGAGATAACCGTTCCAGACAAGACAGGAAGATACGAGGTTTTGCAGATTCACACTCGAGGCATGCCGCTGGCAGAAGATGTTGATCTCAAAAAGTTGTCTAACATGACTCACGGTTACACGGGCGCGGATCTTTCGGCCTTGGGCAGGGAAACAGCCATGAAGGCTTTGCGCAGGTACCTGCCGCAGATAAACCTCGAGGAGGAGCGCGTTCCGCCAAGTGTGCTGGAGAAGATGGAAGTGACCATGGAGGACTTTGTTGATGCGTATAAGGAGATTACGCCGACGGCGATGCGGGAGGTTTACATTGAGGTGCCTTCGGTTCACTGGGCCGACATCGGAGGTCTCGAAGGCGTCAAGCAAGAACTCAAAGAAGCAGTTGAGTGGCCTCTCAAGAGCCCCGAGATATTCACGAGGTTAGGCATCAAGCCGCCGAAGGGCATCCTGATCTATGGGCCTCCAGGCTGCGGGAAAACTTTGCTCGCCAGGGCTGTGTCCACCGAAAGCGAGGCCAACTTCATAACCATCAAGGGTCCAGAAGTGTTCTCAAAGTGGGTCGGCGAATCCGAGAAGGCCATACGTGAAGTGTTCAGGAAAGCCAGAATGGCAGCGCCCACGGTGATCTTTTTCGACGAGATGGATTCGCTTGTGCCCAGAAGAGGCGCAGGCTACTCTGACAGCGGCGTCTCAGAGCGTGTTATCAGTCAGCTTCTGACGGAGATGGATGGCATCGTGACGTTGGAGGATATCGTGATTATTGGGGCTACGAACAGACCGGACATTGTTGATCCTGCCGTGCTTCGTCCGGGAAGGTTTGATCGTTTGATTTACGTGCCTGAGCCGGACGAGGCGAGCAGGCTGCAGATCTTCAAGATCTACACAAAGGACATGCCGTTGGCGAAAGACGTGAACGTGGTCAACTGGGCATCGTTAGCTAAGGGCTATTCGGGCGCAGACATCGAAGCGCTGTGCAGAGAGGCGGCGATGCATGCTTTGCGTCAAGACGTTAACTCTAAAGAGGTCACGACTAAGGATTTCGAGGAGGCGTTGAAGCATACTGGGCCTTCGGTGACTCCTGACATGGAGAAGTGGTACAAGAGCTTCATGCAACAAGTGCGCCAAGTGCAGAAGCCTGGGACGCCCGTCGCGTAGGATCGTGTATGCCTTGCCTGCGCCAACCAAAACCTGGAAAACGCGTCCCGCCCACTCCTTCATACTGGAGCTTCTGGAGAAGAAGAAAGGCTCCATGGCGGACACAGACCTGCTTGGGGCCCTGACCGAAGAGTACCCAGATCTGGGCTTCAAGGACTTCAATGAGATTCTCATGCGGTTGGAAGTGGCTGGAAAAATAGGCCTCACATCCATGGCACGCGGAAAACGACGCGTCGAACTTAAAACCTGAACACCCGATCCAGCCTAGCTTAAAGGTGTGCGACGCGTGGAAACCGTCACAGACGCAGCAGTCGTCGGCGGAGGCCCATGCGGCTCATTCACAGCCTTACACCTCGCGAAACGTGACATCAACGTAGCGGTTTTTGAGGAGCACGATGAGATAGGTGTGCCCTGCCACTGCGCAGGCCACCTAAGCATCACGGGCCTAAAACGACTAGGCCTATACCCGCTACCCACAGGCATCGTTGAAAACACCTTCAAGGGAGCAACATTCCACTCGCCACATGGAAGAGAATTCAGCGTCCGATTCAAGGCACCAGTAACGTGCGTTGTCAGTCGTGCTCTGTTCGACAGGTTTATCGCCGAGAAAGCTGAAGAGGCCGGTGCACGGTTTTTTCTGGGTTCAGGCGTTGAGTCGCTGATTATTGAGAATGGCTTCGTGAGAGGCGTGGTAGTCAAGCAGAAGGGCGCGACGAGCAGGCGGAAAACAAAGATCGTGATAGACGCCGAAGGAATCAGCGCTAGGCTTTCGAGACAAGCTGGTTTGCCTTCTCCGAATCGTTCTGCAATAGTCAAAGGCGTGGAGGCAGAGGTCGAAGGTGTCAGAGACGTGCAGCTAGACATGGTTGAGGTCTTCCTCGGAAGAGACTATGCGCCAGGCTTCTTTGCGTGGCTTATCCCAAAGGCTGACGGAAAAGCCAAGGTTGGGCTGGCTGCGAAGACTGGAAACCCGAAGGAGTTGCTGCAGAAGCTCATGCTCAAGCATCCAGCAGCCTCGGTGAACCTGGGCAAGGCCAGGGTTCTGCAGACGGCGTTTCATCCTGTGACGCTCGGAGGACCAATATCAAGAGTCTATGGGAACGGCTTTCTGGCCGTGGGCGATGTTGCCTCGCATGTTAAGCCCACAACTGGCGGAGGAGTGATCTTAGGATTGACGTGTGCAGGGATTGCGGCTAAAGTCGCAGACGACGCCTTGCGAAGAAACGATGTTTCCTCGAGTTCTCTGAGAGAATACCAGAGAAGATGCGAGGCTGCCTTGGGCTTTGACATGCGCGCGATGCTCAGAGTAAGGAAGATGCTTGACGCCCTGTCAGATCGGCAACTTGACAATGCAACCAGCTCTTGCGCGCGATATGGCATTGATAGGATGCTCAATGACGTGGAGGATACGGACCTTCAAGGGCGCTCGCTTCTTAGGCTGCTACGTCACCCTCAAGCCTTTCTTGCCATCTTGTATTTGTTCTACTTGCAGCTTTCTGCGAAGGCTCGAGACTGAAAAAGTGAAGCCAGTCTCGGATTCGGTCAGGTTTGGGGTAGTCAATGATTGGGGAAGGGCAGTTGTGCGAACGTCGTGCGGTTTAGAGTTCTTTCCATCCCATGGGTGGAGGCTCGATGCCCATTTGCCAGAGAAGCGCTATCAGTTCGCCTCTGTGGTGGACTTCCTCTTCGAACACGTGGATTAGGACGTCTTCGGCTGTGACTTCGATGGTTTCGTTGTTATCGCCCTTCATGGTGTATGTCTTGCTGAGTCCCCCAGTCAGAAGCGAGTCGAGGTAGCGTTGCATTCGTTTCTCGACTTGTTCCATGTAGGCTTTGACCTCCTCGAAGGTTTTGTATTCGTCGTATTTTCTCTTGGAATGGAGGTTCTCTTTCTGCAGGAAATCCAGCCAGTAGTCTACCGCGCTGAGGGTGTGGACGAATATGTTCCTGATCGAGTGAAAGCTGGCCTCCCTGTTCTTCGTGAACTCCTTCCACGGCAGTTTGGTAAGGCTTTCGAAATACCTGTGCCTCACGTTCTCGTTATACTCGAGGAGGCTTCTAACGTCAACCACTATTGACACCACAAACAACGTATCAATCTCGTGAGTATTAAAACTGTTATGATAAAAGGACGCGCCGCAGGATACCGAATCTACGGTAGGCCTGTACATTGGTTAACCGTACGACAGAACAATTTTTCTCCAGTGACTCTTTTCCCTGTCAAGTTGCAGACGCCGGAAGGCTCCTTGGAACGCACTATATTCCTATGACATCCCAGACAAGCGAACGAAGAAGAACAGCCTTGTTCCCTTATTCCTTTTCTGATAACTTCGGTAAGAGAGAGTTGCCCGCTCTTGAACAAAGGATAGTCTGAAGTCTTTATTTCGAGTTTTCCGATCCCAAAGAACCTTGAAAAAGTGAGTTTGCAGTGCGGGCAAGTAACAACTACAGAACTCAAGCGAGTAAGGTTAGAACAGAAACGAGGTAGAGCATTTGGTAGCTGTGAGTTGACGCTTCTCTGAGTGACCATCCAAACGCCTTGACCTCCTTTAGGGATTCTTAGGGAGTCGCGCGCGCTTTTCAGCGCTTCGCGAGCCCCCATGGATTGATCCTATGAAACCAAAAGCAAGTGCGTCAAGGAATGCCGCAAGGACAATACCAGCAGGTCCAGACAGCACAAAAACATACGTCAAAGGAACACAAAAGAACAATGCTATTATGGTGAGACCCAATACGACATTAATATAGTGAGCGCGTGCCATATCGTCTATCAAATGATCGTGGTTTACCCAGCAAATATATTTTGCGCGCGCTGCTTGTGAGCTTGCGCGTCTATATCATGCCGAAAAGCTGTCCCACCTGAAGGCCCATTGGAAGGCCGAGAAGCAAACTCTTGGGGGTGACGGAATAGTAGTGGGCTGAGCTTGGTTCACTTTGTCGTTTGAGGTTCGCCCGAAGACTTGCTAGCAATCCTTAAAATCTGCTAGGACCAATGTGACTTTGTTATGGTTGTGTGGTTGGTTTGGAGGAGTTTCGTTTTAAGTTGGTGGTTGTTTTTCGTTCTGATCTGCATTTGAGCAAGGGTAAGGCTGCTGTTCAGGCTGGTCATGCGGCTATCTCCGCCGCTGAGGAGGCACGTAAGCGACACCGTGAGTGGTGGGAGGAGTGGCTCTACGAAGGCCAGCGCAAAATCGCCGTCAAAGTCAAAACCGAAAAAGAGCTAATCGAGCTTGAGGAGCAGGCTAAGGAGCTTGGTTTGCCGTGCGCGCTCATCGTCGACCGAGGCCTCACCGAGATTCCGCCCAACACCGTCACCTGCTTGGGCATCGGGCCTGCGCCAAGCGAGAAAATCGACAAACTCACAGGCAACCTCCCGCTACTCTAGAAGCAAAGGCGCAAGCCACTTGCAGATCCCAAAACTAGAACAAGACATGGGCATCGGAACCTATGCCACAAGCACCACAGGCCTAGGCGGCGTGATTCGCGAGAACGTTGAGGACTTCGTGGTTGAGGAGGTGCTAGTTGACGGCTCCAAAGCCGAAATAAGCCTATCCGAAGGCCATGTGGATCGTCAAGTGCTAGGCTCCTCGCAGACCAGAAGCTCGCATCTTCTCTGTGTTCTGGTGAAGCGCAACTGGGACACTTTCATGGCCGTGCGGAACGTGGCTGAACAGCTCGGCGTAGGCGTGGATCGTGTTCATTTCGCAGGGTTGAAGGATGCGAAGGCCGTCACCGCCCAGCACGTCACCATCGACGAAGCCTCAGTCGAAGACATTGAAAAAGTCAACCTGACGGACATTGATCTTCGGCCTGTCGGCTACCTGCGCCACCCGCTCTCGTCATTCTATCTTCTGGGCAACAGCTTCCGCATAACCATCAGCCACATAGGCCACGACGAAGCCACCATCCGAAAACTGATACAGGCAACCACCGCGCAACTCGCAGACATAGGCGGAGCACCCAACTTCTACGGGCACCAGCGTTTTGGCACGGCGCGGCCTGTGACGCATCTCGTGGGCAAGGCCCTCGTCAAAGGCAACTTGGAGGAGGCCGCGATGCTTTTTCTGGCCCAGCCGTTCCCAGACGAACATCCAGAATCCAAACACACGCGCGAACAACTGCGTGAGACACGGGACTTCAAGAAGGCCTTGGAAGAGTTTCCGAGGCAACTTCGTTACGAGCGGGCGATGCTGAGGCGCTTGGCTGAGAAACCAGACGACTTTGTAGGGGCATTCAGGACGTTGCCTGCGAGGCTGCGCTGGCTTTTCCCGCAAGCCTACCAGTCATACCTCTTCAACAAGTCACTAAGCAAAAGAATCGCAGACAGGCTTCCGCTGAACCGAGCCGAGGCAGGAGACTACGTGGTAGGCGTCGAGCGTTCAGGCCTTCCCGCGGTAGGCATGTTCAAAGCAGTGACCGCGGAAAGCCTCTTGGAAACGAACAGCGCCATACAGGCTGGCAAGATGCGGCTGGCTCTGCCGCTCGTAGGCTACAAACAGCAGCCTTCCAAAGGAGTCCAAGGCGAAATCGAGCGGAAAATCCTCGAAGCTGAGGCCGTCAAGCCAGAAGATTTCAAGATCAGCGCGCTACCCGAGGCCTCCAGCAAGGGCGAACTCCGAACCGCCACAACTCCCATCAACGGCCTCGCACTGGGGGAAGTATCGCCGAACCCGAATGACTCGTCAGAATACAGGGTCACGTTGAGCTTCACATTGCTCCGCGGCTCATACGCCACCGTAGTGCTGAGAGAAACAATGAAACCTCAAAATCTGATACAAGCAGGCTTCTAAGCCGCACGATCCTATTTTCTGTTTCTCGCGTGGAATCCGCGTTGCGGCGGTTTCTTTTTCCAGACGACTTTGCCGTTGATGGTCAGGTCGTCTACGTCGAGCAGTTCCCGCATCATCCTCGCTTCAAGCACCTGCGCGCGGAGTCTCTGCTTGACTACTCTGACAAGCTGGACTCTCCCAGCCCGAGGGATATCGCTCCACAAAAGCCTCCCCCTTTCTCCCCGCAATCCCGCTCTCCCTCTCCAAGAGAAGGCTAGCGCAAACCAGATAAAAACGGTTCTTTCAAACACCGACACATATCAAAAAACACAACACCCCACAACCCATCGCCCACAAAAAAGGATGGGGAAGGGGCGCCCAGAAACAATGTGCCTACCAAGGGTCCGAAAACCGACCGCAAAATGCCTAGGGGGTAGGTCCCGTATTGGCTGTTTTTCAGCGCAATAACATGGAAGCGCGCGCTATTATTCTCATTATCGTAAATCTTCAGAAGCCATATTAATAAGACTATTCCCTTATCCAACACAATGCTTTTTCCATAGCCTAGAAGTTACCGAAATACTAAGACATCATGAAAAGGGTGAGCATGGCATTCTCAATTTTCGAGTTTCATAGAAGGTGGGGGAGTTGGTTTAACTGAAAATGTAAAGGTTCATGCTTGCTGTGCATCCATATAGGGGGGTCAAAAAATCCGGCGAGAGCGAGGCTCTGCACGCAGTCCAGTATCATGCCACGTTCAGATCAGCTGCCGACGAAACCACGACGTCAGCAACCCGCTCAAGCTTCCCCCGCGACGTAAAACCCGTCAAAACGCCTACACATGCCTTGACCTTCGCGTTTCTCCCCAACAACACATCCGCCGTCGAATCGCCAACCATAACGACTTCATCTGCTTCTGCCCCTGTCCTCTTCAACACTTCAAGTATCATGTCAGGCGAAGGCTTCCCATTCACCACGTCATCAGCTCCGACTACGACGTCGAAGAGCGAGGCAACGCCAAGAGCCTTGAGCGATTCAGCTATGCGTCTGTGGCCGTCAGTTGAGGCTACCGCAAGCTTCAAGCCTCCGTCCTTCAATCGCTTCAAGGCCTCAGCCACGCCTTCGAGCAGAACGGAACCGTAAGGCGTCCTCATCGAATCGTCAGCATCATCATAAGCCTTCTGAGCTAGCCGCTTGGCCTCAGACCACGAATGCCCGTTCAAGTAAAACGCAGACGCCGCAACCAGAACCTCTTCCCGCCTAGGCGCAGTGCCCAAAGGCCCACCATAATCTATCTTCCCGCTCTTCAAATCCACACCCACGATCTTCTCCCACAGCGCCACATCTTTCTCCCCCAAGTTCTTCCTCACGCTTTCCCCTCGTGCCTTCGCTAGTTCAAACAGAACCAAACGAGCATCAATCAACGTACCGTCCTTGTCGAAAACAACCACCTTGCACTCTATCGCTTTGCCCTTCGCGATCAGCTTGGCCACAGCGCACACCAACCTTCAAAGCCGTCGAAAAACTATTTATCCATTAGCCTCCGAAGCCTAAAGTATGTCAAAACAAGACCCGCTTCAATTAGTGACCTATTGCGGCCTATACTGCGGACTATGCGCCCAGCGTAGCCGCATACCACAACAAGCGAAACAGCTACAGGAAAGCATGCACGCTGAAGGCTGCGACAACTGGTACCAATATGTTCCAAGCCTGAAAGACACATTCCCGCCCTTCTGGCAATTCCTCCAGCAACTCACCGAAAGCAGCTGCACGTGCAGATCAGGTCAAGGCGGACCACCAGACTGCAAAATCCGCGTGCGCCGAACAAAAGAATATCACCACATGCCCGCTATGCAGAGAATATCCATGCACGCTGATAGAAGCTCTCGCCGAACGCTACCCCGCCCTCATACAGGATGGAAAAACGCTTGAAGAAAATGGGCGTCGAAAAATGGGTGGAAGAACAGGAGCAAAGAGCCAAACGAGGAGTCGTCTACGCTGACATACGGTGCCCGATCAGCTTCTAACGCACACACAGCATCGTGCGGCTATTCGCGGCCTCCAAGCATCACAATGTAGTCAGCCGTATCCGCGCACATGTCCGCTGCCTGCTCAATGAACTCAACAAGGTCGTCAAAAATCACCATGACGCCTGCGTTCATGTGCTCTCCATGCTTGACAAACGAAGCCTTAGTTTTGAGGTATATGGCATCAATCTCATGCTCTATGTCATTGACTTTCTTGGCGCCTTCTGTGGCTTCAGCTGAATTCACAGCCAGCTTCTCGATGCTGCCTCGCAAGGCTTGAGCGCAATCTACGAGTATCGCCGTCATGCGCACCGTGTTCTCGCAAAGCTCGTTCGGAAGATGCGTGTCCAAGAGCATTTCTATGCATCTGGCTGCATCCTTAACGTGGTCGGCCAGCGTGTCCAGCCTCTTCACGAGGTGGAGCAAGTCCTCACGGTAATCAGCAAACAGCGCAGCACCTTTAGTAAGCTCTTTGAAAACCTCCATTCGCAATCTGTCCACCTCTTCCTCGGCTTTGAAAAGGTTCTCGATGCGTTGCGTGGCTTCTGCTTTCTTGCCTTCGGACATGCTTCTTGTGGCTTGATGGAGTAGCGTCACCGTGTCAAGAGCCTTCGAGATCTGGTCCTGAGCTAGATCCAAGGCCTTCGTCCTGCGGCGTCTCTCAAACCAAGCATAACTCTTCTTTTCCAACCTCAATGACTCCCTTCAACAATACCTAAATCAACATAGACTTATAACTCTTAAACCTCGGAGGCACCCTTGCCCTCCGAAACCCAGCTGGCCTCCAGCTTGCCCTTTCCAGTCATAACGTATTCCTTCTTGAAAATAGGTGTCTCCTTCTTGTATCTCTCAACAGCCTCCTCCAAGACCGAAAAAACGTTTTTACGGTGAGAGCCAGCAACCAAAACATACACAATATCTTCGCCGACGCTGAACTCGCCCAGCAGATGGTGGATTTGGACGTCCACGATGCCTGGTCTCTTTTTGAGGCTTTCACAGATGCTTGTCAATGTCTCGTTTGCCTTTTCCTCGTAGGCCTCCAACTCCAGCTTATGAACCTCCTCACCCTTCAAATTCTCTCCACGAACAACTCCGATAAACGTGGCCATTGCTCCCGCCTTCCGGAAACCAGCCTTGCCTCTTGCGCTGCTTACCATGTCCATTAACGAGAACGTTCCTTTCTCATGAACTCCAGCCTGAGCTGACAACAACGATCACCGAATCTGCAAGAATAATTGCTTTCTGAATTCTATAAGCATTAGCTTCTCAAACCGAGCCTTCTACTAGCCTCAGGCTCAATTCGCTGAGAAAGTTATGGTGCTGGCGCATTCTCTCGTTTGCCTGTTTCACGGTGATCTTGGAGAACTGCATTTCATCATTAGGCTTAGCCTGTCCAAGCATGTCAAGATCCGAGGTGATTGCCACGGCGATCTTCGGATAGCCGCCGGTGGTTTGGGCATCCTTCATCATCACGATGGGCTTGCCGTTCTTCGGAACTTGGATTGCGCCTGGCAAGAGCGCGTCTGAAACGATTTCGGCCTTTCCCTTATGCTCGATTACAGGGCCTTCGAGACGGTAACCCATGCGATCCGCCTCCAAAGTGACTTTGTATCGGCTCGAAAGAAAAGCCTCAATCCCGTTTTCAGTGAACATGTCAGCTTGCGGTCCCAAAACCACATGAACCGTGTAATGATCCGCGAACCGTGGGACGAATTCTTCCGGCACTAGGTAGTCACCACTGAGAAAGGAGGCAGAGAATGCTTCAACCACGTCTCCAGCCTTCAATTGTCTACCATCCATTCCCCCAAAACCGCCACGCACACAAGTCGACCTGCTGCCAAGCAAGACAGGCGAGTCAACACCCCCTCTCACCGCAACGTAGGCACGGCAACCACTATACATCCTCCCGAAAGAAACAACATCGTCTTCTTCCGCCGTCACCGTCTGCCACATTGGGACGCTACGGCCGTTGATCTTCGGCGTGCAGGTTCCTCCTGTTATGGCGATCTGAATCTTGCTTAGTGCCTGAAGCTCAGGGCCTATGATAGTAGTTTCAAGGCATGCGTCGTTCTTGTCGTTTGCCACCAGAAGGTTCGCGGCCACCAAGGAAGACGCGTCCATTGCGCCAGAGATAGGAACGCCGTACTCGAGGTATCCGAGCCTTCCCGAGTCCTGAATCGTCGTGAACAGCCCTGGCTTCAGCACTTGAAAAACCTTCATCTTGCTCTACCTCTCACAGTCAGCTATGCCCAAGCCTCCCTTTGCTAAAGTCTCTAACTCTTCTGCCGAGATCGGTTTGAATTTGATGGTATCTCCTGCTTTCAGCGGGGTTGGAGGCTGCTGTGTTGGGTTGAACAGTCTGAGCGGTGTTCTGCCTATTATCCGCCATCCGCCAGGCGCCTCACACGGGTAAATGCCTGTCTGCCTTTCAGCTATGCCCACCGAGCCGGCAGGAACCTTCAGCCGCGGCGTTTCAAGACGTGGCGTCGCGATCTCGTCAGCAACCTCACCCAGATAGGGAAAGCCGGCCACAAAACCAATCATGTACACCCTATACTCTCTACTGCAATGCAAACGCACAACCTGCTCTTCCGTCAACCCATTATGCTGGGCAACATAGCCCAAGTCAGGCCCATACTCTCCGCCATAAACAACTGGAATGGCCACTTTCTGCCCTTCAGTTTCCGCACTTGTCGTTCCTATTGTTCGTTCAATATCCTTTATTCGAAAGACAAGTTGCTCATACGCTGCTTCCAGAGAGTTGTAGCGGACAAGCAGTGACCGATACGTAGGCACAATCTCTTCCACCTCTTTGATTGCAGCCTTGGTTATGGCCCTAGCCATGGCAGTCACTTTTCGATTAATCTCCAGATCTATCGTGTCGCCGAATTCAACTAGTAGCGCGTTGTCGCCGAAAGGCAGGTATCTTGTCACTGCATAAGGTTCTGCTTTCATGAAAAGGCCTGAAGTCGGTCTATAGGAATGTGCTTATTGGTCTGATTTCGATGCCTGCGTTGGCGAGACCTTTGTGCAGGGCCTCTGCAAGCGTCACGGCCGCAGGATTGTCGCCGTGGACGCAGATGGTGTGCACTTTCCCGAGGTTCACAGCCTCCTGATTAGCGGCCAAGACTGTTCCTTCAGTGACTGCTTTGACGGCTCTTTCGACAACGTTCAATGGCTCCTCAATGATCGAGTTTGGCTGTTTTCTTGAAACAAGTGTTCCATCAGGGTTGTAGGCTCTGTCAGCAAAAAACTCATGTCCCACTCTCAGACCTGCTTTGGCTGCTACGTTGGCTAGCACCGAGTTAGGAGGCGCAAAGACTATCAAACTAGGATCCAGAGCCTTGACAGCATCAACTATCGGTTTGGCGACTTTCTCTTTCTCTGCTGCCATGTTGTATAGAGCCCCGTGAGGCTTAACATGCTGAAGCCTGACTCCTGCCGCTTGTGCGAATCCCTGTAGCGCACTCACCTGATATAACGTGTAATTCTGCACTTCCTCGGGAAGCAGTTGCATCTCCCTCCTGCCAAACCCCAAGAGATCAGGAAAACCTGGGTGCGCTCCGACTGCCACGTTATGTCTCTTGGCCAAGGTTATGGTCTCAGCCACCGTCATAGGATCACCAGCGTGCAGGCCACATGCAACGTTCGCCGAGGTTATGTAAGGCATCACCTGTGTGTCGTTGCCAACCTTGAACGCGCCGTAGCTTTCCCCCAAGTCACAGTTTATGTCGATTTTCCGCCTCAAGATGATTCCTCTACATTTACTGATGTTTTCGAGGTGTGAGATATTTTCGCATGTCTTCAACCGCGGCTGAAGGAACCGGCAAGTCCTTCATCGTGAACAAGCCTGCAGGTGCGTTGATCACCTTCGGAATGGCATTGACAACCATTGCTGTCGTGCCTACGTCTCCGTGGACGCACGGCGATATCTTCTGGTTTATCGGCGGTACGCCCTTGATGGATACGGCATCATACTCCTCCTTTGCACCAATGTATGCCTGAAAATCGAGGATTATGACTTCTTTTGCTTTCATGATTCCCTTTGCCTTTTGCCTCAAGCCTGCGACGCTTCCGGCTTCTACCTTTATGTCTTTGCTTGCCACGGTTTTTTGGGCGATCACAGGCTCAACAGCCTCCACATCTGTTCTGTCAAGTTTCCATGCCAAGGCATCAGCAATCATGGCAATAGATTGCTCGAGGCCCACGTGGCCGCTGATTTCTTTCGTTTCCATCTTTCGCCTGAACTGCGCAACTGTCAAGCCTGCGCCGATCTTCTTCTGAAACGGCACCCGTCTCGTTCCGGCATTCATAACTCTAACCGCTTCGATCCGTTCGATCTTCTGACAAGGCGCAGTCAACGTCAACACAAGCGTATCCATCAGAAACCCAGGATTGATTCCCGTGCCCAGCACTGTGGCATCGTGCTTCTTTGCCAGCGCGTCAAGCTTCTTCGCAAGCCGTGGCTGGGTAACGTATGGATATGACAGTTCCTCGCACGTTGAAACGACATTGACCCCGTGCTTGACGATTGAAGCAATCTGCTCGGAGGTGTCCTTTAGGAAAGATGAGGTCGCATGGATGGCCACGTCGGCTTTCGTCTTTGAAAGCAGATCGCCTGCATCATCGGTAATACGTATGCCGAGCCTCTGTTTCAGGCCCAAGACCTCGCTCAGATCCTTACCCACCTTGTCCTTCGCCACATCGACGGCGCCGACAATCTCAACGCCCTCTTTCTCCAAGAGGAGATTCGCGAACATGCTGCCAACCGCACCAACGCCATACAACACGATTCTAACCTTGCCCAAATCTGATTCAGCTCCTCTGTTTCCTATTATGCCCGAATCTATAAAAGCCAAATGCTCAACAACCTACCCATTTCGCCTATGGACTTCTGGAACCTTTACGTTTGTAAAACTTTTATATCTGTGAGAAACGCAGATCAATATAATAGAGGATTCAGAACGTGGAGACTGACACTACCGCTGGCCAGAAGGCAGTTATCGAGAGAATTCTTGACACTGAAAAACTCAAATATTGCTTCGACTGCGGCATCTGCACGGCCAGCTGCTCTATGGCTGAGCTGCTAGGAAAAGACTACAACCCGAGAATGCTTCTGGAAAAAATCGTTTTGGAACCGGAGAAGGCATTGGCCTCAGAGGAACTGTGGCTCTGCGCATGGTGCTACCGCTGCTACAAACGATGCCCACAGGCACTGAAGCTGCCGGAAATCTTCCTGCTGATGCGAGCCACCGCAGTGAAACAAGGACAAACCGAACCGCTTGAACGAGCGTTGCGAAAAATCGTTGAGAGCGTACCTTTGCCTCTCGTTACGGCCATGGTCTGCTTTCACCCCGAACGCGCAGGCCTGAACAGAGAAGAGACACTCGAAAAAACCGAACAGCTGCTCCGAAAACACTTGAAGACAGCGAAGAAGAAAAAGAAGATGACAAATCCTTCTGAAACGAAAGTCGCGGTAATAGGTTCAGGACCTGCTGGACTTACGGTCGCGTCTGAACTGAGCCGCAAGGGGTGCGGCGTGACCGTTTTTGAGTCAATGCCGCAGCCTGGCGGCATGCTTCAGAAGGGAATACCGGAATACCGCCTGCCTAGAAAAGTGCTCGCCAAGGAGCTTGAATTCATCAAGGATTTGGGCGTTGACATCAGAACTGGCGTGGCTATTGGCATGGACAAGAGTTTTGAGGATTTGCGGAATGAGGGTTACCGCGCCGTGTTCATTGGCGCAGGCGCCCACAAGAGCCAGAAACTGAACATTGAAGGCGCAAACCTGAAAGGGGTCATGAACGCCCTTGACTTCCTGTGGGACGTCAATTCCGGGGAGGAATTCGAGGTCGGCAAGAATGTTGTGGTGATAGGCGGCGGAAACGTTGCGGTTGACGCCGCCAGAAGTGCTTTGACTGCCCGCACGGCCTTGAGGTTGGGCGCGAAGGAGGTTGTTATTCTTTATCGCAGGTCAAGGGAGGATATGCCTGCAAACCCGTGGGAGGTCAGGGAGGCCGAAGAAGAAGGCGTCAAAATCGAATTCGGCGTCGCCCCTCTGAAGATCGTGGGAGAAGGCGAGGTCTCAGCCATCGAATGCATAAGAACTCAACTGGGCGAACCAGATGAGGCAGGCAGAAGAAAAGCAGTGCCAATACCAGGCTCAGAGTTCAAGCGAGACACTGACATGGTTATCCTCGCGATAGGAGAATCACCTGATGTCGGTTTTTTGCCGAAGGAGATTGAAGTGAACGAGAATGGCACGGTTTGGGTTAATCCCGTGACTATGGAGACTAGTGTGCCTGGTGTTTTTGCGGGTGGAGATGTGGTTACGGGGCCTGCGTCGGTGATTGAGGCCATCCGCGCTGGCAAGATCGCCGCATCATCGATTGAGAGTTACTTGAAATCTTTGGAAAGGTAAGAGAATGGCAGAAAAGAAGGAACCTGAGTCCAGACAGGGCGCTGAAGAGCCTCGCATCGGAGTGTACGTTTGCCACTGCGGCCTGAACATCGCAGGCTCCGTGGACTGCGCAGACGTCGCAAGATTCGCCGCAACCCTCCCGCACGTTGTCCTGTCCAAGGACAACAGATACACGTGCTCGGACCAAGGGCAAGACCTGATCAAGAAGGACATCAAGGAAAGCAAGCTCAACCGCGTGGTCGTGGCCTCCTGCTCGCCCCGCCTCCACGAGCCGACATTCCGCAAAACATGCGAAGAAGCAGGACTAAACAAGTACCTTTTCGAGATGGCGAACATACGCGAGCAGTGCAGCTGGGTTCACCTGTACGACAAAGAGGCTGCAACGGAGAAGGCGAAGGACCTCGTGAAAGTGGCAGTTGCGAAGGCTGCCTTGCTTGAGCCTGCTCAAGAATCTGAAGTGCCTATAACTCGAAAGGCTCTGATCATCGGCGGCGGCGTTGCAGGCATTCAGGCTGCTTTGGACCTTGCAGACACAGGCTACAAGGTGTACCTCGTGGAGAAGGAGCCGAGCATCGGCGGCATGATGGCGCGCATAGACAAGACCTTCCCGACCATGGACTGTTCCATATGCATACTGGCCCCAAAGATGTCTGATGTCGGACATCATCCGAACATCGAACTGCTGACCAACAGCGAAGTCACAGAGGTTAAGGGTTACATAGGCAACTTCCATGCCAAAGTGTTGAAGAAGCCGAGGTACGTTACGAAGGATTGTTCTGCATGCGGCGAGTGTACGAAGGTCTGCCCTATTGTGGTGCCTAACGAGTTTGATGTGGGGCTGGCCGTCAGACATGGGATATACACGCCTTTCGCTCAAGCTGTGCCTTCCACATACATAATCGACATGAGCAAATGCCTCAACAAAGACGGCGTGGTCGTCTGCGACAGATGCATGAAGGAATGCGAGCGGCAGGCCGTGAAATATGAGATGCAGCCTGAAACCGTAGACCTTGAAGTAGGCACGATCATAGTGGCCACAGGCGCCGACGTTTTCGACCCAACCGCACTGCCTGACTACGGCTACGGCAAGTACCAGAACGTTATCACGTCTCTCGAGTTTGAGAGGTTGATCAATGCGGGAGGGCCTTCTGCGGGGCACTTGATAAGGCCAAGCGACAAACAGATACCCAAGCGCGTGGCATTCGTGCAGTGCGTGGGTTCACGCTCCAACAAGAGCGGGAGGCTTTACTGTAGCAATGTCTGCTGCATGAACACCATCAAGGACAGCCTGCTGATCAAGGAGCACTGGCCCGAGACCGAGATCTACGTCTTCTACGTGGACATACGCGCTTACGGAAAGGGCTTCGAGGACCTGTACAAGCGGGCCAGAAAAGCAGGCGTGATCTTCATCAGAGGACTGCCTGCCGAGATCGTGGAGGACAGGAAAACCAAGAATGTGTGGCTCATAGGCGAGAACTCGCTCCAGAACGAGATTTACAAGATAAACGTTGACCTCGCCATCCTGTCCATAGGCCTTGAGCCTAGGAAGGACAGCGAAATCATACAACGGCTATTGACGCTTTCCAGAACGCAAGACGGGTTCTTCATGGAGGCGCATCCGAAGCTGAGGCCAGTTGACGCTGCCACGGGCGGCGTGTTCTTTGCAGGATGCGCCGAAGGCCCCAAAGACATCAAGGACAGCGTCACGCAGGCCAGCGCGGCCGCCGCGCGCGCAGGCATATTGATGGCACAAGGGAAAGTCACCGTCGAAGCGATAACGCCCATTGCTTTTCCAGAGAAGTGCAAGGTCTGCGGGTTATGCACGAAGGTTTGCCCATACAACGCGATAACCCTGAACAAGGATTTGAAGCGTGTTGAGATCATTGAGGCTGCATGCGGAGGATGCGGAACCTGCGCTGCAGAATGCCCCTTCGGAGCGTTGACCCAGAAGCACTTCACAGACAAGCAGATAATCGCGCAGATAGACGCCGTAACCGAGAAGAATCCAGAAAAGAAGGTTGTGGCCTTCTGCTGCAATTGGTGCTCCTACGCGGGCGCAGACTTTGCAGGGGTAAGCCGAATGCAGTATCCGCCGAACGTGCGCATCATAAGAACCATGTGTTCCGGCCGCGTGGCCCAAAAGTTCGTTGAAAGGGCCTTCGCAAGAGGAGCGGCCGCTGTCTTGGTTGCAGGTTGCCACATTGGCGACTGCCACTACATAAACGCCAACTATCAGACGCAGAAGCGGGTTGAACACTTGTGGAAGAAGATGGAACAGAACGGGCTCAACAAGGAGAGGCTACAGTTGCTGTGGGCCTCGGCGGCGGAAGGCGAGAAGTTCGCTTCGAAAATCCGAGAAATGAAAACTACAGTCGACAATGTCACGTCAAAAGAGATCGAAAGCGCCCAAAAGGTTTTTGAAAAGGCACTAGGCGATGTGTAACCATGCCAGAAAGAATCAAGCACAAGCCACTTGACAGCGACAAAGTGCCCCAACCTAAGGCTGAGATTCACATTATCAAGAACCAGTGCAAGGGCTGTGGCTACTGCATAAGTTTTTGTCCGAAGAAGGTTCTGGAGGAGTCTGAGGAGATCAACGCGAGAGGCGTTCACCCTCCGAAGGTCGTGGATGAAGGCCAATGCATAGTGTGCAGTTTCTGCAGTGCAGTCTGCCCTGACTTTGCGATTTTTGTTACTGAGCGAAAAGGTAAGGAGGAGAGCAAGGCATGAACACGAAGAGAGGGTTGCTTCCTGGTGCGCACTTTTTGAACGGTGACATTGCCTGCGCTGAAGGTGCTGTGGCGGCGGGCTGCAGGTTCTTCGCGGGCTACCCGATTACGCCTGCCACCGAGATTGCCGAGCACCTGTCGGAAAGGATGCCCGAGTTCGGTGGCATTTACGTGCAGATGGAGGACGAGATCGCGTCGATGGCCGCGGTGATCGGCGCTTCCTATTCAGGTTTGAAGTCGATGACCGCCACATCCGGGCCTGGGTTCAGCCTGATGCAGGAGAACATTGGGCTGGCTGTCATGACGGAGACGCCGTGCGTGATTGTTGACATTATGCGTGGTGGCCCGAGCACGGGTCAGCCTACGCTGCCGGGCCAGCAGGACGTGATGCAGGCAAGATGGGGTTCACATGGAGATTATGAGATAATAGCGCTGTCGCCGTGTTCGGTTCAGGAGATGTTCACGCTCACGGTTGAAGCTTTCAACTTGGCTGAGATGTATCGTGTTCCCGTTATGCTGATGGGTGACGAGATTGTAGGTCACATGTGGGAGAAGGTGCTGATTCCGTCGGCTGACAGGCTGAGCATAGTGAACCGCAAGAAGCCGAAGGTTTCGCCTGAGGAGTATCTGCCGTTTAAGCCTGATGCGGATCTGGTTCCGCCCATGGCCTGCTTTGGGGAAGGTTACCACTTTCACGCCACAGGACTGACGCACGACGAGCACGGCTACCCGCAAACGCAGAGCGCTGAAACCCAGTTCAAGCTGGTTCACAGGCTCTGCGATAAGATTCTGAAGAACGTGGACAAGATCATAAAGGTTGAAGAAACGATGCTGGACGACGCTGAGGTTGTGGTTTTTGCGTATGGCATAGTTGCGAGGTCAGCCTTGAGTGCGGTCAGGAAGGCGAGGGCAGAAGGCATCAAGGCTGGGCTTCTTCGTCCCATTACTCTTTGGCCTTTCCCCGAGAAGCAGGTGGCGAAGATGGCGAAGCAGGCGAAGGCCTTCGTGGTTCCGGAGATGAACTGCGGACAGATGGTCCACGAGGTTGAGAGGTGGACGAAGGAGACGCCTGTCACGTTCCTTTCGAAGTTCGGCGAGGAGCCTCACACGCCGCTTGAGATACTGGAGGCTATAAGGAGGAGCTGTTGATGGACAAGGAAATACTGGAACACCCGCTTTCGAAATACCTGAGAACAGACATGATGCCTAACATATGGTGCCCAGGCTGCGGCAACGGCATCGTGCTCAACTGTTTCGTTCACGCGTTGGATGAGCTTAAGGCTGATTTGAACAAGCTTGTGGTGATTTCAGGCATCGGCTGCATCGGCCGAACCGCAGGCTACACGAACACGGATTCGTTCCATACCACGCACGGGCGTTCAATCGCCTTCGCCACAGGTGTCAAGCTGGCTAATCCCGAGCTGGACATCGTCATCGTGAGTGGAGATGGTGACCTGTTCGCGATAGGCGGAAACCACTTCATCCACGCCGCAAGAAGAAATATAGGCCTCAAGGTCATCTGCGTTAACAATTTCAACTATGGCATGACAGGAGGGCAACTGGGGCCAACCACTCCGCTGGACGCCGTGACCACGACGAGCCCATATGGGAATAGTGAGCATCCGTTCAATCTTGTGCATTTGGCGGCTGCTTCGGGCGCGATCTATGTGGCTAGGTGGACGACTCTGCACGTGCGCAGGCTGACGCAGTCGATCAAGAAGATGATGCAGAAGGAAGGCTTCTGCTTCATCGAAGTGATCTCGCCATGCCCCGAGGTTTTCGGTCGACGCAACAAGCTGAAGTCAGGTATGGACATGATGGAGATGTTCAAGAAGGCTGCAGTCGTTGAGAGCTTCTCTGATCCGGCGCGGGCGGACATTACGCCTGACAAGATCGTCGTAGGCGAGTTCGTGGACATAGAGAAAATGAGCTATGAGAAACTGTTCCATGAGAAGATTGCTCAGATTAATGAGAGGGCAATGGAGAAGGTGAGCTAGGATGCGGGTTGAGGTCAGGTTTGCAGGTTTCGGCGGACAGGGCATAATCAAGTCAGGCATCATCGTGGCCGCAGCCGCAACCCTCTATGGTGGAAAGAATGCGGTGCAAACGCAGTCTTATGGTCCTGAATCAAGGGGAGGAGCCTGCAAATCCGAGGTCGTGATGTCGGATGAGGAGATTGATTTCCCGAAGGTTGTTGAGCCTGAGGTGCTTGTGGTGATGTCTCAGCACGCGTACAACGACTACGTGGCGGACGTGAAGGCTGGCGGAACAGTGATCTTGGATCCAGATATGATTCCGACTGAGCAGGAATTGAAGAACGTGAAGGTTTATCGTGTTCCTGCCACGAAGATGGCTGATGAGCTGGGCAGACGGATTGTGGCTAACATCGTTATGATCGGGGCCTTTGTGGCCATCACGGGCATGATTAACCAGAACCCCATTAAAGAGTCGATCAAGGCCAACATACCGAAAGGAACTGAAGAACTGAACCTGAATGCCTTTGCGAAAGGGTACGAATACGGAAAGAAACTCGTGAAAGGCTAGAAGGCCTATTCTGCCTTTATCTTCGGTGCCAGCTGCAGTACCAGTTTCGATTTTCTGACGCCTACGTGCCTCAGTGGTGCGATTTTCTTTGATTCGTTGTATATTTCTGAGGCTATCTTGCCGAGCACGATTTCCTGTGCAAACTGGTCCAGCGTCAGCGCGGCAGCTTTGGCCTTGATGATCTTGTCCATTATGCCGCGCACGATTTTCTCTTGTGAGGTTTTGATTCTTGACAGCGTGAAGGCCGAGATTGCAACGCGTATCTTGTAGCCGTCTTTTGTGGTGACGTTGAACATGGCGTCGACTTTGGTGGTTCTTCTCCTGACGAGGCTTCGGAGATAATCTCTCGAATACTCGTGACCCTTGAATATCGTCTTGGCGACTTTGCCGTCGATCTCGTTTATCTGGAAAAACATCTTCAAGTACTGATGCGCAAAATCGTTCGTAATTTCGTAAAGCGTGGAGTCGATGACTCTGCCGATCAGCTTTTCAGGGTCATCCGTTGGAATGGCTCCCAGTTCGGCGTTTCCGAAGTACGGTGGCGCCATGACCATGTACCATGTTTTGCTTCGCCACTTGTCGCGTACGCGTTTCGTTTTTGTGGACACGTTTATCCTCCGGTTGCAGCTTGAAGGTTCGCATCATACTATTAAAACTTTTACTCCGCGAATCAGAAGAAGAGAAAGACAGCAAACTGAGACTCTGATCACTGAAGAAGCTATTACCGTGTGTAATGTACTTGGAGAATGAAAGGCGAACATGGAATCCCGGAATTGCTTGTCTCGAACGGAAGAGCTGGCCTCATAACGCTATTCTCGAAATAACTAGCAATGATTGCCTGCAGACAGCATCACAAAAGGCAGGTGTCTCCCGCGAACCCCTTCTTTTTCTATACTCGCGCTATGCACAAGTCGAACTAGTGAAAAGTCTTTTAAGACTTTCATAGTGTAATATTACTAATAGCAAGTATTGCTTCGTGGAGATTAGTGTATGCCTTCATTGAAGAAAAAGAATGCTCAAAAGAAGAAAAAACATTCGGATAAAGTTGGGAAATAACGCAGATTCCGTATTTTGTGTCCATGCCGGTCTTTGCCGTTCATCTGCTACGCCCGTTAACGAGGTTAACCTATTCAGAAAACGGAAGATAGCAACCGCAGGCTTAAAAAAGGATACCGATGACGCCGTTGGTGGGACTTGAACCTCTCATAAGTGGAGATGTCTTCCACACAATCCACCTTTTGTCTGTTTCTGGGCAGATGACAGGAGTCTTCGTGTTTGTTGATATTGCTACGCAGAAGACTATGATCACGCCAGAGAACATGGCCGATTCTGAATCTGGGGATTTCATCGAAAGAGAGAAGCTGAAAAAGAATCCTAGAACCTTGAAGTACGACGGAATCACTGCGTGATCGAAGCACGCGTTTTCTTGGTGTGCACTTCTTTTTTCTTCTATGGAACGGTTTTCCGCAACTAGCGCTGGGGGACAACTAGGCCCTCGGCAATGGTAATCTCAGCGGGTGCCTCTTTTAGTTCCTTGATGCGATTCTTGACAGCTTTGCAGATGCTCATTCTAACATTCGTGCTATCCGAAGAAGCCACGTTTCCCAGCTTTCTAGCGAGTTCGGAGTCGCCGAGACTCTTCTCAACCCAGTTTTGAAAGTCTCTTCTCTGAAGATGGAACACCAGGCTTTCCGGTTTTGCAGACTTCACCTTGTCCAGAAAGTCAGGAAGGCTTTTAGCAGATTGACCTGTTGGTTTTCCTATTGTTTCGTAGAAGTAGAAGGCTTCCTTGTCTCCTACCGTTCTTAGCATTTTCACAGTTGTCATAGCGACTTCCGAATTCTGTACGTTCGTGCGTCCAATTCTCTTGCTTTTCGGAGCCATGGCTTTTTTCATCGATTTCACCATCAAAAGCAGTAACGTGCATCTTGAGACTTAATAAACGTTCCTAGCGAAGTGTAGAACCCCTAGACAGCCCTTTAGTATGGTTCTTTTTTCCAGATGTTGTATGGGCATTGACCCCAGCAGTAGCTGCTTCCCCTGTAAATGCAGCCGTTGCATTCTAGCCTATCGAAATACCTTCGCCTGCTCATTTCCAGAACTCGCCGTCATCTAGATATTCGCGCTTGTCCTTCATTTGTCTTCCTTTGACTCTTTGATCATGAACGCCTAACTTCCAGCGTGCGCGCTCTTTGCTTATTGCATAAGACCAATGAGCGCTTTACAGATTCAAGAACCAATTTCTCTAGTCTTCTGTTGATCGCTTTTGACAGTAGGATCTGAATAGATTGTATCTCTGCAGGCGTGGCCAACCAGTCTTTGCATAAATCAGTTTTTCTGGATTTCTCCTCAGCCAGTTCATCATGTGGAAGAAGCTCTTTGCCTTTTTCTCATCTCTGTCTTTTACTGGCTCATAACCCAGGTTTCTGATTTCGTCAAGGTATGCTATTTCCGTGAGCCTCTGCGGTTCCCCGGTGACTGTGATTCTTTCAATCTGATTTTCGCCATACATCTCTTTTAAAAGATTTACCGCTTCGTCGAAGATGTAGCCCTTGCAGATTTGGATTTGTTCGTCTTTCTTGAGTTCGAGTTTGCCCAATAGTTGAAACACGACTTTCGAAGCCTGCTTCAGATACTCTCTTGATCGGAATCGCGGATGTCTGAAATATCTGACATCCAAGATATCATATCTAAATTCCTGAGTCTCACAGCGAAAGGCAGCTATGACCACGCCAAAAAGTAGGTCACCTATGCCAGCATCATCAACAATTATTGTCAGTTAACGCCATCCCCTTTTGTAAGAGATAAATGAACCATACGCGCATTTATAAAAACGTCTCATATGTGTCTTATATTGCTTATTTCTTGGATTTCTTATCGCTCATGCATGTGACGTCTATTCTCCCAGAAAGATCGAAGATTGTGTAGATCATGATAATGCGGTGGGGTCATATAGGTTAGAGCCCACGTTTGAACCCTCACCTCTGTGTTTTTTCTCTGCAAAAAATGTTGCTAGTAGGGCGAGAGTTCGAACCTCTCCCGGGCTACCATGAAACCCAAGTCAGGGCATTGTTCAAACTCTCGGGCGGAATTCATTCGTGTTGGTCCGTCGTTTTTCATGTTAGGATCAACGAAGATTATATAAAGTGAAAAACTGAAATAACAGCTCATGAGGCGCAGGCGCGCTCCTTTGAGATGAAGAGAATTGGAAGGACTTCCAGCTCCCTCGCAGCAGCAGAAGTCGTTAAACCGTGCGACAAGACTAGGCGTCTCTGCAGTTGGGGTTCTTTGTGGATTGGCCGGTATTGAACATGGCGTCGGTGAAGTTCTTCAGGGCAACGTAGCCACGAGCGGAATTGTGATTTATGCTTGGCAACCTTCATCGCCGTTATTTGGGGAGGAGCCTGCTGTCACTGTCGTTCCCAACGTTTTCGTAACTGGCGTCCTTGCGATCATCCTTGGTCTACTGGTCACAGTATGGGCGGTCGCGTTTGTTCAGAGGAAGAACGGCGGCTTAGTCTTGATTCTTCTCTCGATAGTCCAGTTCCTTGTTGGTGGTGGCATAGCGCCTTTATTCCCTGCAATCGCAGCTAGTGTCGCCGCGACTAGAATAAATTCGCCGTTAACTTGGTGGCGTGTGCATCTCCCTGTTAGCGCTAGGCGGGTACTTGCAGTGTTGTGGCTGTGGTCTCTCATCGCCTTCTCGTTCTTGTATTCTTCCCTTCTTCTAAGCAGGTTTGTCTATGGCAAGAATGTGGAGCTTGCTTTGAATCTCGGTGACCTCACGCTTGGACTTATTTTTTTGACTTTCTTTGCTGGATTTGCGTACGATATTCAGCGAAGTGCGAAATAACCGAACACCGCCGCTATTAGAATAAGAACTCAGGCAACCCAGAATTCCTCAGAAATAAAGGCGAGAACAAGCTGGAAAAGAAAATGAAAATTAAATCAGCCGTCACGTCAAGAAGACCAGCGAATAAACAAGCTTCTGATGTTTCTAGAGGGCAAACTGTTCTTTAATGTGCTTTTCGCGCCTGTTTATCTAGCTTGATTGACACCCATGTTTATTCAAAGAAGAAAAGAGCAAATTATTCTGAAAAGCAAGTGGCGGGCATAACATGACCACGAAAAATGTCGAGCTCTCGGGTGAATAACGAAAATGCTATTAAATTCTAAACGTTTCAATCGCAATCAAGCTACAGTTTGCTCGCAGATTGATAGTATTCAGAAAA
>CAZUFK010000018.1:0-24075 GCA_964619695.1 uncultured Candidatus Bathyarchaeia archaeon
ACTAGCCACGAGGCCTCTGATAAACCCTCACACGTTGAACCTATATGTATGGGGGTCAAAATCGATTCCCAGCGCAAGTATTAGGGCTGTCTCAGCAATGGATGCGCGCAATGCTCGTGGCTCCCCGTTACTGCCTTGAACCCGCATACCCACCTCCAAACCCTGGCGAGACTGTTCGGAAACCTCGATAATGCTTATACAAAACCAACCCGCTCCTCAACCAGTGAACCCGATGCTTCTCAGCGAACACCTCCACGAAAAAGCCGAAGAATCAAGACACAACGAAGCCATCGGCTACTTCATAGCCAACATCGGCACAATATTCTTCGTCGGCGGACTCCTCGAAACCGTAACAACCATCCCTAACCCAGACTGGTTCCTCATAATCCCATACAAGATCACCCCAGAACTCCACGACCCCTACAGCCTCCTAGGCTTAACCCTGACCTCAATCGGCATCACACTGCTCCTCACTGGCCTAGCGCTAAGCATTCACTACGCAAGAGAAAGATCATGGTACATGAAGCAGCTACGTCGAGCAAGCTCAACCGAAGAACTCGAAATCAAAAGAAAACAGGTCGAAGAAAAACTCAGAAAACGAAGAAGAAAACCCGCCTAGCCTTTTACCACGGCCATCGGCGTGAACCTAGCAACCTTCGTGGCGATGCCCAGCCTGTCGCTCACCTCAGCAACAACATCCACATTCTTGTAAGCCGCATCAGCCTCCTCAGCCAAAACCACCGAACTAGCAGCACGAACATAAATCCCCCGCTGACCCAAAGCACGCTTAATCTCGTCACCCCAATAATTCCTCTTAGCCGCAGTCCGACTCATCATGCGCCCAGCACCATGAGCCGTCGACCCGAAACTCAACTGCATAGCCCTCTCCGTGCCCACCAGAAGCCACGAACTCGTCCCCATACTGCCTGGAATGAGCACAGGCTGTCCAGCACTGCGATAATCAGCAGGAACTTCCGTGTTGCCTGGCGGAAAAGCCCGCGTAGCACCCTTCCTGTGAACCCAAACCTTCTTGCGAACACCGCCATCAACCACATGCTCCTCAACCTTCGCAATGTTATGTGCAACATCATAAACAAGCTTCAACCCAAACCGCTCAGGATCTTCCCTAAAGACCTGCTGAAAACTCTGACGCACCCAATGCATAATCGCCTGACGATTCACAAACGCATAGTTAACCGCACAAGCCATAGCCTGATAATAGTCCTCAGCCTCCTGACTCTTGCCAGGCGCACACGCAAGCTCACGATCAGGCAAAGAAATACCATACTTCTGAACCGCCCGCTCCATGACACGAAGATAATCAGAACATATCTGATGGCCGAAGCCTCTGGAACCGCAGTGAATCATAGTCGTCACTTGACCCTCATACTCGATGCCGAAAACCTTCGCCACCTTCGAATCAAAGATCCTGTCAACCTTCTGAACCTCCAGGAAGTGATTCCCAGAACCAAGCGTGCCAACCTGCTCCAGTCCCCTGTTCCGAGCCGTCGAAGAAACCTTGCTGGGATTCGCGTTCCTCATGCACCCGCCTTCCTCACAATGCTCCGCATCTTCCGCCCACCCGAGACCCTTCCTGATAATCCAATGAACACCCTCAACAACCAGATTGTCCAAGTCCTTGGGCGAAACCTTGAAACTCCGCCGGCGACTTCCCAGCCCACACGGAACGTTATCAAAAATCGTGTCCGTTAACTGCGCAAGCCTGGGCCTGATGTCCTTCTCAGAAAGGTTCGTCGTCAACAGCCGAACCCCGCAGTTGATGTCGTAGCCCACACCGCCTGGGCTGATAACGCCCTCCTCATAGTCCGTTGCAGCCACGCCGCCAATCGGAAAACCATAGCCCTCATGCCCATCAGGCAAAGTGATAGCATACTTGTAAATCCCAGGCAAGAACGCAACATTCGTACACTGCTCCAACGTTCGGTCAGTCTGCATCTTGTCCAAAAGGCCTCGATCAGCAAACACCATCCCATCAACTCGCATACCTGACTTATACTTTGGAATGCGCCAACTGTAATCGTCTACCTTCTCAAGCGGCACCCTCTGTGAAGGAGCACGGCTCTCTTCTTCACCCATCTCTTGCACCTATAACACAAAAAGGAGAAGGCTGAAATATAAACGATTTCAACGCTCACGAACAGACAAAGCCTAGGCCAGAGCAAAATCAGAAATCAGTTTTCCTCAGACTTCTCAACGAAACCCACGACCCCTTGCACGCTTTCATTAAGCACCGTTTCACCCAAGACAGGATGAGCCTCAATGTACTTGGCAGCCCTGCGAATAGCCGGGTCCTCCTGACGTATCCGCATGCTGATCTCCGCCAAACCCTCCTTACGGTCAATGCCCTGCTTCGCAATCCTTGCCCAAAGCCTAAGCTGCAGCGCATAGGCCTTAAGATGCTCAACGGCATTCGTCGCCCTGCCAAAATGGCTGTAATACAGACTCGACGGCCTCAGACTCACCAGCTTCTCCAGAGAGGCCAACGCAATGTCCAAACGAAACGGCGCAGGCGTCGTCGGCACAATCACACCCATCTCACTCAAATAGATCCCTGCGGCGTCCCCGGGAAAAACGCCTGACCCTAACGTCTCGTAGAAGCTCAAGTGATGCGAAGCATGCCCAAGCGTCTCCACCGCCCTAAGCTTGACATTGTTCCCAGCATCGAAAACCATGCCATCAACCGCCGCGATGATTCTGTTTTCTGGAACAGGCTCAGGCGCACCATACAGCTCAGTTATGTCCCCAAGAACCTCCTTGGATTGCTGCCAAAGCTTCTCCGGGTTAACCATGTGCGGCGCTCCTCTCTGGTGAACAACCAGCTTGGCGTTCGGTAGGTGCTTCAGCAAGGTTCCCGCGCCGCCACTGTGGTCAAGGTGAATATGCGTGACCGCCACATAAGCCACATCCTCTGGCTTCACATCGAGTTCCTTCAAGCCTAAAAGCAGATTGGCCACTGAAGAAGTAGGGCCTGTTTCAACCAGAATCACTTCTTTCCCCTTCAAGACGTAACTGGCGATGAAGCCCTTGATCCCCGCTGTCTCAACATCAATCAGACAAATGTGATCGTCAAGTTGCGTCACCTGCATTCGGACATCTCCTGTGGGCAGAATCTTCGTTGCCGAATGTCTTAAGCGTTTTCTACGAGAACAAGCTCACGGCTGCTCATATGTCGAGGATAAACTTCAACGTGACCTTGTCCTTTTCGTTGATTATTTGCATGCGGTGATAAGTGACAGCCTTCACACCGACCTTCTGCAAGTGCCTTTTCGGATCAAAGCTCTCCCCCCATGCTTTTGCCTTGAGCGCAAGACCGCCTGGGGACTTGCCCAGGCTCAAGATCCTGAACTTCGAATACATGACTCCCTTAGTGTCGAATTTCACGAGCAAGGCTTCAAGCCAACTGTAGAGAAGTGCCTTTTCGTCCTCCGCCTCAACTTCAACCGAATCCTCAATAATGGGACTGACCTCTTTCACGTCGGTCATGACTTCAAACATGGCGAGTGCCGCGTTTTCGAAAGCTTCAGCCAAGCTCCTCCCATAGGTAGCAACGTACGCGTCTGCCGTATGTTCCAGAAACTCGAAGCGTTTCTTCTCGCCCAATTGCTCAGCCACAAGAATACGTGAGTCCTTCATGTTAAAACGATTTTGCATTCAACAACGAAGGTAAAGATTTAATTCTAATGCAACTAACTGAAATTGCCCTCAGGAGACAGAAGCGCACATTGACAACAAAAATCGTCGCAGAAGTTTTGTTGGCATATTTCGCTATCGCACTCGTGGTGCTATCCTGTGGCTATCTTTTTCCACAAGGAGGAGAACAGGTAAGCTCCGTTCCAGTCGTTGTTTCAATCGCGCTACTGTTGCCTTTCTACGTGTGGTTCAGAGGCTACCGTGACACAACTGAGCTTTCAAAAGAAATCAAGCCGAGAGACAAAGGTACTGTGTTTTTCTGGATTCTTGCACTATTCATTCTAGCGCTGTCCGTCCGTATTCCGTCGGTGCTGCTTTTCAATGCGCCCTATGAGAAGACGCCGCTGATATTGCTCACGATCCTAACCATATTGGTCATCGAAAAGACTGACCTTTCGGTCTTCGGCTTCACGACAAAGAGGTTCGGAAAGTCACTTCTCTACGGTCTGTTGTTTTTCCTAGTTTTGAACCTCTTGACCTTGATTGTTTTATACGCTCTGACGTATGTTGTCACAGGGCAGATGGCGTTTCAATCGTACAACGTGATTCCTTTTGTTTCCGCAATGCCTTTCATGACGCTTTGTGTGGGCATCAGCGAAGAAGGCCTCTTCAGAGGATACATGCAAACCCACCTAGAGAAGCTTTACACTCCCGGGACAGCCATTCTCATTCAGGCCATCCTCTTTGGGGTCTGGCACTTCATCTGGAACCTTTCACCCTTCGACCCGTTCGCCATGGCCCAATATGTGGCAACGACTTTCTTCATCGGCCTGCTTTTCGGCTACTTCTACAACAAGACAAGAAGCCTTACGCCGTTGGTTTTCGCCCATGGACTCTGGAACAGTGTCACACAAGGAATAATAGAAGACTCCACGGCCTTCAACACGCTCAGCACGACCTCAGCGCTAACGCAGATTCTAGTGCTTATCCTGCCATACGTCATAACTGTATCACTGACAGTCATTTTCATAAAGTATTTCGTGAAGAAAACAAATGGCAACTAGCGCGAATCTTCGGTAAGCTCTTGCAGGATTTTGACAGCATTTCCTATGAAGGCACGGCATTTCCCCTCAAAGGCCTTCGATTCGCGGGCCTTCTCATACTCCTCAGGGTTCGATAAGTTGTAGCCAATTAGCTCTCGGCACAGAACGCTTCCATTTTCTCTTTCAAACTGTCTATAGAACCGTTGGGCAAGCTCGTAGGCTTTCTTCCGTCCTTCCGAAGACGGCTCGTTGGTGCCGAACTTGACCCCTAAGGCCATCACGCCGCCAGTCACTGCGCCGCAAACTGATCCGCAGCGTCCTATCCCTCCACCGAAGCAGGTGGCAATCTTCGGAACCAAATCGCTCTTGCCTTTCCAATGCTCAAACATCGTCAACAAGACGCTCTGAGCGCAATTGTAACCCTCAACAAAATGAGCCACTGCCTCTTTGGCAAGAACCTTGTCCTGATTCATTTCCGTGACTGCTCCAGATGCAAGAAAAAGGTCAGAATTTCGGAATCTTCTGAACGGCGGCGATCGTCAGTTTCACCGCGTTTTCGGCGTCCTTCAGGCTAAGCATCGACGTTGGACTGTGAATATAGCGCGTCGGTATCGATATTACCCCGCTTGGCACCCCAGCCCTGCTAAGTGCTATCCGCGCAGCATCCGTGGAACCCGGCAAGCCCGTCTCAAGCTGATATGGGATCTTGTTTTCTTTGGCAGCGTCAACCAGCAACTGCAAGACCTTCGGGTGAACAATCAGGCCCGAGTCCGCGACGGTAAGCGAAGGTCCTTTGTTCATTTTCACTGGCGCCTCAACGTCCTTCACGCCAGGCGTGTCACCAGCCACCGTCACGTCGATCGCAATGCCAAAATCAGGGTCAATCCCGAAGGCAGAAGTCGTGGCTCCTCTCAGGCCGACTTCTTCCTGTATCGTTCCGACCGCATACACCGTGCACTCGCTTTTGGCCAGCCCTTTCATTGCTTCAATCACAACCGAGCAGGCAACACGATCATCGAAAGCTTTGCCAATCAGGATGTTCTTGCCGATTCTGGCGAACTTCACGTCGAAACAGACCGCGTCACCGATTCCCACTCCCATTTTCTCGGCCTCTTCGCGGCTTTCCGCGCCGATGTCTATGAAAAGCTCGTCCCAAGACATGACCCGTTTACGTTCGTCTTCTTTTTGTATGTGTGGGGGCTTTGAACCGATGATTCCGTGCAGATGGCCTTTCTCTGTGCAGACTAGGACTTTTTGGGCCAGTAGCACGCGGTCATCTATGCCGCCCATCTTCATAAACTGCAAGAAGCCGTCCTTCGATATTGTTTTCACGAGCAACCCTATTTCGTCCATGTGTGCTGCAAGCATCACTTTAGGTGCGTTCTTCTTGCCCTTCTTGATTCCAATAACGTTCCCAAGCTTGTCCTCTACGACCTCGTCCACGTACGGCTTCAGGAACTTCTTCATCAAGCTTCGTATTTCTTCCTCTCTGCCAGCAACACCGAAAGCGTTAGAAAGCATCTCTAAAGTCTCTACTATAGTCATTACAAATCTCCTCTTGAAGAATATCTAGAATCGTAGCGCTACGTATTAAACGATTACGGTGGCCGGAGCAATGTTGCTTGGACAAGGCGCGCAATCGAGGAACAGGGCCAAGCTTTTATTGAATGCTCAGCATTGAGGATTGGTGGTCTGATGCGGAGAAGCCTGCAGCTTAGTCTTGTTGCCACTTTTGCAGCATTGCATGTTCTTCTCTATCTTGTTCCGCCGGGTCTGTGGCGAAACTGGGCAGTTTACATCGAATCAGTTGAGGGAATCATCCTCGGTCCCTATTTCGGGTTTTTCTCCGCATTTGTTGGCAGCTCAGTGGCCAGAGCCATCAAACCTGATTCTTTTTGGCTATTCGGCATAGTAGCTGAGCCCATCAGCGTCTTGGCAGCAGGCTTCCTCGCCAAGGCCACATGGAAGCCGGTCTTGGTCGTCTACGCAACAATGCTTTCAGCCTACCTCATTCACCCTTATGGCAGAGCCCTTCCGCTTTGGACGATCTTGGACATTCTGCTTGCACTTGTTCTGATTTACCCCGTGGCAAGATTCAGCAGAAACCTGTTCAAGAACGACGTTAGACGATTGCCTGCCACTCTAGCCCTGCTTTCCTTTGTTTGCATATCGACAGACTCGCTCGTGAGAGTGTTTCTGCTCGTTCCATGTGGCCTATATGGACTGTTTTTCGAGAACTTCCAAGCGCTTCACGCAGTTTTTGTTGGAGCTGCAATCAACTCCTATATTGAAGATGTGGTTGTTGTACTCGTGTCGCTACTCGTAGGTACGCCCACGATCGCCACTCTTTCAAGAGCAGGATTCCTGAAACAATCAAGTGACACGCAAGGAGAAGGCAATTCTTAAACGCTAAGGTACCACTAAGAACCAAGTCAGGTGCAAGCTTGACAGAACAGCCGCCGAAAAAGGTGTTCATATTCCTAGACACGGAAAAACACGCAAGCGCATTCGACATACTGACCACGATAGACGTTTTTCCAAACGCCGAGATCCTGAAATACGAAGATGTAAGTGCTGAGGATGCCGAAAAGATAGTCTATGACGCCATGTTTCCAAGAGGCCCAGAAGGAGCGAGAAACACGAAAATCTTCATCAACGGACGCGACCTCAAGCGAGTGAACGAGATTTTGGAGCGGGCCAAGAAATGCATGTTTGCGCCATTTGAACTGGCAATAATTGTTGATCCGAGAGGAGCCTACACAACGGCCACCGCCGCGACAGTAAAAACGTTGGAACTCTCACTAGCGAGAGGCATAGGAGAGTTGGAGAACAAGACGGTCACCATACTGGCTGGCACAGGATCAGTTGGGCAGACTGCTGCCAGGCTCTATGCATCAGAAAAGGCTACTGTTGTAGTCACTTCGCGCGAACAGAAGAAGGCTTCTTCTGTTGCCACGAAGATCAACGAGGAAGTCGAAGGCGAAAGAGTTCGAGGCGTTGAAGCGCAAACCTCCGAGGAAATAGGAAGATCGATAGAAAACTCGGAGATTGTCCTCGCGGCTGGCGCAGCTGGAACCGCGCTTCTCTCCTTGGAAGTGCTCAAACAGTATGGAAAGAAATGCAAAATAGTGGCTGATATCAATGCTATTCCACCTCTTGGGGTAGAGGGACTAGATTCAAACGCTGAAGGTAATGAATTGCTGCCCAACGTTTTTGGCATTGGCGCCTTGGCAATAGGCAAACTCAAGAACAAGATTGAAACGGAGCTGATCAAGAAGGCCGCTGAGGAACCGAAAGGAGTGTTTGACTATAGGGCAGCTTATGAAATAGCCAAGAAAGCAGTGGTCGGAAAGCCAGTCGAAAGAAAAGCTCCCGAGGCCGAGCCGCAGAAATATTGGCTGCCTTAGCGCAATGCCTCTCTAATCTTCGAGGCGACCATTTCCAGTTCTCTTCTATCTGGCTTCAGACCGTAGCCGGGGCCGCAGTCTATTCTGAATCCATCACCCTTGAACCTTGGAATAACATGCAAGTGAACGTGAAATATGTCTTGACCTGCGGCTTCGCCGTCTGCCAGAAAAAGGTTGACTCCTTCAAGTCTTACCTCTGAACGTTCGAGTGCAGCTGCAACATGCATAGCAGTCTCGAACATATGTGCCCCAGTTTCCTTGTCGAGGTCAGAGAGTCGCGCAGCATGAGCTTTCGGGATGACTAAGACATGGCCAGGATTGATGGGCTGAATGTCCAAGAATGCCATAATTCTTTCGTCGGAATAAACTATGCTGGCCGGGGTAGTGCCTTTGACGATGCGACAGAAAACGCAATCCTCCAACACGAATCCCCGAAGGGTTAGATTTCTACTGGTTTATATGCCTATTTGCCTAAAGGCTTGACAGATCAGAAGGAGAAATGGCAGATGAGTGGAGCATTCGCCTACACAGCGAAGAATGGAAACACTTGTGAGATCGTTGATACCTTTGCGGAGATGTTTCCTATGTGGGCTGGAAGAATACTGATCACAGCTGAAAGCGTGAAGTGGGCTTTGACTGCGGCGCAAGCTGCAACGGGATTGGCCACTAGCGTGATTATGTCTCCGGCTGAAGCTGGCATAGAAGGCGAAGTGCCTGCAGACAAGACGCCAGACAGTCGTGCAGGCGTCCAAATACAAATATACAACCGCAACAGGTTTGACTTGAAAAACCAGATGGTACTCCGGATAGGACAGTGCATAATGACGTGTCCGACGACTTCGGCTTTTGACGCAATGTCCAATGCCAAAAGAAGACTGAAAATCGGCAGAAGCATACGCTTGTTCGGCGACGGCTTCCAGAAGAAAGCCCTTGTTGGAAACAGAAAGGCTTGGAAGATTCCGGTGATGGAAGGCTACTTCATACTAGAAGACTCTTTCGGAGCCGCAGAAGCCATAGCAGGGGGCAACTTCCTAATTCTAGCCAAAGACAGAAATTCGGGGCTTGAAGCAGCGGAAGAAGCAGCCAAGGCCATAAGAACCAATGCGAGAGAGGCTATTATGCCGTTTCCGGGCGGGATATGCCGTTCAGGCTCGAAGGCAGGTTCACTGAAGTACAAACTCAGAGCATCCACGAATCATCCTTTCTGCCCGACACTAAGAACGCTCGTACCGGACTCACAAGTACCAGAAGGCGTGAATTGCGTATATGAGATCGTAGTCAACGGTCTGACAGTTGACGTGGTCAGGAGGGCTATCGGCGAAGGCGTAAGGGCAGCCGCAGCAGTGCGTGGCGTGGTCAGAATCTCGGCCGGCAACTATGGTGGAAAACTGGGTCCTTACAAGGCCTTCCTGAAAGAAGCCATTGAAACAGCCTAGCTCCCTTTCTCAAGTCTACACCGTGACAACGAACACTCCCCCAGAGTCACGTGAAGCTTTCCTGCAACTCCGGAGTCCAACGCGCTTCGGGAGCGTGAATCTGCGGTGGCAACTTTTATCTGATGCATTGCACGTAGCTTATGAGCGGCACAATCGTAGTGGGAAGCAATTGAGTAGCAGTAAGAAGACCTCGTTGGAACTGTTCAGGCTGAGAAAGACACTGGACACGCTGGCCCGCAAGGAGGGACGCGGAACCGAGCTTGTTTCGTTGTACGTTCCTCCTGGGAAGCAGATAAGCGATGTCATGAGCACGCTTCGTGACGAGTATGGGACGGCGTCAAACATTAAGTCCACGACCACCAGAAAGAATGTTATGGACGCTATCGTGAGAGTCCAGCAACGGCTCAAGCTGTTCAAAGAGGCTCCTGAGAATGGGCTTGTGATTTTCTGTGGGGCGATACCGCAGAATGGTGCGGGAAGCGAAAGAATCGAAACGTACGTGATTTTGCCGCCTGAGCCAATTCGGATTTATCTTTACAGGTGTGATGCGCGTTTTCACACTGAGCATTTGCAGGAGCTTTTGAGGGAGAAGGAGACTTACGGGATTGTTCTTGTTGATTCTTCGGCGGCCACCATTGCCACGCTTCAGGGTCGAAGGCTTGAGATAGTCAGGGAATTGACTTCGGGTGTGCCGGGAAAGACGCGTGCAGGAGGACAGTCGGCCAGAAGGTACGAGAGATTCAGAGAAATGAGGCTTCAGGAATACTTCACCCGCGTAGGCGGACATGCCAATGAGATATTTCTGCCGATTGACACTCTGAAAGGCGTAATACTTGCCGGGCCTGGACCAACCAAATACGATTTCGAGAAGGGCGAGTACCTGAATTACATGTTGAAGAGCAAGATCATAGACGTGATTGACACGGCCTACGTGGAAGAGCAGGGTGTGAAGGAAGTTGTTGACAAGGCGCCGGAGATAATGCGCAAGATCCGTTACATCGAAGAGAGAAAGATTATGCAGCAGTTTCTTTATGAGGTCGGCCACGACACAGGAATGATAACATACGGCGAGGAAGAGGTCAGGAGATCTCTCGAGGGCGGCGCGGTTAGGACACTGCTGCTTTCCGAAGGCTTGGATATTAGGCGAGTCATCGTGAAATGCGCTGTATGCGGCTATCAGGAACAACAGAGTGTGAAAGGCCCTATGATGGTTGGCTTCGAACAGAGTCTCCAAGGAAAACCGTGCCCGAAATGTAGGAACCCAACTTTGGCGGTGGCAGATTCTGAGGATTTGATAGAGGATTTCGCGAGACTTGCAGAGTATACGAACACTGAGGTGGAGATCATTTCTGGCGAGACTGAAGAGGGGCAGATGCTGAAGAACTCGTTTGGCGGAGTGGCGGCGATTCTGCGGTTCAAGTCCCAGAACCAATAGAATATGGGCTTTCGCGGGCCTAGGGGTATCCGTAGATCGCGCGCGCTAACTCATTCTTGCCGCAGAGCCTTTTCCAATGTTTCTTTGTCGGTGTTCTTTATCAAGAGTCTCTTTTGTCTGGAGGTGAAGCCGGAAACGAGCACGATTTCTTTGTGAAGCAGTTTGGAGAGTCTTTTGACGAGTTCTTTGTTCACTTTTCCTTTTGTGGGTTCTTCAGTGCAGAAGACGACGATTTCGTCGCCTTCGATGACTATCTTGAATTGCCGTGCCTTAGGTCTTACTGAGACTTCTAGGGCTATTCCGTCTTTTGTTTCGGTGATTTTCACGGGTTTTCTTGGAGCTTTTTGTTTCGTTTTGCATAAAAGCATATTCTGTTTGCCGTGTTTTGAGGGGAAAAAGATAAGCATCAAGCGAGGGCTACATTGTGCTTGGGTCTTGGAATGAAGCATGGTTCAGCCTATCTGGATTGGTATGTTCATGTACCGAAGGTGAGACATGATCTGCGTTCAAGCGGCCTGATGTCCTTCAAATACGATATCGATCTTGGCAAGGTTGATTTGAGCGCGAACTTTGATCACGGCAATCCCGAAACCGCGAAGTTGCTGGCACGGCTGTATCACACGGAGGCCGAGAACGTGTTCATCTCAAGTGAGGGTGCTTCTGGGCAGAATGCACGGATAATCAGGTATCTTGCAGAGAGAGACCCTAAGAGGACTGAGGCGATCGTGGAGTATCCGACGTATGAACCTCTGTTGAGGCAGGTGCAGGAGCATTTCGGGCGGGTGAAGCGGCTGGAGAGGAGGGAGAAGGAGGGCTATAGGCTGGATGCAGACGCGCTGAGAAAGCTTGTCTCGGGGAAAACGGGGCTGCTTGTGATAACAAATCCGCATGCGCCAAGCGGCTCACTGGCTGACATGAGGGAACTGAAGGAGATAATGGCTGTGGCCCGAGAATTCGGCTTTTTTGTGGTTTGCGATGAGATTTACGCTGAATTCGATAGGAGCGTGGTACCGACGATATTTTCTGTTGATTCCGAGTATGGGATAGTTACGACGAGTTTTACGAAGGCGTTTGGTCTGGGCGGGTTGAAGCTGGGTGTGGCTTTGGCTCAGAGGATGCTGGTGGATGAGCTTTACGGGGATGTGTTGAACACTGTTGGGAATAGTCCAAACGTCGTGCAGCTGCTCGCTTCAGAGATTTTGAAGAAGGGCATGAAGGCTCTTGAAAGGCACAAGCGGAGATGGAGGTCAGTGAAGCGCGAGACTGAGCAGTGGCTGGACAGACAGGGCATTGAGTACTTCCCAAACAAGTTAAGCGTCACCTACTGGGCCAAGCTGCCTGTGAAGGATGCTTACAGGTGGATAGACGAACATGCTATGCCCAAGAACGACGTGGCGCCTGTGCCTGGAGCTTTCTTCCTGTTCAAGAGTGGCTACGAGATTGTTCAGTCACGCATGGTGCGGATAGGCTTGGGCCACGTCGATCCTGAGGGGTCGGATTTGTCAGAGGCTCTTGAGGCTATGGGAAAGGCGCTGAAGACTTACTGTTCAGCCGTCTGAGAGATTGTCCCCTTTAGGATGGCAAAAAGATAAAGGGTTCTTCGCTTTTCTGTGTCAGATTCCTGAGTTTGAGGAGAGCTATAGTCGAGTGTCCAAGATAGTAGTCTACGGGCAAGCCTTGTTCAGGGGCTTTCCTTTCAAGGCATTCACCCGAGACATCTGGCTGATCTGTCTCTCTAACATCATAGGTGCTTTCGGTGAAGGCCTCTACTTCTATGTTTTCCCGCTGTACATTAAGGCCTTGCAGGCGGACTATGTTCAGATTGGCCTCGTGTTCTCGGCGCTTTATGGGGCTTCGGCCTTGACGCTTCTTCTGGGAGGCGTGCTGGCTGATCGGTTTGACCGCAAGAAGATTCTCATTATGGCGTGGACCCCTTGGGCGTGTGCACCTCTGATCTACTCTTTTGCCTCAAACTGGCAACAGCTCATCCCTGGCGCTGTCTGCTGGGGAGTTTCAATGATAGGTGTTCCAGCCTTCAATGCATACATCATAACTTCGACGAGGGACAAGACGAAGATAGCCTCGGTTCTTTCGTTCGTTTGGGCGAGTTACTCGTTCAGCTATATTTTCGCGCCGACAGTGGGAGGCTACTTGGCGACGGCCATCGGAATGAGGCTGGTGCTGCTCCTCTCAGCTCTCCTCGGGGCTATGGCTACTGGCGTGTTCTTTTTCCTTCGGAGCCAGCGTCCGCTAGTTGCGAGCCATAAGACTCAGAAGCAGTCTGCTCCTTCAGATAGAAGCAGGATGCCTTGGCGGAAAATGCTTCTGTGGTCGATCTGCTTCGCGTTGATAACGTTCTTCATGACTGTCGGGCGGACTTTTGTTCCAACGTTTCTGTCTGAGCAGGTTGGTTTTAGCGAGTTTTACGTGGCGCTATTCGGCTCTGTCGGCTTCGCGGGCATGACCGTTCTAGGCGTAACGATGGGGCATCTGGGCGACAGGTGGCGAAAACCAAGAGCCATAGGCTTGTGCTTGTTTGTTTTCCTCGCTTCCACGGTGGCTTTGTTCTTGGTTCGGGAAATCGCGGTCTTGATGCTGGTGGCTTTCTTTTTCGGTGGCTCAGGCGTCACAGGCAGCTTGGTGAGCTCTTTCATAGGCTCAATCGCGCCTGAGAACAGACGAGGGCTGTGGCTCTCCGTTCCGCAGACTCTGAGCCTTGTGGCCGCCTTCGCAGCACCGTATCTGGCAGGCTTCCTCTACACGCTGGACCCTAACAACACGCTCATGTTTTCCATCGTCGCCACGCCCTTCCTGATTCTGTTTGCATTGGTAGGGCTGAAAGAGTAGCCGAACGAACATCACCTGCTCAGAAACGCTCGCGCATTGTTCGAGCCTTCAGCTTGGGCTGGTCTTGCTTTCTGCTATTCTGATCCATCCGTCGGCTGCCTTGGTGCCGTCGATGTTTTCGCTGAACTTCCTCCTCTCCTTGATCCCGCACCTCAGGCATTCCCGCTCACAGAAAACTTCCCTCTGCATCTCCTTCTTTGTTCCCGGGACAAAACCAGGTTCAGCCCAACAAATGAGCACCCGGTCACCATAGTTCCTCCACTTGTGCATTCCCATCCTACACGACGCACTGGGCAAACGTTTCACACCTTGGATCATAGAGCGATATTCGGAAGAGTCTTGAGGGCTACGCGCACATAAGCATTTTGAAACGCTGGCATGCACTCAGCTAAGCTGCCTTTTTCTTTGTTATTTTGTTTCTGGATTCTGTTATGAATCGTTCAATGTCCCAGAAGACTGGTTCTCTTGCGGTCTTCGTGTGCGTTGCACCGAGTTGATACTTCGCTCTGAAGCCTCGCTCTTCTTCGTAAGTCAGGTAGATAATGAGGATTGCTGGGGCTATGGCGAGCAAAAGAGGGTTGACAAACATGAGGTACATCTGAAAGGGGATGTAGAGCGCGAAGAGAACGGGAACCCAGAACCAGATAGTCGACATGTTTGCTCTAGCGATCACGTACGTCTCCAGAACCTCCTCTTTGAGCTCTTTGAGTCCCATTGCGCCCACAAAGAAAACGTACCATGAATGATATTTAATGCTTTGTCAGCAGCAAGAAGGCAGGAACTCGGCACGTTGACGGCTTGTACTCGCATGTGTTGCGAGTGGACTGGGGGGGATTTGAACCCCCGACCTCCTGAGTGCAAGTCAGGCATTCATACCAGACTGAACTACCAGCCCAAGATGCGTCTTGCTATTTTGGTTAACAGGCGAGGATTTGAAGGTTTTGTTCACCACGTTTTCAACAGCATTGTTTGCCTTTCTCCGAAAAATGATTAAAGCCTGTCTGTGCAATATTAGGTTGCGTGCGTGAGGGGAAGTCATGAAGCCTGTTGAGTTGAGGTTGATTTCTGAGCTTATGAAGAACAGTCGGAGAAGCGACAGGGAGCTCGCGAAGGCGGTTGGAGTCTCTCAGCCTACGGTCAGCAGGCTGGTCAGGAAGCTTGAGAAGCAGGGGACTGTCAAAGAGTACACTATGATCCCCGATTTCAGCAAACTCGACTACGAAATAATAGCATTGACCTTCCTCAAGAACCAAGAGCCACCTTCAAAAGATGAAATGCCATTGCTAAAAGAGAGAGGCCATGAACTGGAACGAAAAGGCACCTCTGTGGCCATAATGATCATGAACGGTATGGGACTGAACTCTGACAGAGTCATACTATCGTTTCACAGGAATTACGCGTCACTCCAAAGCCTCATAGAGGCCATGAAGAGTCTCTCCAGCCACCACGTCTCCTACGTTGACACCTTCATAATTAGCACAAAAGAAAAAACCCACACAAGAGAACTGACCTTCGAAGCGTTCGCCAGACAGCTAGCCTCTCTCGAATAGAGCAAGCATGACTAGAGCTCTATATCCGGTTTGGTCCTGTTCTTCAACAATGTGTCCCAAATCTTGGTTCAACGTATACATATGGGGGTAAAATCCGCTCCGAGCGACAAGTTGGCCGCCAAAAGCATCCATGATAACTGGTTTCGACTATAGACATAAGAAAGGTTGAAAAAGGGTTTCTATGATGAAGCTTGTTAGCTTAATCTAGTATCTTCTTGCGGGTCTTTTCTTTTGCCAGCATTCTCGGCAGTAAACTGGTCTGCTTGCGTCAGGCTTGAAGGGAACTTCACATTCCTTCCCGCACTCAGCACAAACTGCCTTATGCATCTCTCGTTCTCCCATCTTCTACTCAACTCCTTTTACGCTTAACGTGCAAAAACGGTCTCTTTGCACTGGCATTAATCTACGATGCTTGCCCTTATAAACCTGACCCAACCATCAAACACCGAACAGCAACTGCCTCAAACCCAAGACTTTTACCTTACACACTATATCTCCATAACTGAAAGAGCATGTCAACCGACTCCACAGCAAGGTTCGTGATTCAGAAACACAACGCAAGCCACCTGCACTACGACTTCAGGCTCGAAATAGACGGCGTACTAAGAAGCTGGGCAGTACCAAAAGAACCACAAACCGAAACAGGAATCAAAAGACTAGCCATAGAAGTCGAAGACCACGAAACCAGCTACATCAACTTCGAAGGAACCATACCCGAAGGCGAATATGGAGCAGGAACTGTTGAAATATGGGACAAAGGAACATACACGCTCAAAAGCAGAAACAAAGACAAGCTCGTCTTCACGCTAAACGGACAGAAACTGAAAGGCGACTACACGCTACTCAGATTCAAAGAAGGCAAAAACTGGCTTCTACTCAAAAACAAGAGTCAATGAAAACGCTTTAGAGTAACGAGGCACTTCTGGACTGATTCTCAAATGGGAAGGATAGAGGTGCAGAAACCACAGCCTTCAACGCGCAAAGGCATTTTCCTCAACCTAGGGCTGTTCCAATTCCTATCCTTCGTCCGAAGAGGAGTATTCTACACATTCATGATTAACTACATCTTCGGCCTCATGAAAACCGTGACCTTCACCGCGCTGCTCGGAACACTCAACATGTTCGCCTCCGCACTAGGCCAAAACCTCCTCTGGGGAAAAATATGCGACCGCTACAAACTCAGCGCCAAACTCGTCATCGCCGGCGAAGCAATCGCCGCAGCCACATACCTCGTCGTCTTCCTCATCCACAGATCCCTCATAGACGCACAAGCCAACTTCAACGCTGGACTATCCCTAATCTTCGGGCTCTCATTCCTCGAGTTCTTCTGGTCAATGTCAGACGTCGGTTGGGCAGCACTCCTGACAAGCGCCACGACAACCAAGACGAGAGGATCAATAGTGGGCACCCTCAATTTCGTCGCCTCACTAGGCCGAATGATAGGCATAATATTCGCCGGATACCTATACAACAACGGCGAAGGCTTCCGCGAAGGAACCATTTTCTACATAGTCATAGCCATGCTCCTAACAAGCACCACAATAATGTGGGCAACATCCAGATCAATACGAAACCCCAACTCAAAGACCGAAGACGCACCAGACAAAAACCACGCAGAAGAAAAACGCGCATCCGACAACCACCGAACCTACAACTGGTTCCTCGCATCCCTAATCGTGATAATAATCGGCGCAGCATGCATAAGCCAAGTCTTCCTCCTCTTCCTAAAACTGCCTGCCCAAACAGGCGGATTAAACGCAAGTGACCCTGAAGAGAGCTTCATACTCACTGCTTGGACAATCGGCGGAATGGTTAGCAGCCTCTCGTGCGGCTGGCTTGCCGACAAAATCGGACGAATCAAGGTCCTATCGATAGGACTTGGCCTAGCAATCGTAACGCCACTGGCTTACGGATTGGCTCCTAACGTTCTGGCTTTGGCCGTAGTCTACGGATTGAACGGAGTCTCCTTCTGGACAATTCAAACCGTGGGTTTCGCCTTCGCCGCAGACCTGATCCCAGAAAACAGAAGAGGAAGACTCTTTGGCAGATACAACACGGTTATGGCTTTGAGTTGGGGTCCTGCAGGACTTCTCGTTGGCGGACCACTTGCAGACCTCCAAACCCAAAAGGGCCTCTCCACACACACAGCCTACGTAAACACCTTTTACACATCAGCCGCAATCGTCGCCATAGGCACAATACTGTTCGCCCTAAAAGTCGCCAAACAGAAAACCAAACCAACTAAATCTTAAAAACAAAGCCATGCCTACACTAGAATGGGCCTAACAATGCTTGACTTCAAGATCATCAAGATCGAACCGCCAAAAGACTGCAACGTGGTTTTCGGCATGGCACACTTCATAAAGGCAGTCGAGGATCTCTATGAGGCTCTCGTAAACGCCACACCAAGTGCAAAGTTCGGGATAGGCTTCTGCGAAAGCTCTGGTCCTTGCCTCGTAAGGCATGAGGGAAACGACGACGAGCTGAGAAAACTGGCCTCCGAAAAAGCCTTCGAAATCGCCTGCGGACACAGCTTCATAATCTTCATGAAAGACGCTTACCCGATAAACGCAATGGACAAGATCAAACACGTGCCTGAAGTCTGCACAGTCTACGCTGCCACAGCTAACCCACTAGAAATCATTATTGCTGAAACAGCTCAAGGAAGAGGAATCATAGGCGTAGTTGACGGCCTCAAAAGCAAAGGCATAGAAACAACAGAAGACATCAAAGCAAGAAAGGACTTCCTGCGGAAAATAGGCTACAAACTCAGCTAACAACGGGAACTCTGCCCACTAGAACATTCACTTACGCGCGTTATGTAGCACCCTACACGCTCAGTTTTGCCCATACTCGTTTCTGGAAATCTGAGCTATGAACACAGAAAAAATCGTTACAGGGCGAAATTGCCCTGAATCAAGTGTGGCAATCGGCTGCCGCTTAAGGAGTGACAAAAAAGCGGCTCTTCCCTATTCATCTGCGTGCCATCAGTTCCTGCTGAAGCTCAAACGGTATTCTCTCTTTCATTCTCTCAGTGGTATAAGCAACGAGCTGTTTGAACTGTCTCTGTGTTAGAACGTTGCGTGCCCTCGAAAGAATCTCGAGGCACACCTCCTTGAAAACCAAGTCCGCGGAACTCATCTTCGCATCATCAATCAATTCCCTGCAAGTCTGAAGAATCTGATCATTCAAGGCAATCCACCCTGCAGCAAAATAGCTCATTCTGAAACATTAAAACACTTATGAATTAAAAAACAGAATCTCAAATCCAAATCAACCACGTGCCTGCCAACGCGGGGAAAGGGGCGTCAGATTGTCATTTCGCCTATCAAGAATCAAGAACGCAAGAACAGCTACTCTTTGTTCCTTGATTTCAATTCCTAATCTAAATCAGAAGTTCATAACCGCTTTATACATTCCTCATATAGAGGTTTCTAAACTCGGAGAACTTGCCCCTCGAGGAATAGCCCTTGCCCAAGCGCGATTTCGAAAGATTCCTGATTGAAGCGGTAGATGAAAGCTTGTCTTCTTTGGGCGAGTCCTCGAAACAAGCGATATACTACCACTTAGAAAAGAGCTTCAACATCAAGAAGCAAGAAATCCCAAAAAATGTCGAGTCCTTCGTCCAAGCGCTTGAGAAAATCTTCGGGCTGGGAGCCAACTTCATCGAGACTCTAATAATGGCAAGACTTAACGAAAAAGTCGAAACAAGCTCAAAGTGGCATGTGTCCAAGGAACTAACACTAACCGAGTACGTAGCTTCGACAAAGCGGAGTTTTCTGGCTAAGAAACCTGAAACAATGGAGGTGAAGATGGGTCAATGCGAGCAAATGGAAATCGAAAGCTAAACGAAGCCTTTTCAAAGGACACTTCTCTAGCTGAGGCATTCGAGTTCCTCTTCAACAACGCTGGCGACGCCATCTTCATCCTCGATATGAAAGGCAAAGTCATAGCCGTCAACTGCGCGATAGAAGAGATGAGCAAACACAACCGCAAGTACTTCGTCGGTCGATCTTTCGAAAATGCTGTTCCGCCTGAAGTAGTTCCACAAGTCCGCAAAAACTTCAAAACCGTAATGAAAGGAAAGCCCGCGAGTTTTGAGGCTAAGTTTGGCACAGCTCGGAATATTGCTTCTCAGATTGAAGTCACCGCAATGCCTTGCACAAGCAAGGGCAAAGTTGTCGCAATGTTGGGGATCGCACGTGACATCACTGAGCGGAAACAGGTGGAGCAGAAACTACGGGAGAGCGAAGAACGTTACCGTTGCCTGATTGAAACGCTGCCTGAGGCTATCTACACGATCTCCAAAGACGGAACGATCAGATCGCTAAACTCAACATTCGAGAAGTTGACTGGTTGGAAATGCAAGCAGTGGATCGGCAAATCCTTCGCGGCCTTGGTTCATCCTGACGACTTGCCCGTCGCCATCGAAACATTCAAGCAAGCATTGAACGGAAAGATGCCGCCTCCTTATGAGTTGCGCATTCGCTCCAAGTCAGGTGAATACCTCGTAGGGGAGTTCGTCAGCAAACCTTGCGTAGAAAACGGAAAGACCGTAGGAGAATCTGGCATTGTTCGAGATGTTACAGAACGCAGGAAATCTGAGGAAGCGCTGAAGTCTTCTGAAGCCAAATTCCGATTACTGTTCGAAAACGTGCCTGACGGTGTCTACCAAAGCACTCCAGACGGCAAGATCATTACGGCCAATCCTGCGATCGTGCAAATGCTAGGCTATTCTTCGTTGGACGAGCTTCGAGTCCTGGATATTTCTCATGATCTATACGCGAATCCAGAGGATAGAAAGACTTGGATGCGAAAACTGGATAGAAATGGCCAAGTGTGCAATGCGGAACTCGTCCTGCGGCGAAAGAACGGACAGAAACTGATTGCGCTGGAAAACTCGAACGCAGTCCGTGATGAAAGAGGAAGAGCGCTGTATTACGAAGGGACTCTTACTGACATTACTGAAAGAAAGACGCTGGAGGAAAGACTTTCCGCGCTGAACTTCTATGGCGGAAAGCTAAGTGCGGCTCAATGTCTTCAAAGTGTTTGCGAACTCACTTTGGACGTATTGGAGCATACGTTGGGCTTCGAGAATGCCGCGTTTCTGGTGGTGTCGAAGGGCAACCTTTGCGTGGTGTGCCAACGTGGGCATCCTCAGTCTATGGTCGAACTATCGCTGAGAAGAGAGAAGGGGATTACTGTGAAGGCGGCGAACACAGGTCGGCCTGTGCTCGTTCCTGATGTGAGAAAACGCAAAGACTATGTTGAAGGAACGCTTAGCGTGCAGTCGGAACTCGCTGTGCCAGTGATGGTTGATAGCCGTGTTCTTGGGGTTTTGGATGTTGAGAGTAAGAAGTTGGGTGCTTTTGACGAAAAAGACGTGACTTTGCTTCAGATCTTGGCGTCTCATGCTGCGACTGCAATAGGCAACTTGGAGAAGCGGGATGAGAATGAGAAGCGTTCAACTCAGCTGGCCTTGTTGATGAAGTACTCCGCTGAGATGATTCACTACATGAGCTTGCATCAGCGGCTTCAGAAGATTGCGGAAGCAATTCGGGAACTTGGTTGGCGAAGAGTTGTCATCCGTGCGGTAAGAAGTAAGACGATGAACTTGGAGAGTCTTGAGGATCTTGTGACTGCGGGCTTGACGAGCAAGGAAAAGGGGTTCCTGTGGAAGCACAGAACGTCAGGGAGAGTCTGGCGTGAACGATTCGGCCCCGAGTTTGAACGATTCAAGATCGGGGAATTCTATCATTTACCTTGGAGTGATGCGTGGGTTAGGAGGAAATTCTCTCGAAGCACGGTTCCGAGCAGGCTGGCACCAGAAGAGATGGTCGATTGGGATCCACAAGACTTGCTGTATGCTCCGCTCAAGTTGGCAGACGGACGTGTCGTAGGCATATTGAGTATTGATGATCCCTTGGATGGCAGACGACCTACGAGAGAGTCTTTGGCGCCTTTGGAGCTATTCATACATCAGGCAGCTGTTGCCATTCAGAGCGCTCAGTTGTTTGAGCAGCTGGAAAAGGCGAAGGATCAAATCAGGGAATACGCGAAGCATCTTGAGGAGAAAGTGAAAGAAAGAACTATGGACTTGAGGAGAAGCGAGGAGAAGCTCAGAAGCATTTTTAGCGCTTCGCCGAACGCCGTAACGGCAACTGACTTGGAAGGGAAGATGATTGAATGCAATGAACAGACGTTGAGGCTGCATGGATATTCCTCGAGAGAGGAACTGATCGGCAAGAGCACATTTGACTTGGTTGCGAGGAGGGACCAACAGAAAGCTTTCGAGGTCATGAACGGGATACTCAGGGAAGGGTTGCTGAGCGGTTTTGAGCTTACGCTGGTGAGGAAGGACGGTGGCGAGTTTCCAGCCGAGATTTCGGCGAGTATCGTCAGAGATGCTTCAGGCAACCCTGTAGGAATCGTGGCGATATCCTCTGATATCACTGAGCGCAAGCGGATGGAGCAGCAGGTTCTCAGGTCGGAAAGATTGGCCGCTATGGGAGAAGTGGCTGCAATGGTTGGCCACGACCTGCGGAATCCGTTGACAGGCATTGCTGGCGCTGCTTACTATTTGAAGATGAAGATGGGTTCGAGAGGGGACAGCAGAAAGAAAAGAGAGATGCTGGAACTGATCGAGAAGGACATAGAGTACTCGAACAAGATCGTGAATGACCTGTTGGACTATTCGCGTGAGATTCATCTAGACCTGACTGAGACCTCTCCGAAATCGATAATCAAGGAAGCGTTGTCAATGGTCAAGCTTCCTGAGAATGTTGCCGTAGTGAACTTGACTCAGAACACGCTGAAGCTCAGCGTGGACGTGGAGAAGATCAAGAGAGTTTTCTTGAACATTGTTAAGAATGCGGTTGACGCTATGCCCCAGGGAGGGAAGCTGACGATAGGGGGCAGGAAATTGGGAGCGAACTTTGAGTTTGCTTTCGTGGATACTGGGTTAGGTATGACGCAATGTATGCTTGAGAAGATTTTTACGCCGTTGTTCACAACTAAGGCGAAGGGTATGGGTTTTGGTTTGGCTATTTGTAAGCGTATTGTGGAGGTGCATGGCGGCAAGATCACCGTGAAGACAGCAATCGGCAAGGGAACCACATTCATGGTTACTGTTCCATTGAAACCAAAAGTAGAAGGAGGTGAGAAGGTATGGGTGAACGTGCCCGAATCCTTGTTGTCGACGACGATGAAAGCATAAGGAAGGCTATTTCGACGATTCTGGAGGAGAAAGGATACGAGGTTGACACGGCTGAGAGCGGACGAGAGGCGATTGAGAAGACTCACAGCGGTTTCTATAATCTGGCTTTGATTGACATTCGGTTGCCCGATATGGAGGGAACGGAGTTGTTGTTGCGGATGAAGGAGACTACGCCGAGGATGGTGAAGATTATTGTGACGGGTTTTCCGTCGCTGCAGAATGCTATGGATGCGGTGAACAGGTGTGCGGATGCGTATGTGATTAAGCCAGTGAGAATTGATGATTTGCTGGAGACGATCAGGGTGCATCTGGAAAGGCAGAAGCAGGCTAAGAGGTTCAGTGAAGACAAGATTGCAGAGTTTATTGAGACGCGGGTTAAGGAGCTTGACGTAGAAGCTCAGGAAACCCGCTAGAATCCTTCATTTCCCGTTTTTCGTTGCGCGTTTACGTTCGTCTTTTATGGCCAAGTGGGGTGTCTGAACTTTTTTTGACCCCCTATATATGGAAGTGACCCTTAAGACGTTGTTTTCTATGGTCTTATGGGGTTGTTGTTCTAAACGTTTCGCGCGCGCTAGAAATAACCGAGAACCTCCAAAACGCCCTACAACAATTCAACAATATACAAGAAACCCTACAACAAAACAAATCTTAGAACAGCTTGGCTAGTCCGTGGCCTTCAAATCAGGATTCTATATCTGCTTGCAGTCTTCGAGAAAGGCTATCTCCACGTTGAGGGGCTTTCTCCGCATTTCTCTTACCAGCTCGCCTTCTCTCCTCGCGAAAAGAGCCCTGCACGCATACTCGTGTGCCAACGCAAGGCAGAAGCAGTCTGTCAGGGAAATGGCCCTCTCGCACTTAAGTCTCGCCGCTTTCTCGATCAGAAACGAAGTGTCCTCCACATGTATGTAACCAGACGCCAAAAGCCTATCCACCCTCTCTTTTGACTCGCTCGGACCAAGCTTTCGACAGGAAATGTACCTGAGTTCAGCAATGCTGGCCTCAGTCGTGTACGCTACGACTAAGTCCTTCTCCAGCGCCTCCACAAGTCCAAGACCCATCGGCGACAGGTACAAGGCTTCAATGAGAGCGCTTGCGTCCAGAACCAAGCTTCCGCTCAAGTCTTTCCTCATCAAGTCTCCTCTCACAATACAACTCGTCAAGCGCCTGGTCAACGCCAGGCGTAGGTTTGCAGGCTTCCCGAAGCAACTGAGGCTTCTTCTCCCGCTCGCTTAGCAGGTAGCGCAAAGCCTCATCAAGATCCACACGCCGCCCAAGCCTAATCTGAAGCTCAGAAGCAACCTTCAACAGCTTTTCCTTCACCTCATCCGTAACCGCTATAGTAGTCATAGCCACCACAATAACCATAAACAACACAAACTATATAGGAATATCGCCTCCCAAAACAACCGCTGCAAAGTTGAGGGAAAACCGACATCCCCACTGCAGGAGGCTAGATAATCGCAGTCCATATTCCAGTCGTGGATACCCAG
>CAZUFK010000019.1:0-24072 GCA_964619695.1 uncultured Candidatus Bathyarchaeia archaeon
AGAGTCTAATGTCTCAAAGGATCTGGACTCAATCGTCGCTGTACCCAAGGGATTCAAGTTCCATCACCAGCGTTCTAGCTGCAGTCCTAAGATTGAAATGCTGGGGGACCTCCGCACGTATCTGATGACAAGAAACGTTCACTTTTCTGCGTTGCTGTTGCACATGGTGAAAGCTTTCGCAGCCATGTTCAGCCTATGAGAGGAATGGGCTATCTGAAGGAGGGCATTATGTCCCTGGCCAGAAATTCCAGAAACCCTAAGTAGTCTTGTTCTCGTTCAACGCCAGTAACAATATAGGATACTCCCAAGTCCGAAGCCTTCTCAATCATTGAGCGAAAGTCGTCTTTTTGCGCGCGCGTTAAAATTCGCTTCGCGCACAACGATGCAATAGGTAATCAGCGTGAGGTCAAAGCGTGTGCAGTCTTTTCAGCTCTTTCCAGCACAGCCTCCTCGTCCAACGTTTTCACCTGTCCATTCTCCATAAGCATCTTTCCATCAACGATAACCGTGTCGACGTCGCTCCCATGCGCGGAATAAACAAGACCAGCGCATAGGCTGTGCAGTGGACTCAGATGAGGCCTTCGCACGTCAACCAGTATCACGTCAGCCTTCTTGCCCACCTCAAGCGAACCAACGCTCGCGCCAATGCCAAGCGCTCGTGCACCGTTCAACGTCGCCATCCTCAAGACCTCATGAGCACCCATCACTGATGGATCGTCGTTGACGGTCTTCTGGATCAGCGCTCCGACTTTCATGGTTTCAAACATGTCGAGGCAATTGTTGCTCGCCGGACCATCCGTCCCCAAGGCCACAGTGACGCCCAATCTGACAAGATCCTGCATCTTCGCAACACCAGAACCGAGCTTCATGTTACCCACCGGACAATAGACCACGTTCACGCCCCGTTGCGCAAGCACACGCAAGTCATCATCTGACAAATCTATGCAGTGTGCCGCCACCAGACTGGTGTTCAAAAAGTCGAGATCGTCCAGCAGACTGACTTCGCTCAATCCCTGCCTCTTCTGCTGTTTGGCAAACATCTCCTTCGATTCTGCTAGGTGAATGTGAATGCCTAGGCCAAGTTCGCAGGCCTTTTTGGCGATTCTCCTCAGCAATCGTGGGCTGCAGCTGTAGGCTGCATGAGGTCCTAGCATCGTGGTGATCCGACCTCCAGCGAAACCGCGGAAACGCTGGGCAAAACGGACGCTTCGTCTAAACATGACCTCCCCTACAAATCTGTTGTCGATGTCAAATATGCCTTCAGCCAAGGCTGCCCTCAATCCGCTCCGCTCTACAGCCGTGGCCACCATACCTTCATGAAAATACATGTCGCCAAAGCAAGTCGTCCCGCTCTTGATCATTTCCAAACAGCCCAATAGCGCGCCAGCACAAACATCGCGTGGCTTCAGCTTCTTCTCCAAAGGCCAAATCGTTTTTCCAAGCCACACGTCGAGTGGCTCGTCGTCGGCAAGTCCTCGAAAGAGAGTCATGGCCACGTGGGTATGGCAGTTAACCAAACCAGGCATGGCAACCTTGCCTTGCCCGTCGATCTCTGTCTTCGCTCCGATGCTGGAGGAAGATGCGCGTTCGCCCACGTAAGCTAGCTTTCCAGCTTCGATGATGATGGTGCCATCTTCGATGAGGCTTTTGCCATTCATAGGCAGGATCATGCAGCCTTGGATCAACATGTCGGCCTTGTGCAACAGAGCACCCAATAAGAAGGATTCGGTCTGAAGATAAATAGTTGGCTAGGTCTCCAGTAAGAAAGGTTGCGGTAGGCCTTCTCCTTTTTTCGTTGAGAGCAAGGAAAGCGTTGAACTGCAGCAGCTTCAGCGAAACACTGGCGCTTAGATCATGGGCTTTGGTTCTTCGATCTTTCTGAGCAACGGGCGCAGCGCGGCTGTTGGTCCGCTCTCTTCGCCCATACCGTGTTTAGGCATGCCTGGTGTGCCGATCTTTCTGCATATGAAGTTCAGCGAGTCTTCAGTGAAGTTGAGCAGGTTCTGCCCTTCGGTGGTCAGTTTGTACACTTTCCTGGGACGTTCGTTGCACATGTTCCACTCGCTTTTGACGTGGCCTTTGCGCTCAAGCTCTGCTAGCAATGGGTAGATGGTGCTTGGCCCGAAGTACATGCCGAAGGTCTTGCGAATCTTGGTTATGATTTGGTATCCGTGCATTGGTTGGCCGTTTAGGAATTGCAGTACAATAAGGTCGAGAAGGCCTTTCATCAGTTTTGATTGGACTTCTTTCGAGTTGTTCATCATTTCATGTTTCCCCTCTGTGTATCCGTGTTCTACACGAATACAATATGTCCTCCGCCGGACATATCGCAAGTCTTTATAGAGCATAAACGCCCATATAAACGTTCACACCTACCCCAAGCATATGCAAGCATACCAAAGCATAACAGCCTATTCCGTTCCCTACATAACCTAAATAAGCCAAAACATGAACAAGTTCACAACAGAACACATTCTGAGCGTGAAAACATTGGCGGAAACCTTCAAAAATGAACTTGTACAACGCATCACCAGAAACCTGCTCGACATCCAAATACTCAGACTGGTCCAAAGCCAGCCAATGTGGGGCTACATGATCAAAAAACAAGCCGAAGCAAAATTCAACGTGAGGCTCAGGCACGGCGCACTGTACCCACTCCTGAACACCATGGAGAGTAAGGGCTTTCTAACAAGCGAGAGACAACAGCAAGGCGGAAGAACAAGAAAAGTCTACACAATGACCCAGAAAGGAAAGGAGTACGTAGAAGCTTACGAAGGCATACTAAAGGAACAAATACGGAAACAGGACATATGAAAGACGCATGAAGCAGCCCACCCACGCAGGAAATGAGCATGAAAAACTGCAACAAGAAATAATGGACCTTCTCGAAGAAAGAGGAACCGAAACCTTCAAGAAAGTGCAAGAGGCAATTCTTGAAGAAAAGATTGAATGTCGAGAAATCCGTCAGGCTTTGGAACACTTTCTGTCTTACAGGCGTGAGGGTTTTCTCGTCAGACCCACATTGATTTCTTTGAGCTGTGAGATCGTTGGCGGAAGCCTCAATGTGATCTCAGATGTTCCCGTTCCGCTGGTGCTAATGAGTGCAGGCATGGACATTCACGACGACATCATTGACAACTCAAAAACTCAAAATCATCGACCCACGGTCTTGGGAAAATTCAACAGAGATATTGCCTTGCTCGCTGGAGACGCCCTTCTTTTCAAAGGCCTAATCTTATGGCAGAAGTTAGCCAAGAACCTCGACATAGAGAAGTTTATTGCAGTAACTGACAATCTAAGCAAAGCATTCTTTGAAGTCGGAGACGGTGAGGCACTGGAACTTGGCTTGATAGGGCGAACGGATGTTGACCCGGAACAGTATCTCCAAATCGTGAAGAAGAAAGCTGCCGACATAGAACTGCTCATGCGCATAGGCGCGATCCTGGGGAAAGGTTCACAGGACGAAATTGAAGCGCTGGGCAGATACGGCAGATTTCTGGGCATGTTATGGATACTGAATGATGACTTGGCCGACATGTTTGATTTCAAGGAAATGGCACGTAGAGTAAAGAAAGGATGCCTGCCACTTCCAGTGCTTTATGCCCTCAGAAACTCGGAAACTAGAGATAGACTTCAAGATATTATCTCAAGGAAAGAGATAACAAGAAAGGACGCGGAAACCATTCTTCAGATGACAATAGATGGAAAAGGGCTGAAGCAAGCAGAAAAGATCATGAAGACTCTAGCGTCCAGCGGATTGAAAGAAGTTGGGAAATTGGTGGATCCAGTAAGGCTGACCCTACTTATCCAAGGTTCTCTGGTTTCGTTACAGATTTGGGAAAAAGCTAAACTGGTGAGAACCAGCCACTAAGACCCCGTATTGGCTTCTTCTTTCCTTTCTTCGCCATCCCCAATCACCTGCACTAGTGTTCTACACTTATACGCTTAAAAAACTTTCTGTCGTGTTTCGACTAAGACACTGGAAGTTTTAATTAGAGAAAGAAACTATATCAAAGGGATTTGCACTTGCTGGAAAAGGAACTGCCATCTGAACTCAGGACAAGAAGAGATGTTGTCACTGCTTTCATCCTGCTATTCTTTACCTTGTCTTGGTGGCCATTGACCATTCTCATCTTTCAGAAATTCTCTCAACCGTCCGCAAACCTTGCCACCTCAGCGTCTTACTACCTATCTGTCGTAGTCTCTAGTATAATTGGAGCGGGTCTTGGAAAAAGGATCAGGAACCTATCATTTCTCTACTACTGGATGGTTGCGGGAGCAATTTCTTCCTTGATACCCATTTTTTTCATCAGTACTGCTCCATGGCATTCGCTCGCTGTCTCCGCGTTACTAGGATTCACGTTTGGTATAGGGATGCCTTCATGCCTAGCGTTTTTTGCCGAATTCGCACGTCTAGAAACTCGAGGCACCATAAGTGGCGTGATCTTTCTGACGAGCAACCTAGCCATAGTTATGCTATCAATCGTTCTAAGGAGTTCTGAATTGACGAATGTTGCCTTGGTTGCTGCGGGTTGGCGAGCATTGGGGTTGGTTTTATTTATCTTGCTTAGACCGAAATGGAAAATAGAGGATGAAGTCAAGAGACATGTGTCTTTCGGGTCAGTTTTCCAAGACAGACGATTCCTTTTCTATTTCATTCCTTGGCTTGCATTTTGCCTGATAGATTGGTTTGAGAAACCCATAAGAGACAGCCTTTTTGGGGGATTCGCCTCTTCAGCATATATGATCGGACTGGCGATTTCAGGTGTTTTTACACTCGTAGGAGGGATTTCTTGTGATAGGCTTGGCAGAAAGATCATGGTGCTCTATGGTTTTGTCTCAATAGGGGTAGCTTATGCCGTTCTATCTGTTGCTCCGGGCAATGTTCTAGTGTGGTATTTTCACATGATAATTGAAGCGGTTGCCTGGGGGATTTTTTATCCAATCTTCATATTGACGCTTTGGGGAGACTTAAGTCAGCCATACGTAAGAGAAAAATACTATGCAATAGGGAGCATCCCATTCTTCATCGTTGGCATCTTTGAGCTTTTCATCGGACCTTACGCCTCTCTGATTCATCCGGAGGCTGCATTCTCCTTAGCTGCCTTTTTCCTGTTCTTGGCCGTTATTCCCCTACTCTATGCGCCAGAGACTCTGCCTGAGAAGAGGATCAAAGAAAGAGAACTCAAAGGATATCTGGAAAAAGCGAAGAAGCTGAAGGAAAAACACGTTTAAGAGCGACCTTTCTTCATTTCTTGAGAATGCTATGTTCCTCCACGTGATAGTCACGAACGAGTGCAATTCGCAGTGCAGATACTGTTTCGGTGAAGCATTACAAGACACGGACGACGACTTCTTAGGCCTCGACGTCGACTACTCGCTCCCAAAGAAGATAAGCTACGACATCAGCCTGTTGGACAGGTTTTGCAGGCTGGATCCCGAATGTGTTCTGACATTATATGGCGGCGAACCGCTGCTCTGCATTGATAGCATCAAGCAGATTATGAACGGCGTAAAGGCCAAGCACTTTATGATCCAGACGAACGGCCTGCTTCTAGACCGTCTAGACTCGGAGTATCTCAACCGCTTTCATACTATTCTTGTTTCAGTTGATGGCGACGAGGCCACCACGGATCTCAACCGGGGAGAGGGCACTTTCAGAAAAGTCACGGACAACTTGAGGATGATCGTTGAAAACGGTTTCAGAGGCGAGCTGATAGCTCGCATGACCGTCATGGAGCCGATGGACATTCACAGGCAAGTAACGTGGCTTCTAAACAATAGCGAGTTTTCATTTTCTTCCATTCATTGGCAACTGAACGCTGGTTTTTGGAAAACTGACTTCGAAAGAAGAGATTTCAAGAGATGGAGTGAAGAAAGCTACAACCCCGGAATTCGAAGACTGGTGGAGTTCTGGGTCGACAGGATAGAAGAGAATAGGACTGTTTTGAGGCTCTACCCGATCCTTGGCGTTGCCCAGTCACTTCTGTATGGAGAAGATAGGAGCTTCTTGCGGTGTGGAGGCGGATGGATAAACTACGCGATCCAGACTGACGGATACATTATTCCCTGCCCGGCTATGTGGGGGATGAAGGATTGCTATCTCGGGCACGTAAGCAGTGCAAATCCGAGAAGATTGCCGAAGGTTTTTGTGAAAGGTCAGTGCGCAGAATGTGAGGTCCTCAACCTCTGTGGAGGGCGATGCTTATACGCAAACGTGACAAGACGCTGGAGCCCAGAGGCATATGGCCAAGTTTGCAACACTGTCAGAAACCTGATTCAAGCAGTCACCGAACAGACACCAAGAATAAGGCAACTCGTTGAAAAAAGAAAGATCGAATTAAGAGACTTCGAATACATGAAGTATAACGGATGCGAGATAATACCGTAAATCAAAGCTTGAAAGGACATGCTGAGGGTCAACAAGCAATATATCAGAGCAATCGGTTAGAGAACGAATCAATCGAGAATTTGGTGTTCGTATATGCAGCGACTGGCCGTTCGTGTTGAAGACCTCGTAGTCAATTATGGCACGTTTGTGGCTGTTGACCACCTTTCGTTCACGGTCAAAACTGGCGAGATCTACGGCCTGCTGGGCCCCAACGGCGCAGGAAAGTCCAGCACCATTAAGGTCTTGGTTGGCGTTCTGGAGCCGCGCGAAGGCAAGGTCGAGATATTTGATACTCCGCTTTCCGACGAGGTGGCTGCGAAGAGCAAGATTGGCTACGTTCCAGAGGAGGTCGTGTTGCTGGATTCGCTGACGCCTCGGGAATTCCTCGAGTTCACAGCTTCCATAAGAAGGCTAGAAAGGGACGCTGTCAGCTCTAGGCTTGAAAGGCTGACCTCTGCCTTTGAACTCAAGCCATATTTCGACACGCCTATCGCAGCGTTGTCAATGGGAAACAAGCAGAAGGTCGCTATCACCGCGGCACTGTTGCACGAACCTCAGCTGCTCATCTTGGACGAACCTTTAATCGGGTTGGACGCCCGATCGTCCAAGATTCTCAGAGAGCTGATAACCTTTCACGCAAAGAAAGGCGGGGCCGTGATCTTTTCGACACATATCATGGAGGTTGCCGAAAAGCTGTGCACAAGGGTTGGAATTATCAACAAAGGAAGGATCGTGGGAGAAGGCACGGTGGATGAGCTTCGTAAGCTCGTTAAAGGCGCAGAAGGCTCGCTAGAGGACATATTCCTCAAAGTGACTGAACAGGAAGCAGGAATGAATGAAATAATCAAAGGCCTTGAAGAGGAGTAGGCGTCGTTGAAGCTTTCTGAGCTATGGCGCGTATCCCGCACGATCTACAAAGAGATAACCTTCCAGTCGATTTATTCCATCCGCTCGGGCGGACTCCTCCCTAGGCGAGCCAACACGAACGTCGCGAAGCTCATCAAAAACGCCGAATCAAACACTCTGATAAGCAAGATCATAATGAGCGTCTTCATCGCAGTCTTTGGGATAACTGTGTTCCTCCCTTTCACAGATGGTGCGGGCCGTCTTCTGGTCTCTGAGGAAATGACTGTTGTCGGAACCGTCTCTGCATTTCTCGCCGTGCTATTGTTTCTGATTGTTATTATGGGGCTTCAAGTCGCGACTTCTTTTTTCTCCTCCGAAGTCATTAACATCTTGAGTCCGCTTCCACTCTCAAAGAAGGACATTTCGCGCGTTGCTCTGCTGTGCTTCTTGCGGGTTTTTGATATCCCTCTTGTGCTTGCTATCGTCGGGTTTCCAATTGCATACGTTTTCTTTTCGCGTTCCGTCCTCGGCGGGCTTGTTGCGCTACTTGGTGTCGGCATAACCGAGGTTTTTGCGTTGGCTCTTACCACTGGTCTGGCCAAGTTTTTCTATTCAAGGATTGCTGCAGGGAGCGGGAGGTCAAAATGGAAAGCGCTAATGAGGATTGTTCTGATGTTAGTGTGGATTCTGCCCTCTTTCGGGGCATACATAGTGATAAACTTCTGGATGGAAATAATACAATTCTTTGCTTCGCTAACTCAAACTGCAGTTTCATTGTCGTATTCCGTTGTAGCGCTTTACCCATTTTCCTTAGGCTTTCTCGTTTCCTATGCCTCGTTCTTCCGAGCAGCGGATCTGACATCGCTTGCGCTTTCGGTCGCCGCCTCGCTTGGTTATCTGGCAATAGCAGTCTACTGTGCGAGATGGGTTGGAGAAACCATTAGGAGTATCGGGACGGGGAGCGTCTCGGTGGCTTCAAGGGAGGCGGTCAAAGACACGCTCATCAGACCCCAAGTTCCTTGGCTCGGAATAATCCGAAAGGATTTGAGGATAGCCTCCAGATCTCCCTCCTATGCAAGCATCTTTCTGCTACCAGCTATTCAGACAGTCATCCTCGCCTTTTCTTTCTCTTCGTTTGCCGATCTTGGACTGAGTGAGATGCTAGGTCTGTTGACCGGGATGTCCTTCATGACTGTGCTGCTGCCGCCGACACTGTTTGCCATCGAAGGTTTGGCGTCTGCTTACACGAGAAGCCTGCCACTTAACAGCAGAACACTAATCTTCGCTAAGACAACGTTGGCCACGCTCACATACGTCATTTCCCTTTTCGTCATGCTCACCGCAACGTCCTACCTTGGAAGAGATACCGCCTCCGTGGTGATCTTCGGTGGAATACACGTCCTCACTGTGGCGGCAGCAAATATGCTAGAGATACTGCTTCTCACCGAGAAGTTCTGGAAAGAAGGCTTCGCCATCGGCAACATCTACGCAAGGCTGTCCACATACATTCTTATCCTCGTACCAGGAGCCATAGTTGTTTTCATGCCTATCTTTGCGGCTATCATCATGGTCTTCCTCGCTCCAGAATTAGTCCTGCCTGTGTTCCTAGCCTTCGCCGCGTCGGAATTCGCCATAGTGATCGTAGTTACGCTTCGCATGAACAGGTAACAACTGTCACGAGGTTTTAATACATCTTTATCTCAGATTCAGTAATGGTGAGCAATGTGTCCCTGACATTACGCGATGCACAGCATCTTTGTTGGAAGAGCTTCAGGAAGATCAATGATAGCCTCGACCCAGAAAGAGGGAAAGGGTGGACTCCATTCGTGATGGTCACTGACCTACTTGAAGAAGCCGGCGAAGTGGCTTCAGTGATCAAAGGCCTAGAAGGCTTCAAGCCCCCAGAAAAACCCAAAACAAAGGAAATGCTGGGCACAGAACTATCAGACCTTCTCTACATGATTTTCGTGCTCGCAGAACACTACGACATAGAACTCGAAGAATCGTTCTCACAAACCGTAAACGACTACGTACTCAGATTCATCAAGTAGAACTGCTGACAATTCTCTGGAGACTGCGCAGGTCGATAGCATGAAAACTGTCATAGTTGGGGTGCGTCAGACAGAATGAGCAGACTGTTTCCGCAGGGTCTTCGGCTCTTATTGAATGATGATGCCAATGCTCTTGATACAATCAAAGCAGTTGATGAGGAAATAGGAAGAGAACCCGAACCTTCCCCGTCAGAGGCTACGAAAGCCTGCTTCAAATGGTTTACCACCCGAGTGAGAACCGGTTCTACAAACAAGTCGCGATCCAAGCAAGCTCAGACTCTTGAGAGGTTTCTAAACGTAAGAGAAAACCCAAAAATGTCCTTGCCCAACGAAACTACGATAGTCTTGGTCTCTGAAGGCGGATGCACAACAGATTGGGAAGAACCAGTTAGGTAGCTGAAAAAAGGGAGAGAACTGACTACAACTTCTTATAGACTGAGTCTGTTTCTCTCACATGCTGCAGGACCTTCAGGCCTATGCTTTGTCCTGCCTCGGCTCTTTGAACGTTTGCGTGCTCTATTTGCATGGATTCGACAGTCTGCTCGAAGTCAGTGTTCGGGCCCTTGAAGACTATGTGGTCGCCCACTGCCAACGGTGCAGTAAGCTCGACAACAGCGACGCTGATCTTTGAAAAGAAATGGGTTACATGTCCAACTTTAATGACGTTCTCTTCAGTCAAACGATCCAACTCCTAATACTGTACTAGGTTGGGTCTGCATAAAAGATTTATTCAACAATGTCAGCCTCAAGATAAGTCGAAAAAGCCTTGACCACTTTCACGCGCAACGTTTTGCCTAGCAGGCGAAGCCCACTCCTCACTGTAATCGGCTTGTAGGCAAAATTGCGGCCTATCCAAGAACAAGGTATCTTTCCAGCTTCGTCAACAAAGATATCCCCGGTCCAGCCTACCCAGCGCTGGTTCCGTTCGAATGCGACCTTTCTAAACAATCTGGTGACCTCGCTACTTCTGCGCTTGGTCTCAGGCAACGGAACAAACTCGGCCGCCATTTTGGCCGCAGGAGTCTTCGGACGAGGGAAAAACTTTGAAACGTTCACCACGTCAGACTTGACTTCGCTGATCAAATGGAGGGTATCTTCGAATGCCTTCTCACTCTCGCCTGGAAAACCACAGATCACATCTGTGGACAAGGTCATATCCGGAAGGCCCGCTCTGAACCTGTCCACCACATTTCGGAAATCGTTGACTGAGTAGAATCGCCGCATACGCTCAAGAACTTGGTCGTTGCCACTTTGAACAGGCAAGTGAACGAACCTGAAAACATGGCTGCTTCGAAAGACCTCAACCAATTCCTCCAGAATGTCCATAACCGAACTAGGAGTCATCATACCTACTCGAACCATGAAGTCGCCTCCAACAGCGCATATGGACTCCAAGAGTTTGACAAGATTCGTTCCTATGTCCCTTCCATATGAGGCGGTATCTTGAGACGTAATCCAAAACTCCCGCACCCCCTCATCCAAATCCTTCTCGAGCTTCTCCACAATCTTCTCGACGCTATGGCTCCTCAGACTCCCCCTGGCGAAAGTCACACAGCAGTAAGCGCAGGAACCCAAGCAACCATAGTTTACTGGAATCATGCCTACTACCGGATTCAGCCTAATCCGGGGAAGCATCAAGTCAGGCTTCGAGCTTAGAGCTTCGTCCAAGGCAACTACTCTTTCGCCGTCGGAAACACGCCTCACGATGTCAACGATCTTGCTGCCTGCAGCAGGCCCAACGACACCGTCAAAATGAATTTCCCTGCTTAATCTCTCAAGGTTAACCAGCGGCAAACATCCCGCTACGACGGCTTTTTTGTCCGTCGGAATCTGCCTTAAGGCACTAATCATTCGGTTCTCTGTAGGACCCTTTACAGCACAGGTGTTGTAGATCGCCAAGTCTGCATCGCAGACTCTGCCTACGACTTCATGTCCTGCTTCGACTAGGCAACCAGCCATGACCTCGCCGTCAGCCAAGTTAGTCGAACAACCAAAGCTCCTGATGAAAATGTGCATAGACTTCCATCGCTTTACATCTAATGCTTCAACAAGGAATAAAAACCTAAAGGTCGCGGAGAGCTGAAATTTAAAGAAACGTGAAATGAGGGCAAGACAAGCTTTAAAAGGAGATGGCTGGACATATTTGGATCATATTTGCATCATAATATATACAAGTATAATGTCACGTGCGCGTTTTGTACGTTTGCTGAGGGAGAGCAACATGAAATTGATAACGCTCTATTTGCCTGAAACATATATCAAGCTGCTAGACCAGCTTGTAGATGAAAGGTTTTATCCGAACAGAGCCGAGGCCATTCGGGTGGCTATCCGCGACTTGATAAATGAGGAAGTTTGGAGGAGGGCTAGAGTTGGCTAGAACACGATCCAACAAGCATTCTGTAAGGCAAGATTGGAACAATCCAACCCCTGAGGTTCTTAGGCAGCCTGAGGAGTGCCAGGTCCCAGCTATAGGCATCGGAGACGCAAACAGCAATATGACGACGAGACTGATGGGGTTAGGGGTAAACGTTGTGGAATGCTTGCCTACAGGTTCTGATGAAATTCGAATAGGGACTTCTGAGGCCACAAACCGTCCTTCTTCCCCGAAGGGATTGGGAACCATTGCTCCTCATCTGTTCAACCTAGAACCACGTTCACGATCAGAAAGGCCACTAGGTATAGACTTTGGTCTTTATCAGATGGAAAAGCCCTAGTCACGCCCGCTGCCTCGCTGAACGACTCGTCCCATCAGATATGTGAAAACCGCTGCAGTCATTAAGGATCCATTGAGGTCAGGTTACACCACGTGGAAGCTAGTCTCAGGAAGTGCCGAATTTCTTTCTGATGGTCTCTCTGATCATTTCAACGCTGGCTTTTTCCTCGTCTTCTTTGACTGTCCGCCTTCCTACTTGACCTTTCAATTGAGCTTTGTGGAGCGCTGCTTCCCTGTTGTATTTGGCGACACCAGCATTGGTTCTGTCTATGACCTGCTTGACCCAGTCGAGTTTCTCCTCAAGCCCATAGGCCGTGCTTATAAGCCTAAGCCTGTCACCGATAATGAATATTTTTCTGTCCCACAGTTGGCGACTTGTTTTCCATTCCCGCTCGAAAATGTCAAGCCAAACGTGGTCTGGAGTGGAGTCCAGCAGAAGATCGATGACGTACGCGTCAGGAAAATAGTGATCTCTGCTTATGTTAACCCTATCAGCGTCTAGCGGTTCTATGACAACTGTTTTCCTCACTTCTTTTTTCATATCCAGTTCCAACTGGTAATTGGTCTCTACCAGCTTAAAAGCCTATGTTCAAATCCGAAACGCTCAAGCTCAACTCCAAGTATGTTCCTTCACTTCTTGAGGGCTGTCAGCAGGATCTTCTCAAGTCTTAATGTCAAGGGTATAGCTTGACCGAAAGGCTTGCACAAGCCTTCTCGAATTGCCTTAACCACTTCGTCGATTCCCATTTCTGCATCTACTGCAGTATAAGCGCGACCGATCTCTGGCCCATAATGAGCGTCACTGCCAGCAATGAGAGACTCGATTCCAACACTCAAGGCAAGCTCCTGGCTACGCCTTACGGAGTAGCCAAAGGGAAACGCTGAGGAATTCACAACCTCTACAGCGTCGAACTCTGAGGTGATGTTATTTCCCAAGCCGCCCTTGAACAATCCTACGGGATGACAGGCCACAGCTAAGCCTCCTGCCTCGTGAATCCTGTCCACGGTCTCCTCGACACTCAGCCTGTTTGGGATTTCGTTCTGAACATTCAATCCGATTATGTGTCCTCTGCTGCTCGTGACTTCTGCTCCAGGGATTATGAATAAGTCGGTTTCTTTGGCAATCCTCAAGGCGCCATTAAGTCTGTCATGGTCTGTTATGGCTACGCCATCCAGTCCACGTTTCCTAGCGTAGAAGACTAGGTCTTTGGTCGTGATGAGGGAGTCAGCGGAGTAGCGGCTGTGGACGTGAAGGTCGAGTTTCAGGGACAAAGGTCTCACTGCTCCGATGCACTTATGGGTGCTGCGTCAGGTTTTTCCGGGTTTTCTCCAATTTCTCGTCAAGGTCGTGAGGCTTGTCCTCTATCTTGTGAAACAGCGGAGTAGGCCTTGTTATCTTGTGACCTGCAGGCAACGGCTCTAAGGCCTCAGCCCATGTTTGCTCGTGAACGCTTCCATCCAAGTTCAGAGTCTTCCACAGTTGTTCTGCGGCAAACGGAATGAAAGGTGCTGAGACTATCGCTGTTGCTTTGACTATTTGTGCAGCTACGTAGAAGATGCCTGCGGCCTTCTCCCTGTTGCTCTTGATCAGCTTCCACGGTTCCTTCTCATTCAAGTACTGGTTCCCAATGCGGCTTATGCTTATCACGGTGGTGGCAGCAGATTGAAGGCGACAGTTTTGGATGTTTTCTGCAACTGCCTCCACTTTGCTTTTGACTGTTTCCAGAACCTGCTTTGCGTCCTCATCCAAGCTCGTGGGCGGTGGGATTTCACCCTCGAACTGGTTACTTACGAATGTCAGGGTTCTGTGGATGAAGTTGCCGAAGGTATCGTTTAGGTCGGCGTTGATTTTTTCGATGAAGAGCTCCCAAGAGAAATTGGTGTCTTTAGCCTCAGGTCTCGAGGCCATTAGGAAGTATCGCCAGTAATCAGCAGGGAAAAGCTCTAGAGCCTCATCGATGAATATGCCGAGCCTTTGGCTCTTTGAGGCCTTTTCGCCTTTGAACTGCAAGAACTCAGTCGATGAAACATTCCAAGGCAGATTGTATTCCTCGCCAGAAGCTAGGAGCAGGGCTGGCAATATTATGGTATGGAATGGGATATTGTCTTTCCCGATGAAATAGAGCGTCTTGGCTTTCTTGTCAAACCAGAATTCCTTCCACCTTTCAGATTCGTTGCGGTTTTTGAAATACTCGATCGTTGCTGAGACGTAGCCTAGAACGGCTTCGACCCATACGTAGATTTTCTTGTTCTCTGCCCCTGGGAAAGGCGCCGGGATTCCCCAGTCAACGTCTCTTGTCACCGCTCTGGGTTTCAGTCCTTCTTTTACCCAGTTTATGCTGAAGTTCCTTGCGTTGCTTGGTAGCTGCTTGTTGGTGTGAAGGTAGTCTGAGATTTCCCTAGAGAGTTTTGTTAGGTCAAAGTACCAGTGTGTTGTTTTTCTTGTGACTGGTTTGTTTTTGCAGATTGCACATGAAGGGTCAATGAGAAGTGTTGTTTCTAGCAACTTGCCACACGCCTCACACTGGTCTCCTCGAGCGCGTTCGTAACCGCAGTAGGGACATTTTCCTTCTACATATCTGTCTGGCAAGAAGCGTTTGCAGTTCTCGCAGTACAGCATCTCAGTCTCTTGGATGAAAATGTAACCGTTGTTGTATATCTTCATGAGATGCTCTTGCACGAATTTCTCATGCACTGGGTTTTCTGTTCGGGTATAGTTGCTGAAAGAGAAGCCCCATCTCCCGAGCGACTCGACTACTCTTGCATAGTTTTCGTCGGTCAGCTGTTTTGGTGATATTCCCAGCTTCAGTGCAGTAACTTCCGTCGGTGTTCCGTGGTCGTCTGAGCCACTGACCATGACTACATCTTCGCCTTTTAGCCTGTAGTATCTTGCGGCAACGTCAGCTGAGAGGAAATGCAGTATGGTTCCTAGATGGGGAAGATAGTTTGCGTATGGCCAAGCAGACGTGACTAGGATCTTCTCACGTTTCAAAGCCTTTTCAACATCCAACATGGTTACGGTTAGCAGAGTGGAAGTTCTATTACTTAAACAAAAGGGAAAAATAGGAAAGAGGGAAGCTGTCCTATTGTGGCTTCTCTTCCTTACTCCACATCACTTGTGGCCTGCGCGCCGAGAGGAATACTGCTGCGGCAATGATTATGGTGCAAACGACTACGAGTACTACCAGTACGGTGAAGAGCGTCACGATTTGATCCATGTAGCGTGTTGACTCAAAAAACCTGATGCTGGGTGATGGCACATTATGAAATATCCCGTGATCTGTACCGATCGATATGGAAACTAGCGTGTCCACTGCTCGTCCATCTGATGGAGTCGTGAATGTCAGGTCGTTGAAAACATACTTGGTCTTGCCAGCGATCATTACGTTTGTGTATTTCTTCGTTTCGTTTCCCACCCAAACCTGGTTAATGTAGGCAGCCCAGTTCTGGTAGATCAATGTGATGTTCTTTACCTCAATTGCTGCAGTTCCATCATTATAGAAGGCCAAATACAGTGTTCCTCTTTCACCAGGCCCATACCTGGGCTTGTCTGTCCAAGTGACAAACTCTGGTTGCGCATTAGCGAATGGTGCTGCAAGAGCGATCGAAACAGTCAGTATTAGCAAAGCGCGTATCTTCTTGTTCAATCTTTTCACCTAGCCTCACATGTTAAGAAGTGAAGTTATTTAAAATTTACCGATTTTGGTCTGCTAATGCCTGTACGATGCTTCTTATGCTCATGGCAGGTGCGTTTGACTTTACCGCTTTTGGGCTGAAATGCGTCAGGAAAGCCACGAATCCCTCCCTTTTGAGAGAATCGGCCACCAGCCTGACTGCGGGAACGGGCAAGCTCAGTACGTTGCATATCTTGTCGATCTCGTAATACGAGAAGGGAGCGCCGCTTTCCTCTTTCACTAATGCCAGCATTTGTGTTATCTTATGGCCGAACTTGAGGACTCGGCGGTTGGCTTCCTCTTCCATGGAACCGACGAATTGCTCATCGGCAATCTCTCCAAGCCATAAAGGCCCTCCGAGGCTGAGTTGTGAACCGCATTCTGTGCATTTTCCCGATTTTTCGCTGGCAGGCATCTTTTTCACTGCCTCTCTGTGTAGGCAACTGAAACAATGCAGCACGTAACCCATCTTGCTGACGCTTTCATCAGCCTTCTTTGCGCCGTATTGGATCTTTGCGTAGACTCGTACGTAGTGGTCTGAACTGTGGCTGAAGACTATGGTTATGCCTACGTCGTGTTTCGCGGCGACACTTGCCAAGCTTCCGGCTAGGAGCCTTACGGCTAGCTCGTGGCAGTACTCGGTGCGCAATGGTTTTCCTCCGTACTTTCGGATGCACGCTTTTGGATGAACTCCGCAAAGGGGAGCCATGTCCGTGGCAGTCAGAGCTAGAAGCCCGTTGTTGCGCAGTGCTCTGATGGCCGAGTCAACGTAGGGGACGGGTGATCCGAAGGGGTCTATGTTGATCACGTCGAACCTTCTATGAGGTGCGCCATGCCTGCTCAACAGGAGGTTAGCATCTTCGTGCTCGACTGTGGCTCGCTCAGCAAGGTTGTTCAGTCGCACATTTTGGCTGGCCAGTTTGGCGGCTCTTTCGTTGATGTCAGCCATTATTACCTTTCTTACGCCTTTGACTTCGGCTGCAAAGCGGATTCCCATTGCGCCGCAGCCTGCCAACGCCTCACACACAGCTACGTCATGATTGGCTGTTCTCTGACAAGCTTGTACGGCAAGAATGGCTAGGTCACGGTTCAACTCCATGACTGGATTGTAGAAGACAGGGGCCTTGGAAGGCGCGTAGTCGGAGGGCGACTTCGCGAATGCCTTTAACCTCGGAACGATGATTCTGACGTTGCCCTCTCTCACTATTTCGGTCGGGAAATCAGGCTCATAGACCTCAGTGCTCATCCCAACGCCTTCTCCAAGCATGATCTTGACAACCATTCCAGGTCAATATTAGAGTTCTGGTCACGAACAATCACGCGTGAAGCTACGATTCGGAAACCTGTGGTTCTCTTAGAAGGGCTTGATGGGAATAAAATGTTATAGGTTTGAGGTGGGAATAGCCTGTAAGGTGGAAATCGCTAATGTTAGTCGCTGGCGTGGATGACGCGGGCCGTGGCTGCGTGATAGGTCCATTGGTCATCGCAGGCGTTATGATGAAAGAAGAGGACCTGCCGAAACTTGTCCAGCTTGGGGTCAGAGATTCGAAGCTTCTGTCACCACACAGGCGGGAGACTCTCGAGCCCGAGATCAGGAGGATGGCGGAGAAATCTGCTGTCGTGAAGTTGACGCCTAGTGAAATCGACGCCATCGTTTCGGCTGGAAGAAAGCTTCACAAGCTGAACTGGCTGGAAGCACAGGCCATGGCGAGGGTGTTGGAGACTCTCAAGCCAGACAAGGCTTACGTTGATGCCTCAGACGTGCTCGAGAAGCGCTTCGAGAAAGACATCCTCGATTGCCTGACATTCAACCTTGAGATTGTCTCCGAGCATAAGGCGGACAGGAACTATCCGATCGTGTCGGCAGCCTCGATAATCGCCAAAGTGGAAAGGGACAATGAAATCGCTGAACTCGCCAAGGCCTACGGGGATTTTGGAAGCGGCTATCCGTCTGACCCAAGAACGATACGGTTTCTTCAGCAGTGCCTAGAGAAGTCATGCGACTATCCTAGTTTTGTCAGAAAGTCGTGGAAACCAGCAAAGAAAGCCATAAGCGACAGAGACTCTCGTCAGAAAACGCTCGCCTAGCAGCTCATGATCAAGTCTTCTGGGTTTCTTATTCTTGAAAATGCCTCACTGTCGATACACATAATGCTCTTGTCCAGTGGCGCACGGCCTTCGGTTATGAGGATAGGATGCGCTTGCACGACTTGGCTGACGCTCAGTATTTCATCTACCCTAGCGTTCAACTGTGGCTCTTGGTTGCCTGCGACTCCGCCGATTATGCACACTTTGTCTTCGGGAACATTTATGACGAAGTCGAATGGTGCTCTTCCTACGGCTGTGATGCGGTAATGTGCGAATTTCAAGATCTTTTGAAGTAGGATGTTCTTGGCTATGATGCGTCTGGCCGATGTGAGGAAGCAGCATTTGTGCTGGCGCTTGGAGTTTTCGAATATGTCTACTGGCCTTGCGACTGGGACGCCTAGAGTTGACATCATGTTGTAGGCGGCTGTCACGGAGGCCTTGGTCATTCCTCGCTCATAACCGTAAATAGTCCGTCTGGAAATGCCTATCAGCTTGGCTGCTTCGCCGACTGACAAGCCAAGCTCTTGCCTGCGTCGCTTTATTGCTTCGCCGTCTATTTCAACATAATAGCCGCCTGGATTAGCTTGGATTAGGGGATGAGTCTTCTGCAGCACGATGTTTTCAAGGGTTCTTGAAGTGATCGTTGGAATGGCGTATCTGGAGTAGACCGTATCGTCTTCCAAGGGTTTTTCGCGAGTCTTCTCGCCTATCAGAATCGAGGAGGCCGTGAAGAATTCGGATATGCCTTTGAGCTCTCTTGAGTCCTTCAGGGAGAAACTTCCAATGTCTGGCTGGGTCTTCACGAAAACGGCTTTTCCGTCCTTGCGGGCTGCAAAGTCGAAGCAGCTTGGTCTTGCACGGCATTCGCAAGAAACAATGAAGCCTGCTTTCTTGAGAACGGTGTCCACGGCCACCGCTCCACGGTCCCTCCTCCCAATAACCATCAAATTGTCACAAGTGCAACGATCACGGACGCGAGATATAAACTATACTTGTGTTCTAGAGGAATCCTCTTTATTTCTGAGCAGTTATCATGGCATGTGCTTTGTCATACGGTTCCAGATGCACGACTTCCTTTATGCGAAAGCCACGTTTTTCGAGGACTTTGATTTCGCCTGCATAGACCTCAGACGGGTCCTTTGTGACGTCTATGCTTTGCGCCTTCACGGCAAGCATGATCCAACCTGATTCTTTGAGGAACATGTCGGCGTTTGCTGCAAGGATCTTGGCCTGTTCGACCTGCGCTATGTCACAGTAAATGTCGTCCACCTTTTCGTTGACGAACATTCTGTATCTTTCAGGAAAACGTGCGTCTTCAAGTATGGGCAACATGTTGAGCCTAAGGGCACAAACGTTGTCCACAAGCTCCCTAAGTGATCTTGAGGCAAACTCTACGCAGAAGACATGACCCTTGTCGCCGACTATGTCTGAAACATGGCTCGGAGTGGTTCCTGAGGCCGCCCCAAGATAAAGAACCTCGTGCTCTGGCACTATTGGAACCGCCTTCAAACCTTTGAATATGGCTGCCGCCAACTTACTTCTAAAAGCGTCCCACAGGCGGTATTCCACGCCCTCGTAACGTATGAGCCTCTCGCCGTAGACCTGTTTGCCCGGAGCAAGGTTCTTGGTGGCCAGCCGTTTCGCGCCGTCTTCAAGTCTTGCTTCATAGATCGCCTGAAACTGCGGGTGCGGCCTTACCCTAACGGTCACGTCCGCGCCTTCTCCTGCGGTCTCTCCACCTGTCTTCGTGCCGTGGCTTGGGTTTTCTCTCGGGCACAGGCGGTGGCTCGCTGTATTTCTGCTGGATTTCGGTGATTCTCTTTTCCAACTTGGCTTTGAGGTCTGCGCTGATGTCTCTGCCTCCAAACGCATCCGTTCTCGCTGCTATGGCCAGCTTCCCAGCCAATGCTCTGGAGATCTTTCCACGTTGCCATCTTTTGGCGTCGTGCAAGAGTGTGTGTTGGAAGATTATCCCGTGCTTAGGTGGTCTTGTCCCAGTTTTCAGTGAACGGAATAAGGCCTTTTCAGCGCCTAGGATCTGTACGGTGCTCGCAGGCTTTCTGGCCAAATTTGAAAGGCCTCCGGATATGGCGATTAGTCGCGCTCCAAGAAGAGAACCCGCTAAGGATTTCATGTTTGGAGCGACTTCTTCCATAGTCTTGTCCAAGTAGGTTTCAAGGGTCTGTCGCAAGTGGTACAGGTTGTCCACGTTCTGGCAGAGGGCCTGTATCTGGGCTAGGTCTGTTTCAGCTAGGTCCGCGCCCATTGATGCCCTTGCTGTCTTGACTATCGCTTCGGCCTTTTGCTTGGGCACGTCCTCCTTTTCCAGATTCTCCACAGTGAAGTTGTCTCGATTGCCAAGCTTAACAACTAACCGCGCATAGGTCTCATGCTTGTCCATTAGGCGGTCGAGTTCCGGGAAGTGTACGCCGTACCATTCGCGGGCGTGGCTCATGAAAACGTTGATGCCTCTGTCCAAGTCATCAAGCGCAAGGATGGCCTGAGCCACAAGCAGATCCCGCTTCTCCACCGCGCCTTTGACTCTCAGCTTGGCAATTTCCATCGTGACATTGTGCATCCACACTCCGAACTCTTCAACATCCTTCACGAAGCCCGTCTCAATGGCAAGACGCTCGATGCTTGAGCGAACCGCTTCACCAGCCTCAGACTGCGCGGAGACCGTGACCTCAAGAGGCAGTTTTTGCCTGACTTGGTTGGCGAGGTTCTCGTTTTCGAAAACAAACGTCTCGACACCCATCTTCTGGAGAATCTCAACCAGTTCAAAAGCCTCGTCAGGCAGCTTTCCGGCTTCAGTTTTCAGAAGAGCCTTGGCGGCTACTTGTGGCTTTCGCGGAAAAAGAACTTTCTGTAGCAGCTTGTTGTATTCGTCGAACGCTAAGAAGCCGAATGAACACTCAATTATCGTGGCCTTCATGACTTGAGCCTCAGCAGTAACTAATCCTAAGCTTTATGTTTAATAAGATATCGCAATCGGAAGAACATGCTTTTAGTCTTGCTTGCTGGCTCTGGCGCATGTTAGGCGTAGAAGACGTTAAATAGTCTGCGACATAAGTTAATGCTCTATTTGTGAATCGTAGAAAAGGAGGCGAGGAATAAGTTTGGATAACAAAATGCTGCTTTACGCAGGCTTGTTGCTGATCATCATAGCTCTGATACTTGGCGGAGTGCAGCACTTCACTGATTACAACCTCTATGGTGACCAAGGCAACAAATGGTACTTCTGGGGACTAGTTGGCATCATCGGCATAATCGGCATCGTGCTTCTAGCATGGTCCTTCATGAAGAAGCCAACAGCCCCTGCCACCACACAAAAACCTGCGCAGTAGCCAATACTCTGTTATCTCCGGAGTATTCGTACCCACAGAACTGTAGTGACGGAGAGTGCTGAGACCGCTAAAGCGACTTGCATTGAGCTAATCCATACGCCGAATATGCTGTCCCAACGTATCCACCACCAGACCAAGTCGTTAGGCAGCAGGCCATTCCCCAGAGGGTATAGAAGAGAATGTCCTGTAACCCACCGACTGCAAGTATTATCACGGTCGCAGATAGCCCCGCTGAGACTTTCAGGTCTTCTGGAGTCTTGTTTGAGCCTAGCCAGTACATTAGGGCGATGATTAGTAAGAAGGAAACGAATGTGGCGTTGTAGGTTAGCCAGTGCTCGCTTGCCCATTGATATGAGAATCTGAGGTCGTAGTCGTAGAGGGTTCTGTGAACGATGGAATCGATTTTTGACATTAGACAGAAGAAGGCGAATATTGAAAGCGCTACAGCGAGGCCCTTCGGAATCCTTGGCATCCTTTCTCACTCGGACAGATACAAGAGGAATTCTGGGCAACGCATGATTTAAGACGAATCTCAGCAAGTGAAATATGTCCAGTTCGGCATATTCACCCACATCCAGTTCAGAACAGCCAAGCTCTATCTTATTAAGGCGACAGAACTAAATGAAGAAGGGTCTACGGTGGAGTGGGCTTGATAGACCGCTTGTGCGTCAATCTGGCTGGTTTGAAGCTGACGAATCCAACGATGCTGGCCTCAGGGATTCTGGGATACTCACCCGAAACGTTCGAAACCATCGCCAACGGCGGCGCAGGCGCAATCGTCACGAAGTCTATTGGGTTAAAGCCCCGTAAGGGATACGCAAACCCAACCGTTGTCCAAGCAAGCTGTGGACTAATCAATGCCATGGGTCTCCCAAACCCGGGCATAGACGAATTTACCAAGGAGATTCACAAGGCGAAGGCTCTCTTGAACGTACCTTTGATCGTGAGTGTTTACGGTTTCTCGGCTGAAGAATACGCAACTGTAAGCAAGAAGGCAGTTGATGCAGGTGCCGATGCCCTGGAGCTCAACGTGTCCTGTCCGCATGTGAAGGAGACAGGCTCGGAAATCGGGCAGAACCCTGAGATCCTAGCCGACGTGGTCAGAAGAGTCAAGGACGCCGTGGACAGGCCGGCTTTCGTCAAGCTGTCACCTAACGTATCGAGCGTAGCAGATATTGCCGTGGCAGCGGCTGAGGCCGGTGCGGACGGCTTGACAGTCATTAACACGGTCAAAGCAATGGCTATGGATGTGGAAACGGCCTTGCCGATATTAGGCAACAAAGTGGGTGGCCTGTCGGGTCCAGCGGTGAAGCCTATTGCAGTAAGGCACGTGTATGACGTCTACGAGCAAGTCAAGGCGCCTATCATAGGATGCGGCGGAATAGCAGGTTGGCGTGACGCGGTGGAGTTCCTTCTTGCCGGTGCGTCCGCAGTTCAGATAGGCACTGCGATAGCCACTGAGGGATCAACCGTGTTCACGAGAATCGCACGCGGCGTAGATGCTTACTTGAGGAGGAAGGGTTTCAGGAGCGTTGATGAGATTGTCGGTTTATCGCATCGCCGCTAGCCAGCTTAGAACCACCCGAATCGAAAGCGTGGAGGCGGAAAGCCCGACCGTAAGGACGTTTACGTTTAGGGATAGGCTGTGCGCGAATGCCAAGCCAGGCCAGTTTCTGATGCTCTGGATTCCACGCGTTGACGAAATCCCTCTGAGCATACTGGACGCGAGAAAGGATGGGTCGGTCTCCGTGGCAGTCAAGAGAGTGGGTGAGGCAACTCGCGCATTGCACAATATGGCGGCAGGCGAAATCGTGGGCCTTCGTGGGCCTTTCGGGAACAGCTTCAGCCTCAGGAAAGGAAGGGCCTTGATGGTTGGCGGCGGCACAGGCACTGCGCCTCTGCTGTTCCTGGCCAAAAGGCTGATCCCTCACACGGCAGAACCCATGTTCTTAGTCGGCGCGAAAACGAAGGACGAGCTGTTGTTCTTGGAGGAGTTAGAGAAGCTTTGCGGCGAGGCGAACGTTGTGGCTACGACGGAGAACGGGAGTTGTGGCATCAGGGGCTTGTGCACGGCCCCGTTGAAGGAGCTTTTAGCCAAAGCGAAGCCCAGCATGGTTTATGCTTGTGGCCCTGAGCGTATGATACTGAAGGCTTTCGAGTTGGCGGAGAAGCACGGTGTCGGATTTGAAGCGAGTTTGGAGCGTCTGATGCGGTGCGCTATTGGCCTGTGCGGAAGCTGCGTCATAGGCAAGTACCGCGTGTGCCGAGACGGGCCTGTCTTCACTCAAGAGCATCTGAGAGGCGTCAAAGGCGAGCTTGGAAAGTCAAAGCTTGATTTCGACGGAAGCAGAATCCCAGTGTAGTGGCGGCAGCTAGAGACTGGAATTCGACGTGGGACCTCGTTTGCGAATATGTTTGTCATGGTCTGACATGGGCAAGGGTCAGGTTCGTCCGAAGGTTTTATATTTGGTTCGTGCTTTCTTGGTTTGTGGTTGAATCTGTATGGTGCATCAGGGAAAGGGAAGACTGTTCAGGCGTAGGGATGGGAAGTTCTTGATTTACTTGCCTAAGAACTTGGCTGAAGACTCGATGTTTCCGTTCAAAGACTTGAGCAAGTCAAAGAGAGGCGGAAGCGACTCGAAATTCGTCAAGGTGACCTTCGAGCACAACAAGCCCCCAAGACTGCTCATAGAAGACTGGAAAGAACCAAAAGAAACGCAAGAATAACCGTAGCGCACGCCCGGTACCCGATTCAATATCTCCCTGGCAAACACTTTAGAAAAGGCAGCAGCAGGCAGACCCTGTCCTTCTGCGACTTTCAATTCCCGTTATTGGAATTGGCCTTCTGCATCTTTCGTCTTCTCTCTCCCTAAAAACAACTCCCACCAATATTGTTGTATATATCGGCATGCTATGGAAACTTCCCAGAAGTAGTGTGGAATCAAAAGGTTTCATTAATCCA
>CAZUFK010000020.1:0-23524 GCA_964619695.1 uncultured Candidatus Bathyarchaeia archaeon
ATGGGTATCAACAGAAACCCTATCATCACGTAGAATGGAAGCGGAACCAAGAAGACTATCGGCATGAACCCGTAGAGAAGTACGATGGCTATTGATATCACTGAGACTGGGAGAGTCAGTGCGGCAAGGAAGAACATCAATGAAACGTACGTTTCGGGGTAGATTTTGATTTTTGCTCGTTCCAAGCAGTCTTTGAATTCAAAGACGTGCTTCAGGAAGGAGGGTGCTACCCTGCCGAAGACGCGAAATGACCACGCCTCAAGAGTCTCTAGGTACTGCAATGGCTTTCACCTCTTCTCCTGCAAGAATCTTCTCATAGATCTGCTTCGGCCTAGCCGAATATTCCGCGATTATTGCAGCTACGTCCCTGTAGCTTCGGATGTTGCGCTCGCGCATCCAGTGCAAAACGTCTTTTCGCCTGTCTATCTCGACTTGCAGATCTTTTTTGCTGGTGCCCAGCCTCTCGGAGATTGAAGAAAGCAGCACGCTTTTGTCGAATGTTGACAAGTGCTCGTCTTTGGCTGGGTGCCATTTGAAGATCCCCCTGTAGTCTTCGAAGTCCGCGATTTCGCTGACATTCATGACACGTCGATAGGCCTTCTTTTCGGTGCCTTTGATGAGGTGAACCCTTTGAATCGACATTATGATGTTCATCAGTGGAATGTAGGCTGGCGCGATTTCCATGGGTTTCTGCGTTAAACGCTTGATGGCCGAGTCCACGTTTTCAGCGTGCATTGTGGCCATGCCTCCGTGTCCCGTGGCCAGAGCTTGGAAAAGCACGTAAGCTTCTTGACCTCTGATCTCGCCTACAATGAGAATGTCCGGACGGTGCCTCATTGAAGTCTTCACCAGATCAAAGAGTGCCACTTCACCGACGTTGCTTCCGCCTAGACCGTAGCTCTGTCGGGCAATGAGTGAAACCCAGTTGTCATGAGGCAAGTTAAGTTCTGCTGTTTCCTCAATTGTGATTATCTTGCTTCCCGGTTTGATTAGGCAAGTCAGGGCATTGAGTGCGGTTGTCTTTCCAGCTGCCGTTCCACCTAGAACCATTATAGAGGCTCTGTTCTCAAGGCACATCCAGAAGTATGCGGCCATTTCCTCCGAGAAAGTGCCTATGTTAATCAAGTCTATCATTGAATAGGGGTCTTCTCTGAATTTCCTGATAGTGAAAGCAGTTCCGAAGGGTGTGACTTCCCGCCTGTAACAGACTGCAAGCCTGTGTTTACCTGGCAGCGAGGCGTCTACTATAGGAAAGGCCGAACTGACATGTTTTCCAGCCATGTGAACAAGCTTAACAACCATGTTGTCGAGCTCGTCATCGTTCTCAAACATGATGTTTGTTTCAAGGCTTTCATAATTCCTGTGCCAAATGTAAACTGGCTTGGTGACTCCGTCGCATGAAATGTCTTCGTTGTTCGGGTCCCGCATCAACGGGTCAATCTGGCCGAAACCGACGAGGTCTCTTTCAGCGTGATAGAGGATCTTGTACCACGAAACGTCAGGCAACCAACCGAGGCTAATACGGTATTTGTCAACGATATTCTTTGCTTCTTCTGCGAAGAACTTTCGAGGGTCTGCGATCTCCTCTTTAGGCGACTCTATTTCCGCGAGCAGAATGTCGAGAATGCGATTGTAGACGCTTCTTTCAAGCGGATCGAGCTGAAGCTCATCCAATATGTATTTGTACTCGCCTGTCTTGGGATTCTGTGCAATGGCAACATGAGCGAAGGGTTCGTAGAGCGGATATTTCTCGACGATTTTGAAACCTCTAGGCACTGGCTTCGGTGGGGGCGGTGGGATTGCCACTTGCTCGTGTTTTCCAAGATTGATCTTGATGCGGACCTTTTTCAGCTTAGCGAGTGAGCCTTTGAGTCGGAACTGTGTCATTGTAGTTCTCCTGTGCACTTATTATTGATATGTCCGCTCTATTAAATATTACGTCTCACGAAACGATACACACGCCTACCCTTCTTCCTCAGAGGAAACCGTGATGATCTTCAGCTTGATCAGAACAACCACAACCACCACGATAACCACAGGGATGATGATCAACAGCAACGTCAGAATCGGGAAGCCGCCTCCCGCTTCTATGGCAGCCTTCGGCGTCACTGTTATCGTCGTGTAGTTTCCGTTGTCTACGTATCCATCTTTGGTTACGTTGGCAATTGTCACTACACTTATCTGGTCTGTAGTCTGAGGAGAATTGAAGACAAACACGCAGCGGCCATTTGAATCCGTGATCTTGGCCTGTTCGGAGAAGTTTCCGTCGCTACATGACATCGTGACCAAAGCATCCGTAACAGGCTTTCCATCCTCATTGCATGTCACCGTGACTGTGACGTTCGCGGCTTCTTCAGTCTGGATCGAATCGTGGTCTACTTTAACCGTGACATTGAGTGTCTTGGGGTTCACTATGATGACTGTCTGGCCTTGGTTGCCTGCGTATCCAAACATCGAGGCATTTGCTGCGATAGTAATAGGGATTTGCGTCTTGACTGTCGGTACAGTAAATCCAAACGTAATTGAACCATCAATGTCGGTTAGCCCAGTGGTCTGAGAAAGAGTTCCATTTTCAGCCGTTATGGTAACGTTGGCTCCCTCAACTGGAGTCCTTTCATATTCAACATGAACAGTCACGTTCGTCATGGTTTCAGAAAGTGTCACAGCAGGATCGGCAAGAACACTAACATCCAGAACCTTTGGTTCTACTGTCATCAAGGCACTGCCTAGTCCATCGATGTATCCCTCTTTTCTTGCGGTTGCTGTAATGGCGGCGGCAAGGCGTTGTGTAGTCATAGGCGCCGTGAAGACCAGTGAGAAAGCACCGTACGAGTCGGTCATTCCGGTTGTAGATGAGAGGTTCCCATAATCAGAGGATACTGCAAGGTAGGCGTTGGCGACAGGCTGATCGTTACTTCTGACATTGATTGTTATCGGTGTAGACCCTTCAGACTTGACGGTGCTTGAGCTAGGATTTGTCTGGACGGAAAGAAACGGTATGACTTCCAAGTACTCGTAGTCTGACCCTTCGACATGCCCACTCAACGAAGCCCTCGCAACAATTCTGACATTAGCAATGTCTACCGTGTCTGGCGCCGTGAAAATGGTGGCAAAGTAGCCAGTCGCGTTTGTAAGACCAGATGACGGCGCAAAGCTTCCTCCCTTCACTGAGAACACCGTCACGCTTGCATTTTCGATTGAGCTTGAGCCGTCAGTCACGTGAACGATTATTGGAACCTGCGCTGTCTCATTCACTCTCAGCTCACCCACGTCAATAGTAGCATACAATGGTGGCAGGTTCTGAACGCTTACCGTCGTGGCCACCTTCAGGCTTGTGGCGCCGAAATCATCCATCACAGTCAGGTTTGCATGATACGTTCCAAGCGTTGAGTACTTATGAGTAAAGACCGATAGTGTTGTCCAGCCAGTGCTTTCTCCGTGTTCAAAATCAAAGAGATATCTGTCAACATGTCCTTCGTCTGACGAGTTCGTGGCAAAGAACACAACTACATCGTTTGGGCGAACAAGGATTCTGTCTGTCAAAAGCCTCGCTGTAGGTCGGACATTGATGTAGCCGATCGGCCTGGTCAGAAAGAATATGAAATCGACAATGGTGGCGCTTCCCTCGACTGCGTTTCCCCTTCCATACGGGTTAAGCGATAGATGATAAGGTCCACTGAAATCGCCCCAATAATTGTACTCTGCATTGACGGTTGCGTTTTCAGCAACCTCCATACCTATGCTATTGCTGTAAATATCATTATAGTATGCTGTGTGGCTTCCTTCGTCATAGACGATTCCATTTTCATTGTATGAGACAGAATTGTTTGATAAGTAAGTGCTTGCCTGGGTTGACACGTGAAGTCCGTTCTTGTTTGATGAGACCGTGTTGTTAGTTATTGTGATGCCGCTGTGCACCTCAGCATCAATTAGCACGCCGCTTTCCTTGTTTCCTGCAATTATGTTTTGGCTTATGCTTACGCCTGTCGTGTAGTTTCCCGTCACAATTACGCCTTCATTATTCGCTATTATCGTGTTTCTTTGGATGACTACGTTGCCGTCTCCAGAGACAAGCACGCCGCTCACGTCATTCTGCATTATTACGTTGTCTTGGGCAGTCAGATTACTGCTTGTTGCTTTGATTCCGTTTTGAAGGCAGAGGCTAATGTTACAGTCCTGAATGTTCGAGTTGCCATTGGTAGCTGCAATTCCGTTCAGTTGGCAATGACTGACGATGCAGTTATCGATTGTGATATTGCCGCTTACGGATATTCCGTCTGTGGCATACTCTATGATGCAATATGTCAGTGAAGACAACTGCGGACCTACGAAATCGATCGTTTTCCAGTCCCCCATTTGGGGCGTATACTTGTTTGATGTGAACCTTATTCTCTTGTCCTGTGTGCCGTCTGCGGCGAGTCTTCCCTGAACAGTCATATCGAACTTGCCTCCGAACTGAACCTTGACTCCTGGCTCAATCGTCAATGTCGCATTGGGATAGACTACAATGTCCTTCGAGACTACGAAGGGGCTGTCGACAAGAGTCCAAAGCGTGTCTCGAGTGATTAGGCCTTCCACATAAGTAGCATTTGCCGAAGGAACAAACGTCCTGCCGGCCAGACTAAACACGCTAAAGATTAGAGTGAGCAAAATAACTAGTAATCCAGCTTGCTTTCTCATATTTACACATCCTTCTAGGTAGCTAACCAATCGTATCCCTCCTGTCGATATCAGTTTAAGCCTTATGAATCCAGAATAAGACTTCGAAATCCATCCGCAACCTTCGGTCTACGTGGACAAGTAGGAAGGGATTTAACGAAGCAAAAACACAACCTAGAACGCGACGAGGGGAAAATGCTTGAAGAGCTACACGGCGATAGCCTTGGAAGGCTTTCCTCTGATAGAAGCCGGAGACAACATAGCCAAGATAGTCGTTGAGACGGCTAAGAAGAACGGCGTGGCAATCGAGGACGGCGACGTCTTGGCCATTGCGCAGAAGATCTTCTCCAAGGCTGAGAATAGAGTCGTCTGTCTGCGTGATGTTGTGCCTTCAAAGAAGGCCAAAGAAATCGCAGACATAACCAAGAAAAGCCCGAAGCTCACAGAGCTCGTTTTGAAAGAGACGAAGAGAATACTGAAGGCCTCCCGTGATATACTGCTCGTAGAAGACAAGAGAGGCCTAGTCTGCATAAACGCAGGGATAGACAAGTCAAACGTGGAAGGCAGAAGCAACTTCGCGTTGCTACCTGAAGACCCGGACGCCTCAGCTCAAAAGTGCCGCAACCAGATCAAAGAACTAACTGGGAAAGATGTTGCTGTGATTGTTTGCGACACCTATAGCCGTCCGTTCAGGCGCGGACAGGTAAACTTCGCCATAGGCCTGGCTGGGCTCAGTCCTTTCAGGGAATACCGGGGAAAGAAAGATCTCTTCGGACAGACCTTGAAGGTCAAGAACACCGCGGTAGCTGACGAGATCGCCACGGCTGCGGAGTTGCTAATGGGGCAAGCCACAGAAGCAACTCCAGTCATCGTTCTCAAGGGGCTAAGAGATAGCATAGTTTTCTGTGACAAAGGCCGAATAAGCGATCTGCTCATTTCAAGCGAGGAAGACCTGTTCAAGAATGCCCTGTGACCATGGCCACTGGGGAAACGGTCAGTCCATTTTTCCTAGCCGATTGTAGGCGCAGGCCATAACCGAAATTGATAAATCTCGATAAGCGGCTATCTTAATGGAGATAGGAGACTAGTTGGATCTGCGCGAGATTGAGGTTGCGCTCGCTCGTTTCAAGACTTGCCCGAAATGTGCCTCAGAAGAAGGCTTTTGGCTTGGATTGAGAAGCAACCGCGTCTGCGTGCAATGCAAGGGCTGTGGAGCCGAATTTGGTCTCCATGAAGTCTATCCAATCGCTGACGCAAACAAGAGAAGCGTGCAGCGAAAGCTTTTCAGGAGATAGATGGGCTTCTACTTCGGAAGCCGAATATTACTCAAACCTTGAAACAATGCTCATAAACAAAGCATCCTGAACAGCCTACGAAGGAGACTTCAGCGAAATGCGAACGCTGGCACCCCTCGTAACGGTCGTAATCCCAACGTATAATTCACAGAGAACGCTTCACCAGTGCCTTGCTTCAACTCAGCGACAAACCTACAGAAACGTGGAAACAATAGTAGTCGATCGCCACAGCATGGACGAAACAACGCAGATAGCCAAGCGCTTCGGAACAAAGCTATTCAATGTGACTCTTGAGAGAAGCACCGCCAAGAACTTGGGTGCCAGAAAAGCAAGCGGAGACTTCCTCCTGTTTGCAGACTCTGATATGGAACTGCACCCAAAGACAATCGAGGAATGTGTTAGCCTTTGCCTTGAACGAGGCTTCGATGCCATTGTCATACCATTGACGACGATTGCAGCTGGGTTCCTTGCAAAGTGCAGAAAACTGGAAGTCGAGCTGTACGCTGATGATCCGAACTCTTCCTCAATGCCTCGATTTTTTACAAGAAAGACTTTCCTGAGTGTTAATGGGTTCGACGAAAGCCTTGTCTGCGGAGAAGATTATGACTTAGCGAGGAGATATGAAAAACATGGCTATACGATAGGGACGGCTGCCCTTCCGATAAAGCATCTTGAAGGCAGGCTTTCCTTGAAAGGAATCGTGCTGAAAGCCCACTACTATGGCAAAACCGTTATTCCGCTTTTCTCCAAGGAACCAACGCTTGCCCTGCGCGGATACTGTCCAACTCGGTTCGCTTGGAACATTAGGCGGCTTCTGAGGCAACCTGTCTGTTTTGCAGGTATCAGCATGATCAAGCTCTGCGAATACGTGGCCTACTTGACTGGAGTCTTCGCTGACATTCTAAGCAGAAGACCAATGATCAGGGACAAAAGATGAAACACTCGTCCTCCAGCCGAGGGCCACACGCCATACGGCCTCTGGTCTCCGTGATCATCCCCACGTATAACTCATGCAAAACTCTAGCCGCCTGCCTCGGTTCAATCAAACGCCAAAGCCATGAGAACATCGAGCTGATAGTCGTAGATGCTTGTAGCAGCGACAACACTCTTCAAATCTCTGAGAGATATGGAGCAAGGGCTTTCCTTCTTTCGGAAGAGCGTAGCCCCGCAAGAAACTTTGGCGCGACGCAAGCCAAAGGGGAGTTTCTGTTTTTTGTGGACTCGGACATGGAATTGGCTCCTAGCACAATAGGAGACTGCGTCACAATCTGCATTCGAAAGAATGCGGGCGTTGTGATAATCCCAGAGGAGTCTATTGGGGATTGTTTCTTGGCCAGATGCAAGAAGATGGAGAAGGCGATGCATCGGGGACTGGCCTATTGCGAGGCTCCCAGATTCTTCAGACGAGAAGTTTTCGAGTTCATAGGCGGCTATGATGAGTCTCTCGTAATCGGCGAAGACTTCGAATTGACACAACGCATCCGGACGGCTGGGTTCACGATAAGCAGATGTAAAGCCATTATAAAACATCATGAAGAGTATCTTTCACTGAGAAGAATCATTTCGAAATCGTATTACTATGGAAAAACCTTGCCAACCTATGCCAGAAAAGCGCCCTCGCTTGCTTTCAGAACTTCATCCCCTCTGCATTTTTTCAGGAATCTGTCCTTGCTTCGCAAAGAACCTGTTTGCTTTGCTGGCTTGTGCAGTCTGAAGCTAGTTGAATATGCTGCTTACTCGTCAGGCGCATTCTCGTCTATCGTAGGCGGATCAAACTGCAAATAGAGTGATCGGATTTGATGAACAACCTAAGGACCTTTCGGGACAGACTTGAAGCAATAATTAGGGTTGCAGGTCACCCAAGAGTCAGAATCTTGCTCGATTTTTGCATCATCGCGGCGGTTGGTGTTGTCATCTTTCGGGAGTTTCTTTTCACGGACGGCTGGCCTGCAGGGGGCGATGCGCTTGGCGTCGTTTCTAGAGCTTACCTATTCGGCAAGGATCTAAGATGGCTCTATGTGTGGCGACCTCATTCTTTTGGATTTGTTGAAGTCGTTCATGCCTATGATTTCTTTCTCATGATGCTGTATTGGGTTTTCGGAAACGCTGTGTCCACGGCCAAGGCATTTCTGTTCTTGACATTCGTGGTCTCGGGTTTCTCTAGCTATGCTCTGGCGCACTGGTTCACCAAAAACCCTACAGCGTCACTTGCGGCATCGCTGGTCTACGTCTTGAACCAGTGGCTTTTCAGTCAATACACGGAAGCCCATGGAGACATATTGTTCAGCTACTCGCTTGCTCCTCTTGTTTTTCTCGCACTTTTCAAGGCCTTTGAAATCAGGAAGCTGAAGAACATACTAGTCGCCAGTGTGGCCTTGGCGATATTTGCCTCTGCCTTTCACCCTGAATGCGTCGTAATCTATGGAACGTCCTTCCCCATATTCGCAGTCGTCTACGTGATGATGCCACAGAAGAACAATACACGCTTGCAGCAGCTGAAAAGGCTCTTTAAAGTCACATTGCCGCTTGCTGCAACTTGTCTCGTTCTCGTTGCCTTCCTCTTAGTGCCCTTGCTTCTAGATGTCAAGCCGAGATACTACTCTTCTTCATACAAGTACTATCTAGAAGAAACATATGGTGGCGTATACAAGAACCTGACAGATGCCTTTTCCCTAAGCGCCGTCGAAGTCTGGGGATACATAAAGGCCGTTGATGTCGTAAGCGGCGTTGCCATTCCCGACCTTCCCACAAAGCTCATCTCACTAGCCATCTTTTCCTTGGCATACTGCACTGCACTCATTCGAAGGAACAAGTACACTATCTTCTTTTTGGCATCAGCAGTTGTCTCGACATTCGTCGCCAAGGGCCCATATCCTCCATTTGGATTCATGTACCTCTGGGCATGGCTGAACGTTCCATATTTTGCCGTGTTCAGGGCGGCAAACAGGTGGATCATGATGGCATGCCTATCCCATTCCTTCTTCATAGCAGTACTGACAGACGTTCTGACAAGATACATCAAGGAAAAGAAATACCGAGCCGTCAACAGCTCTTTTTCGAAATTCGAGACCAATATCCTCAAGTCTTTGCGAGTCAAGACACTTGAAACTCCAATCAACCTTGTAAGAACATTCTTTAGGCGACTACACAAGATACTGTACTACGCAAGCATCATACTCTTGGTCGTCATCTTCCTCAATGGATTCTTCCTGACGTGGTACTTCTTCAAAGATGGCCTGCAGGTCTACTCACTGCCCGAAAACATCATTAAGCCATACGAATGGATAGGCACGAAAAACGGAGACTTCAAGATAACGAGCATCAATCGCGACCCAGCACGATGGATGTATCAATCTTCCTCGGGATATGACTTTGCCTTCAGCGCGATGCTCACCGAAATCGGTTGGGCACATGACATTGGATATGATAGTTCATTCATTCATGACAAGCCATCGATGCAGGACGGAGGATGGGACTTGAATGTCCGGGATCTTCTGAACTACCTGCGCTTTCGACTCGTCGGACAGCAAAAAACGAGAGATTTTCTCAAGATGACAGGTTTGTTCAATTACAAGTACGTAGTTCTGCCAGCATACCTTGATTCAGACGTGAAAGAATTCTTTCTGGACCAAAACGGAGCCACCAGCAACATAGTGTACGATGAAAACGGCTCACTAATAATCGAGAACCCGTATTACACCCCAAGGTTTTTTGCCACATACGACCACGCAGACATTCTCGGTGGCTTCAACTCTTTCTCGTCTCTCTGCAAGATCGACGGGTTCACCCTCAACAACACCAATCTCTTCTTTCTCGACAAGCTAGGTCCTGAATTCCTCAAGGATTTCCACAGCAATGCCACCGCACTGGCATTCGTCAATACCGACTTGATCGATCTTGCCATGCTGCAATTAAGGAACAAGGCAACGATAATAAACGCCGCAGATTTCGGCGTCTACAGCCTCAATGCCACTAAGTACTGGATTCAGTCTGACTCTTGGAGGGACATTGGTGCCCTCGTCTATGGCGGGAAAACAATCACGACCGCTGGGAACGCAACTGTGGAAATTCCCTGTGACGTGTCAGCTGACGGATACTATGACCTTTGGCTCAGGGTGGGCTTCGTATCACATAGGGGAAACCTGCAAGTCTGGGTGGACAACAGCCTTGCAGGAGAGATCAGACCGGAAACAGACTACTGGAACGGCCTGCTATGGGTTAAAATGCGGAGCCTGAACTTGAAAAGAGGGGCTCACTGGCTGAGACTGACCAATCAAGGACCAGGCTACAATGACGTTGACGCAATCGCAATCGTTGAACCAACACTCTTTCAATCCACCTACGACGAGCTTCTTCGCTTCATAGAAACCTTTCAAGGCAGAATCGTTGATGTCATGACCGCGGTTAACCTTTTCGCCTACCACCTCTCGCCAGGATGGACAATTCATCTACAGCAATTCGAAGACGACCTACTAGAAGCCGAAAACTCCCTAACGGTAGTTCGAGAAGGCTCAAACGTTTCTGCAAGCTCCGTCCAAGACAATCTGTTTCCCAAGAACGCTGTTGACGGTTCAATGCAAACGAGGTGGGCTTCGGATCCAAATCAGGAGACTCCACAATGGCTCCAACTGCAATGGCCCACGGCCCAAGAGGTAGCTGGCGTGCGGATACTCTTCGAGACAGCTTACGCACGAAACTATTCGATCTGCACTTGGGACGGAACGAATTGGATCACACAGGCGAAGGTCGTCAACAACACACTGCTTTCACCCCTGCATCTCTTCAGCGAACCCGTTGAGACCACCAAGTTACTGCTTAACGTCACAGCGTACGGTACACCTCATCACCTGTTGAGCGTGCTTGAACTTGAACCGTTCACGTTTTCTTCGATCAGCACGCATCACTTCATACTCAAACAAGGCCGCTACATGGCCGCCCTACGTCTTGCCACAGGCCCTGAGTGTGGCACACTAAGCTTGAGAATTGCGAACAACTCGCTATCGTTCAACACGAATAACACAGACGTGGGCTTTCATTGGTACGAAGCTGGCCCGCTACATCTTGAGAAGGGAGACCAAAACTTCTCGGTAAGCGCAAACGGCAAAATAGTGTTTGACCAGATGATTCTCTACTCGCTCACAGACAGCGAAAACAACTGCACACTCCAAGACCTTTTCAGTCATGCCGCTCAAATGCCAGCAATCACGTACACGAAACTGAATCAAGTAGCCTACAACGTGCATGTGAAAACTGAATCTCCTTTCTTTCTGACCTTCTCCGAAACATATCATCCACTTTGGAAGGCTAGACTTGACGATGGCCAGGAAATTTCGCCAAGCTTGGCGTATTCAGTAGTCAACAGTTTCTATGTGAACAGAACTGGGGAGTTTGATGTGACGGTATACTTTGAAGGCCAGACATACGTCGACATCGGACTGAGGATCTCTCTTCTATCCGTGATCATAGTTGTTACGATCATCTTCATGCCCAGACGAGTGATCGAGATCGCTCGGAAGCGTTTAGCCTTCAGGAAGGAAAATCGTGAAAAGTGAAATGCAGGAGGATGCTTCTCCATGGGACGCCGTGGCACTTGAGGCTGAGGAGGACAATTCCACGATCAGAACTGGCAAGTGGCGGAACATAGCCTACAACTGGCTTGCCCACTACGCCGAATACAAGGCCCAACACCTGATCCTGCAGGCAATTGAAACGCAGGTTAGGCTTAAGAGCGGTGCACGGATTCTGGACGTGGGTTGCGGTCCTGGAAAGTGGATGAATCTCTTTGCTGAAAGAGGGTTCGCAACCACTGGCATCGACTCAAGCCCTTGGATGATAAGACTGGCCAAGAAGGCAACCAGAAAGAACGCAAGAAAACTCACTTTTGCCGTGGCAAACGTAGCCAAACTTGAATCACCCAGTGATTTCTACGATATGGTTAATTGCGTTACGGTTCTTCAGCACATACTTGATGATGAGAATTGGAAAAGTGCAGTCCACGAAATGGTCAGAGTGGCAAAGCCTTTTGGGTACATTCTCATCTTTGAGGCGGCGCCCTCTTTTGTCTTCAAGAGACGCACGCGCCACTTGCGCTTCAGAACGATGAAAGAGTACATACGCGAATTTGACAAAGCTGGGGCGTGTCTTGTATACTGGAGGGCTACCGATCTGTCTTTCCCCGTAACGTATCTAGGCTTGCGGAAGTATGCTGCGTCGTTCAGCAAGAAAGTGTACTACTTCACTGGCGAAATGCCCCTCCTCTCGCCGAGTCTTCTTTCCTTCATGACACGAGTCGCTGTCATTCTGGCCAAGCCGATGGATTATAGGTTAGCTGAGACGCCGCTGAGCTTTCTTTCAGTCGGGAAGCTTCTCCTTTTCAGAAAGGTTAGCTCGTAGCTATTCGAAGTCGGAAGCTAAATTCTCCTTAATCCTCTTTTCCTAACAGGCCTAAACCCTAGGAAGGGCCTCCTGCGGAGCGAACACTGCTTGAGATGTTACATAGTTTTGCCATGCTTCAATGAAGAAAAGAACATCAAACCTCTGGTCTGCTCGATAGATCACGTGCTTGGATGCCAGACTCAATACAGGATCATCGCAGTAAACGACGGTAGTCGCGATCGGACAGGCGAGGCTCTCAAGGATCTTTCCACAGACTATCCTGTTAGGATGATTGAACATTGCAGCAATATGGGTTTGGGGGCAGCTTTGAGGACTGGTCTCCTTGCAGCTGCCGAAGAAGCTCTTGATGATGATGTTGTAGTCACAATGGACTCCGATAATACGCATGATCCTAAGTACATCTTGGGTATGCTGGTAGCTGCAAGGAAGGCTGACATCGTCGTAGGTTCCCGTTACGTGGCTGGAGGAGCGCAGCTGAACGTTCCTCCGCATCGAGTCGTCTTAAGCAAGATGATTAACAATGTTGTCGGGGCTCTCTTCAGGCTCCCTGTGAAGGATGCTACAAGCGGTTTTCGTTGTTTTAAGGCGATGACACTTAAGAGGCTCCGCGGTGCCCTCGGAGAGGGCATCGTCGATTCGAATGGGTTTGATTCTTCTTTAGAGCTATTGCTCAAGGCTGTCCATTCTGGAGGCTTTGTTACCGAGGTTCCAATTCTCCTTGATTACGGAAAGAAGGGAGGCAACAGCAAAATGCGGCTTTTCTCAACCATCGTCAAGTACGTGGTTCTTATCCTTAAATTCAAACGACTGACGCATGCATCTAGCTCAAGGCGAGCCTTCAGCAAAAAGAAGAACGTAACATGAAAACGGCCCTCAAAGGCGCGTTTACCGCCTGCCTAGCGACATTGCACGACACGAGTCTTCTCAGGCCTATTGAAGCCAAACGAGGCTAGTGATCAGCTACTCCTGCTGTTCTATGGTGCTTCTTGGTGAATTTCGCCACTTTCAGGGATTCCATCCTGGTGCAGGCCGTCTATCCAATGGAACACATAGTATTTTTCAGCATACCAGTTAAGGCTCTTCGAGATGATCTCTTTGAAGAATATTCCGCTTGCCCACGTTCCTTCCCAGGAAAAGCCATACATTATGACTATCAAATCTGTCCCGTCAGTCAAAACCTCGACCACAAACATGTCCTCGCGTCCCGAGTCAACACTTCCTCTGCTTAGTTCTGCTATAGTCTGGCCGTTTTGAGTGAGAAACTTGTAGTTTGTTTCGTCTGCTTCGAATTTCACCGGTGTCATGCCTGCATTCTCATAGTATCTAACGGTTTCTTGCGGGCAGGGTCCGCCGAATAGCACTACCGTGGCATTGGCTAAGGCGGACGTGTTTAGTCTTCCTGATTCCAGAATGAGGCGACTATTCGAGGCGAATTCCTGCCTCTGAGAGTTAGCAGTAAGCCCATAGACTACGCCGCTGGCGATAGTGTCGTAAGCAGTTGCTGCAGAAGTATCCTTGGTTGGGTTCACATGCATGAAGTAGACGGAGTTTGCAGGAGCGCTCACAATGCCGCTGCCTGTTAAGGCGACAGTCTGCTCCACAGCCTTGCGGGCGTTCACCCGCCCAAATCCGTAGAAGACATCGAACCCAACTGTACCCAGATCATCTGCAGTGTACAATAGTTGGTTTCGAACCTGCTCGTTGCTCATCGCAGGATACTGGCTCCATACTAGAGCAGCAACCCCTGCGACGTAGGGGCATGCCATGGAAGTGCCGCTCATAGAGAGATAGCTGTTCCATAGGTATGTTGAAAATATGCTCGTTCCCGGCGCCGCAAGGTCAACCCAGTCTCCGTAGGTGGTGAAAGCTGCCGGTCTGTCATTCTCATCTGTTGCGGTAACGCTGATAACTTCTGGATACGCGGCTGGATAGTGTCGTGTGTTCGTGCCGCTGTTGCCTGCCGCAGCAACCACTAAGGCACCGGCATTAGTGGCATACTGAACGGCATCGTGCAGCAGTTGGCTTTCCCCGTTGCTCCCCCAGCTGCAGCTGATTATTCTCGCTCCTTGGTCTGCTGCGTGTATTATTGCCTTGGCAAGGTCATCATCGTATCCTGCGCCATTGTGGGTCAAAGCTTTTTCAGCCATGATGCGGACTTGAGCTAATCCAGCTACGCCGATGCTGTTGTTGAGTGCTGCAGCGATTACGCCTGTACAATGCGTGCCATGCCCATTGTCATCCATCGGGTCAGTATCGTTGTTTACCCAGTCATATCCAAGCGGGATATAGTTCGTTTTGAGGTCTGGGTGGTTGTATGATATGCCTGTGTCGACTACTGCGACAAGAATGGCGCTGTCGCCTTTCTGTACGTTCCATGCCTTGTCGGCCTCTATTCTTGCGGCCCCCCATTGATACATCCATCGTGGGTCATTTACAGTGGCGTCGATGTAGGAGTCCCAGTTGGGTTCCACATAATCCACATTTCGCTCACCGACAAGGTCTTCAAGAAGCTTCGCAATCTCGCCTGTCGGAACGCTAGCAACGATGCTTTTCGTCTTGTGAGACCAAGAGAACCGATTCATTGCAGACCCTTTGTTTCGATTGATGATCTGGACTAGTTTTTGGTCTGTTTGGTTTTCTTCGTGAAAGCCCACGACAAGCTCTACGTGGCTTCCATTGTAGGCAAATCCATAAGGAGCTTCTGAGGATCCAGTGTAGGCGTCTGCAGAGAATGGCCACTGCCTGAACCATGGAACCTCTACTGCTATTCCAAAAGCCGATGTGTTGAGCAGAGCGAGGCTTTCCAGCGTAATGGTGACTAGTATTAGTGTTCGCAGAATAGTCAGAAGGCGAGAGTTCTTTTTCATTTCATTCACTGCTGGAGTTGTGTTGAACAGTTCTTGTGTTTTACATAGATACAATATGTCCGCAATGAGACATATATATGAAGATATGCACAGACCGGCTTATAAACCTTCTCAGGAGTTGTACAATTTGAAACTTCACGGCAGGCTTTGTTTTTTGTTTGATCAGTTTTCTGGCTTTTATTCTGATTCTGAATCAAAACCCCTAAAAAGTCTTTAATAAACGTGCCCACGCTCTCATACATGAATTAAAAAGAGGAATGGAAAAAATGAAAAACTTAGGTTCGCAGAAAAACAGAAAAGCTTTACTCTCGATTTCATTGACGATAATATTGGCAATTAGCACATATGCTTCATTGAGCATTCTCAGCGGACTAAAGGCAATGGGAGCAGCCTACAGCGAGACAGACTACAAGATGATCTACGGCGTTCTGGGAAACGACAGCTACCTGTTCTATCCGTACGAAAAGAAGAGCTCGAACGTTGGCTTCTCCAAGTATGGGGAGTTGATGAACCCATACGTTCCAGTTGGTCTGAACTACAGTGGCCAAATAGATCCTTTTGCCAATTCCTTTGTGGCAAAACAGGACTGGAACGAAGGATGGGTGCTGAACGTTACATATATTCAGAATGGCATGTACAAGAACGTCTGGGCTTTTGCCTTGTACAGTGATACACTAGGCAGCGGCACTCCTCCTGATTTGGACTGGCAGCACGTTGCAAGTCCGTTCAGCTCTCCTTACTGCGGCAGAAAGACAAATGCCTACGCGCGAAGCTACCCAATAGAGAAGATATACGATGGGCCAAGAGAAGCAGTCTATCGACTCAAAACAGTAATATCCACAAACACAACAGTAGCAGGATTCGATGATGACAAGATTCTCGAACTCACCTTCCAAGTGATATATGAAAAAGTCGAAAAATACGTGCTCTGGATCAAAGATGTCAAGCGTGTCGACCTTGGCAAGGGCATCGGCACGATGCAAGTGGAATTCAGTGAAAGAGGACAATGGGACATGGAGCGAGCATCCCACCCATTAGCCTATGCCCACTGGTTCGTCAACCAAACCACAAAATACGACAAGAACATATTCTTCAATGGCTCCAGCACGTATCACGAGGAAGCCAAAGCCGCAGGCTACGACGTCTGCCAGATCATCAGCAAGTCTCTTCCCTACGTTGGCTGGGCTGCGTTCTGGCCGAACACCACCGTCAACTATGTTGAAGCCTTCGACGTTACCACAATTCAGACAAGAGACTGCAGCATTTCCACCCAACATGACTATTACACGGCGGCAACTTGGCCAAACAAAATGGCAGGCAACACCACTTGGTATCCATGCGTAAAAACGCCAATAGAGTACCCGAGAGGTGAAGGTCATTGGAGTAACGAACCAATGGTCTTTGTGAACGGGGCGGTGAAGACGAAAGGCACGTACTACAACTGGAATTACAACGGCACGAAATATGGCGTGAACTTCCGCCCAGGATACATTCCGACATCAAGCGACATCATTCGCGTTGTCTACAAGATCACTGAAGGTGTCCTGCAGAGCGACATGAGTCCGGCGCCGCATGAGCCCGCCACGCCCTATGTGATAGGCGAGTGGGCCTTCGATCTCACATGGGCAAACACCACAAGATCAACCAATCAATGGCGATGCGCAACAGCCTATGGAGTGACTGATCTGCACGACGCTGACGACGCTGATAAGCACGGTGTTCACCCCGATCCTGCACGTGACCAAGACAGCTATAACGTTTTGGACAGAGAAATCAAATACCAACTGGACGAGTTGTTCAACCCTTGGGATCTGTCTGATTCCGTGCACAAGCAGGATGATAGATGGGTCTACAAGAGCACACTCACAAGCGCAACCAACTACGTTGCTTTGACTCAAGGCTTGGACGACAGGATATGGAACAATAAAACAGATGGAGTCTGGCATGGATACGAGCTTCAGCACAACGGTGCTGGCTCCGAAGCTGAATGGGTAAACACCTATGAAGAAGGATCAGGCTACGCACATAGCAAGAACTGGGCTGTGGAACTTGAAGCGAACTCCTCGGGCTACGCTCGGATAAGGATAACGCCTGAGGGATTCGGACAAAACGGTACATACTATTTCGGAAATCTCACAGAAATCAGCTTCTGGTACAAGACATTGGAGGCTGGTTACTACGGGCCTCACATATTCGTGAAACTCTCAAATGGCACCTCAACAAGCTGGGCGAACGTGCAAATGTACAACAACGTTGTGCCTAGCGCAACAGGCTGGACTAAGATCGATCTGTCTAACATCGCGACTTTCACAGGCATGACTGCAGACGAGTCCTTCTGGTATGACTCTGACGCTTACGTGAAACGAGTTCCAATGGCTGGAGTCTCATCAGGTGCAGGAACAGCAAAACACTCGTTTGACTTCTACAGAAACAAGCTCGCAAGATACTACGTAACGGACATAGTCGTGGAGCTCGGTTACAACCTTGTCGGCAGCACTGTGGCCAAATACCTTGTCGACGACATCGACGTTGGCTATCTGGCTGGACCAGGGTGCATACGCCGCGAGCGAGTGTACAACATGGAAGAAGACAAGCTCATCCCATCATATTGGGACCAATACTGCACCTCAGCCGAGGAAGTGGTCGTGAACGGCACACTATGGGCAAGACACGACACTGTGAAGAGCTACGAGACGCTTGACCCCTCGAAAGCCGGTACAGGCGTGTACAGAGACTACTACACCATCGACTTCACGAACGGCACGATCTGGTTCTGGAGATACAGCGACACTTACGAGGAATACAGAAGACTGACCTTGGCAGTAGGCACTAGAGTCAAAGTTCTCTACTCCACGATCGAATACTGCACAGTGGGACGCTACGAATGGGAGAATGTGGGCACGGTTTCGGCAGCAGTAGACTCTGCAGGAGCCTCGATGGTCACATCAGCGTTTGAGGAATGGAAAGACATTGAGGTGTACAAGTCAGCATTGGACATCAAGGACTCCACATGGGGACAATACATCACGTACCTGATGCGCGAGCAAGGCGTCGCCAACAGAACGAAGTCCCAATACCGCGACACTATCGGAAGGACACACCTGAAAGACGATTGGTGCACAACCTACCCGATCTCAAGCAGCAACATAATCACGATAGGCGGCCCAGCAGCAAACGTGCTGTCAGAGTACTTCAACGACTACACCGATGCTTTCCTAGTGAAGTCAGACGTGTCGACTAGCGACTTGTCTGGCAACGGGATCTATGGTCCTGGATGCTGGAACAAGACGCGCGCCTACTATGGTGGAGTCTCAGGCGGAGGCGGATACGCCGTAATATCGACCTACAAAGACCTCAACGGCACGATCGGCTTCATCGTCTGGGGCTACAACGGAGACGACACATACTACGCATGCTATGCACTGAGACATGGATTGATAGCCTACATGCAATACCTGCAGCCAGGCGTGACAACGCTGATTCTCAAGCTAACCTACACCGGCCAGTGCGCACCGACCATAAGCATCGTTGAATGTCTAGGCATATTCACTGAATGCACAGGCTTCGGACAAATCAAGTATCTCGGCGAAGGCGGCTCAACCTACGTCAGAACAACTTTCGTCCTACCAGAAGCAAGAAGGCTATTCATCGAGAACAAGCTGATGTCATTCACGTGGCCAACATATATTCACGCAGACCCGTAACAACAACGCAAACCTCTTCCCTTTTCTTTATTTTTCTCAAAACCAGACTTCTTTTTAGCAGGTTCTTTTGCCAGAGTTCTCCGTAACTGCGGTCGTGATTGCGCCCAGATCGACCAACGCAACTTTCGCCCATTCGAAACTCTCCGCAAAATCCGTCGAGGTCTTGCGGAGCTTCTCATTCTCTAAATCTAACACTTGCAGCATTGTCTGGGCCATCCTGTCGACTCCGCCGACTGGTACGAGAAACACGCTCTTGCATTTGCCAAAGATTTCTCTGAGTGCAGGGATCGCGTAGGCTACTACCGGCATGCCGCATGCCAGCGCCTCAGCTGGCGCTATTCCCCAACCTTCAAGATAACTTGGAAAGAGGAAGGCTTTGCTAGACTTCAGCAGCGAGTATAGCATTTCGTCAGTGCAACGAGCTCGTATGAAAACATTTTCTTCCAGTCCCATCGATACAATCGTTTTCTTCAGCGAGGCAAGCTCCAATCCACTTCCGATAATCAAGAGCTTAGCCTTCTTCTTGCTTTCGACCAGAATTCGCCACGCCTTCAACAGATCGAAGATCCCCTTCTCTTTGGCGATTCTGCCTACGAAGACTCCATCAAAGATCTTTGAACTGCTGCAGGGCTTGACCTTGCTGATCAAGCCAAAGTCAATAGCGTTGCCGCTGACGTGAATTCTGTTTCTGCGGATTGCCCTGTCAGTCAGGGCCTTTGCGGTGAAGTTTGAAACTGCTATTACAGTTCTTGCCTTCTTCAGGAGCGGAAGTGTGATTTGAAGTGCCAGGATTTTCGCCAGCGATACGGACCTGCTGTAGCCGATGCTTCGGTAGCTGTCATAAAGTGAATCGCTTTTCGACTCAGTCTTTGTGAAGGGCGTGTCAATGTGGTGGACAACTACGCATGTGGGTAGATGGAACATCATGCCTGTGGCGAAGCCCGAAAGCAAGTTTGGTGGCGTATTGTTGGGAATGAAGATCATGTTGGGCCTCTCTCGGCGGACGATGGAGGGGCTTCTGAAGAAGGCTTTGGTGACCCAGAAAATCCATTCGAGGTATGTGCCGAACCATCCTTTTGCACGGAAACTGGTGTCCAGGGCATGTTTCGTGCAAAGGATTCCTGATTTGTCTAGTAGGCTTGGGGAAGGCTCTAGAACGGCTATCTTCATGTTCTTCTCTTTGCAGATTATTTTGAAAGTTTCGATGAATCTCTTCTCGGCGCCGCCCTTAGCGGTGACGCGAGTCGTTGGATGAAAGAAGACGGTAAAAATGCTGAGAGGAACATGAGGAGTTGCTGATCTAGCATTGTGTTCTGGCAAGCTTGTCTGTTTGCCCGAGTTTCCCATTCAACTATCATCTTAATCTTTGAATGGTCTCTTCGAGAACTTCAAAATGCCTTCGCGATGAGAAGTTGTCATCCACGAATCGGCGTGTCTTTGCGGAAATTCGGCTCTTATCGAGATCTGCAACTTTCATGGTTTTCTCTGCGAAATCTTCCATGTTGTATGGTTCTGCTTTGAAGCCTGTTTCACCGTCATTTACAGTTTCGCATGGACCTCCGCCGTCGTTCCATACGACCGCAGGTGTCCCGCAGGCCATGGCTTCAACTGGCCCCAGTCCGAAATCCTCTCTTGGAACCGAATACACATAGACATCTGCAGCATTGTAGAGTCTTACAAGCTGTTCCTGCGATTGAAAGCCGAGAAATCTGACGTTCTTCTCGATTCCGGATTTCTGGGTGATTTTAGCGAGTTTTCTTATGTATTCTTCGTTTTCTCTTGAAATCTCTCCTGTTATGACGAGGGTTGCGGACGGGAAGTCTTTCACTATGTAGCTCATTATTTCCAGCAGCCATTCCCAGCGCTTGACGGCGACGACTCTTCCGGTTGAGAGGATGAGGGGCCAGCCGAAGCCTCCGTGAGTCTTTCTCACTGTCTCTTCGTCCAGAATCCTGAAGGTATCGGTATCGACCGGAGGATAGCAGACTTGGGATGATACTCCGTAGATGGAGCGTATCCGTTTGGCTGTGAAGAAGCTGTTTGCCAAGACAGCGTCCGAGTTGACTACGCCTATGCGGTCTATCTCCTTCAGCAGCGGGCCTGAGATTCGGCTTAGTCTGAAGATTGTTTCTCGTACGTCGTTGAACCGCCACAGTGCTCTTTCCGACTGGTTCAGGTACAGGAATCTTGGGGGAGAGTGAATGTAGCTGATGTACTTCTTGTTTCTGATTTTCTTGTTCAGGTAGCCTATCCAGGGGCCGGGGCCGTAGCCGTGGCAGATGAGGATGTCTTCGTTTTTGAATGCTGACAGGGCGAGAGGGGAGAGAGGTATTGAGGACACTATTCTTGTGGCCGGATTGTTGGGAACAAGTTTTGAGAAGAAGCTTTTCGTGTAGCAGTGCGGGTTGGCTGATTCTTTGCGCAGACTCTTGTCTACGTAGGCAAAGAAGGCGTTAACGTTGTGGCCTTTCTTGTGGAGTTGATCTACCTGCTTAAGGATTACCCTTTCGGCTCCTCCTAACTCCTTCAAGTGGCTATAAACTATTCCTATTTTCAAGCGACCCCTTCCTATTCGACGTGGCCAAAGGCGTGCAGGTGAACCTCAGTTGTTTTGCCTTTTTCGTGTCTTTTTTGGTCTTGTCAAACGGTTAGTCTTTAAACGATTATTAAACGGTTTTTAGAGGTTCGGATTCCGAGCAGGAACAGGCCTTTCCAATACGTTTTTCTACCTCAAGAATGCACTAGTAGAGCGACAAGAAAGGATGGACCTTTGAGCGACATATCGAACGGGGCGGGTGAGCCGCAGGCGCCTCAGCAAGCTGACTTAAACCAGATAGAGGCCATTGTTTCCTCGGAGTTCCAGATCGAGCAAGCTTTGCTTGAGGACAGTGTTCCGACCTACTATCTCAAGCAGCCGCAGGAGACGAAACAGCCGTTTCTGAGGTTGCTCAAGAAACTGGAGCCGATGAACCTCATAGCTTTCCTGCGCAGAAAGGAAGGCAGAATAGTCTTGAAGATCGCCTCAAAGCCGCCGACGAGGCCGAGCAATGTGTGGATAAACTGGGTGTTGCTGTTCGCCACTGTAGGCACCACGTTCGCCACCGGCTACATGCTGTCCTCCAGTTTTATGGATCCGTTGATTGGTGGGGTAACGTTCACCGTTGCCATAATGGCGGTGCTGGGGGCGCACGAGATGGGCCACAAGCTGACTGCGAATAGGGATGGTATTGACGCCACGCCGCCTTACTTTATTCCGGGCCCGCCACCCGTGTTTAACTTCTTTGGGATAGGCACCTTCGGTGCGGTCATAATGCAGAAGTCGCTGCCGCGCAACAGGGATTCACTGTTTGATGTGGGTGCAAGCGGTCCCCTTATAGGTTTTCTCATAGCCGTGATAGCCGTGGCTGTGGGCCTTCCGTTTTGCACTTACGCGTGGGTTGAGACAGCCGAGGGAGCGCTTCCGACGCCGTTGCTGTTCTCGCTTGTCGGTATGTTTCTTCCGCCTTTTGGGGGTGTTCCGCAAAGGCCCGTTGGGGATTTCATGCTTGTAGTAAACCTGCATCCTGTGGCTTTTGCCGGTTGGGTCGGTTTGTTCGTGACTATGCTTAACATTCTTCCTGCCGCGATGCTTGACGGTGGACATGTGTCGCGGTCTTTGGTTGGTGACAGAGCGAGAACCGTCTTGGCAGTGCTTTCAGTCTTGTTCTTGATCTGGTTCTCTTTGCCAATGGCTCTGTTTGTGGTGTTCATGTCTATGTATAAGCATCCTGGGCCCTTGGACGACGTTTCGGCGCTTTCGTTGAGCAGGAAGCTTTTTGTAATCGCTCTTGTGGTGGTGTTTGTGCTTTCTTCGCCTATGCAGGATTTTGTCTCATATCTGCTTCGTCTTCTAGGCATGTAGAACAGCGTGGCTCTCCTTTGGCAAAGCGTATTTGTGTTGTGCGCATGTACGGGAAGGTTTATTAAATGTTGCGATATCCGATATGTCGCGTGACCACTCAGACTCCTTATTGTGAATTAATATGAGAGGAACAAGGATACTGCTTGTTTTCTTTTCGATTTTCACGTCTGCCTCTCTGCTGATTCCCTGCCCGATGTTCCCTGGAAACGTTGTTTGCGCGCTGATCGGAGAGGCGGCGAGACGCTATTCTGGCCTTCTGGGTTCCGTTTTCAACGGCCTTTTCTATGGCCTAATACTGTGGTTGACTTTTGTGATAATAAGCAGGAAACTTGAAGAAGAGTAGCTAAAATGGGGCTTCTTGGTCAGTCAGCTTTATTGCTGTCCTAGGAACCCTACGAGCTTCATTTTTGTACCACACTTGTTGCATGTCAAGACTAGCTCTGCCAGTTCGTCCTTTTTGACTACTGTTTCGACGATATGGTAGGTTTCTTCGGTTTCGTCGTCTGGGGATATCATTGTTCCGCACCTAGGGCACGGGAATGCTCCGTCTCCGTCGATCTTAGTTAGGTCAATCGTGTATAGACTATCTTTAACTGCGGCTTTCTTCATCATTTTCATTCACACCTTTTCACCGTTTGTTTCATTGTTTTCACATGTTCAGCCGAGAACATATTAAACGATTATGAATCACCAATTCATATT
>CAZUFK010000021.1:0-22413 GCA_964619695.1 uncultured Candidatus Bathyarchaeia archaeon
CAGCCCGGAGGACCGTGAAGCAGCACTCCCTTCGGCGGCTCAATGCCCAGCCTCTGGAAAACCTCAGGGTGCCTGAGTGGAAGTTCGACCATTTCACGCACGCGCTGAAGCTCCTCGTGAAGGCCTCCGATGTCCTCGTACGTCGTGCGCGGGAGTCCCTTGCCCTCAGGAGCAGGCTCATTCAAAATCGAAAGTTTCGTCTCAGCCGTGACCTTAATAATGCCATGAGGCCGCGTCTTCGTAACCATGAACGGAATCGCATGACCCAACATCATAACAAGCGTCGTGTCGCCCTCAACCAGCGTCCTCTCCATCAAACGGTTCCTCACAAAATTAGTGAAATCATCATCAACATTCAACCTCATGTCCGCAGGCGCAAGCGTCAGGCTCAAGGCCGTCTTGACCTTCGCAGGACGCACGATCACGTATTCATTTATTGCCACACCTGCGTTCTTGCGCGAGAACCCGTCAATGCGGAGCATGTCGCGGTTTTGGTCTTCGCTGTAGGCGGGCCACGCGATAGCCGAAGTGGTGCGTTTGCCCACGATCTCAATAACGTCGCCTGCTGAAATGCCCAGCTTCTGCATAGTCTTCTGATCAATGCGGGCTATGCCTCGCCCCACATCTCTCTGCCTTGCGTCACCAACACGCAACTGTATCTCACTCATCAAAACACTCCCCAACTACCCTTGAAGCACGTTCGAAATAACGTTCAATCCAAGATTCATATATAAACGTTTAAACCAACCATCTTAAGGCTATCTGCTCGTTCTGCGTACATTGATCGTCTGCAACTGGCTCACGCCCTCAAGCGTCTCCACACGTTTCTCAAACTCCTCAAGCACGCCAGTCTGGTCCTCGGGAAACTTGAACTGCGCCAACAAGACTCTGAGGCCGAAAGCAACAGGCTCCTCACCGTACCCGTAAACCTCCGCAAACTTGGGCAAACTTGCCTCAATCCGCTTCTTCAAATCATCAAAACCCACGGTTATATCAGTCGGAAATATCTTGTAAGTCACTACCACACTACCCATTCCCTAATCCCCCGCTTTTACGGCCCGGTGAATCCGCATTTCGGGCACTTGTAAGGACGGCCGAACTTTCGGCATTTGTTGCAGCGCCTTATCAGGATTTCTCCGCAGTTGGGACACATGAACTTCGTGGCCTCTACGCCTGGCGGAATGGGCTTGTCACAACTCGTGCACGTAGTCAACGTAATTGATGATGACGATAAGGCTTTTTCAGTCACACAGACCATCCCTAGCGACGGTTCTGTAATTGTAAGACCTCCTTATATCTTATATGTTTAAGCTCACAAATTTATTATCGAAGTTCCAAGCCATTACTTCTCGGTGTCCTTTTGGGCGTCAACCTCCGCGACCTTGTGCCTAAAACTGCCGTGAAACTTGAAGACTTAGGCGGAAAGATAATCGCCATAGACGCCTACAACGCGCTCTACCAATTCCTAGCCATAATCCGACAACCAGACGGCACTCCACTCAAGGACAGCAGCGGCAGAGTCACAAGCCACCTCAGCGGCCTACTTTACAGAACAAGCAACCTCGTCGAAATGGGCATCAAACCCATCTACGTATTCGACGGAACGCCACCAGCACTGAAGGAGATCGAGATTCAGAGACGCGCCGCCGTCAAACAGGAGGCCCAGGTTCGGTACGAGCGGGCGATAAGCGAGGGCAGAATCAAGGAGGCACGCGTATACGCGCAAGCAACCTCGCGTCTGAAGGACTACATGGCAGACGACAGCAAAACACTCCTCAAGCTCATGGGCATCCCTTGGGTGCAGGCCCCCAGCGAAGGCGAAGCCCAAGCCGCCCACATCACCAAACGCGGAGACGCCGACTACTGCGCAAGCCAAGACTACGACAGCCTCCTCTTCGGAGCACCCAAGCTCATGAGAAACGTAACCGTATCAGGACGCCGAAAGCTGCCTAGCAAAAACATCTACGTTGAAGTCATCCCCGAAATCGTAGACCTCCAGCAGGCACTCGCCGAATGCGGAATAACGCACGAACAGCTAGTAGACGTAGGCATCCTGATTGGAACAGACTTCAACCCAGACGGCATCAAAGGATTAGGACCCAAAACTGCCTTAAAATTGATCAAGGAGCACGGAACGCTAGAGAAAGCGCTTCTGCACATTCAAAACGCAGAGTTTCCGACTGAACCAAGTCGAATCAGGGAGATCTTCCTGAAACCGGTTGTTTCCGACAATTACAGGTTGGAGTGGCTAGAGCCCGACATCGAGGGCGTGGTCAACTTCATATCCCGAGGCCGAGACTTCTCCGAGGAACGCGTCCGCAACACGCTGGAACGCATGCAGAAAGGCATAACCAAATCTCGCGGAAAGACCACGCTGGAAAAATGGTTCGGATAGCCCAAAAAGCATTGTGGTTTGCCGAAAGCGGAAGTCTTTAATCGGGAACGTACCATACTATACGTTCTTCAAATGGTGGCGATTATGGATAAAGATCAGATTGCCCTGCCAATAGACGAATTCCCGACAAAATGGTACAACATTATGCCTGACTTGCCTGAACCGCTTCCTCCGCCAAAGCAGCCTGAAACAGGCCCATCACGAATGGAATACTTGGCCAAAACCATGGTCAAAGAATGTCTAGGCCAAGAAATGTCCACCCAAAGCTGGATCACTATTCCCGAAGAGATACGCGAGCTCTACATTCATATGGGCAGACCGAGACCACTCTACAGGGCAAAACGCCTCGAAAAGAAGCTAGGATTGAAGAAAGTCAGGCTTTACTACAAACGAGAAGACCTGTCGCCAACCGGTTCGCACAAAACCAACACCGCAATCGCGCAAGCCTACTACGCCATGAAAGAAGGAAAAACAACCCTAAGCACAGAAACCGGCGCAGGCCAGTGGGGAACAGCCCTTTCATACGCCGCAAGCCTACTAGGCCTAAACTGCGTAGTCTTCTGGGTCAAATCCGTCTACGACTGGAAAACAGACAGAAAAACCCTGATGAACCTCCTGGGAGCCAAAGTCTACTCCTCACCCAGCAAGGAAACGAAGATGGGCAAGGAGATCCTGTCCAAGAATCCGAAAAGCCCCGGCTCATTAGGCATAGCAATATCAGAAGGACTGGAGTACGCGGAAACACATGAAAACAGCGTGTACTGCCTCGGCTCAGTCTTAAACCATGTCATGACACAACAATCAGTCATAGGGTTAGAGACTATCAAACAGTTTGACTCTATTGACGAGAAGCCGGACTTGATCGTAGGCTGCCTCGGAGGCGGCTCGAACTTCGGCGGAATCACGCTTCCCTTCATCGGCGAGGTCTTGAAAGGCAAGCGAGAATGCGAGTTTCTTGCAGCGCAATCGGCTGCTGCGCCCAATCTCACGAAGGGAGAGTACAGGTACGATTTCGGCGACGTGGCTGAACACACGCCGCTCCTGAAAATGTACACTCTAGGCCACAAGGCTGAGATGACTCCAATCAAAGCAGACGGCTTGCGATATCACGCAGCAGGACCAATCATAAGCCTGCTGAGAAAGCACAACCTGATAAGAGCCGTAGCCTATCCATCTGACGAGAAATCAATCTTCGAAGCTGCAAGAACATTCGTTCAAACCGAAGGGTGGCTTCCAGCACCAGAATCCAGCTACGCCCTCCGCGCTGGAATCGACGAAGCCCTCAAAGCCGAAAAAGCCGGCCAAGAAAAGGCGATATGCATGAACATCAGCGGACATGGCTGGCTAGACCTCGAGGCATACAAAGAAAAGCTTCAAATCCAATAACAAGCCACCGAAGCTCAAAACACGTGGCCGTAGCGCCCTGTTAAAGGCACAAAGGCCACGCCACCTAGATTTTCCTGCTTGGTCTTGTCTCCATCCGTTTTCGTGATTTTCATAAGGTTTTGGAATAGGGATGCGTTTCCGACGGGGATAAGCATGATGCCGTTAGGCTTCAGCTGTTCGATTAAGGGTTTGGGTACGTCGGGTGCGGCGGCTGTGACCAGAACCCGGTCGTAGGGTGCCTTCTCTGCGTAACCTAGCGACCCATCACCGCAGGTTATTGTCACGCGGTCGCCGTATCCTGCCTTCAACGTGTTCTTGCGGGCGAAGTCTGCCAGTTCCTGCACTATTTCTACGGTGTACACGTGGCCGCGCTCGCTGCTGGGCGATCCGCTGGGCGCTATGATCTCGGCTATGGTGACAGCGTGCCATCCGCATCCTGCGCCGACCTCCAGCACCTTGTGCCCAACCTCCAGCTGAAGCGCCTCATTCATTATTGAAACCATGTGCGGGGCAGAAACCGTCTGGCCGAATCCTATTGGTAGCGGCGTGTCCACGGCGCTGTAGGCCTGCATGTTCTCTGGAAGAAATCGTGCGCGTGGCACACCGCGTATAGCGTTGACTACTCGGGGCGAGCGGAGAATGCCTTCCTTCGTCAGCTTGTCAACCAGTTTTCCCCAATCGCTATTCTCCAAACTAAGGGCACCAATGTAATAATGGGGAAAGGCTGACTTTTAACGTATCCGCATCCAGCTTAAAGATTCAGAGAAAGAAGCAGAGCTACTTCACTGTGACGGATTTTGCCAGGTTTCTGGGTGTGTCTGGGTTGTAGCCTTTTTCTACTGCCATGTAGTAGGCCAGCAGCTGCAGTGGCACAATGTAGGGTATCGGCGAAAGCACCTCGGGAATCTCCTTTGGAAGCTCAACGTAGTCGTCTGCCAGCCGTTTGATCTCTTCGTCGCCTTCTTCGATTATGGCGATTATCGACGCGCCTCGCGCCTTCATTTCCATGACGTTGCCGACCAGCGTCTTATGCGTCTCGTCTTTGGGGCATATGAAGACTACTGGGAAGCCGGGTTCTACGAGGCTTATTGGGCCGTGCTTGCTTTCGCCGGCAGGAAAGGACATGGCAGGCACGTAGGCGATTTCCATGAGCTTGAGTCGCCCCTCGTAGGCCGTGGCTGTGCTTATTCCGCGGCCCAAAAAGAAGAATGCCTTCGCGTCCTTGTATTTGCGGGCAATCTGCTTCATCTTCTCCTCCTGAGTCCTGATTATAGTGTCAACCGTGTCTGGGAGCTTTTTCAACCTGTCAGCCAGGTAGTCCATCTCGTCCTGCGAAACTTTGCCCCTTTGCTTCGCAAGCCTCAAAGCCAAACCAGCCAAGACGGAAAGCTGAGACGTGAACGTCTTGGTCGCCGCCACGCCGATCTCAGGCCCAGACTGCTGACCGACGTACACTCGCGAGACCCTGGTCAAGGTCGAACCGATAGCATTGGTCAGCCCAAGAACCGTTGCAGCCCTCTGGCGAGCAGCGTTTACAGCGGCCAAAATGTCAGCGGTTTCGCCTGATTGGCTTACGGTTAGGATGGTGCTTTCGATGTTGACTGATTTGCCGTATTGTTCGACGAATTCTGAGGCGATTACTGGGTAGGTGGGTAGGAAGGCAAGCTTGGAGAACATGTACGATGAGGCCAAGCAGGCGTGGTAAGATGTCCCGCAGGCCACGAGGAAGACCTCGCGGGCGCGATCCAGAAAGGTGGACATCAAATCCAAGTAGTGCTCCTGCAGCCTCAGCGTGTTCCGCAACGTAGCCGGCTGCTCATGAATCTCCTTAATCATGTAATGAGGATAACCCTGCTTCACAGCCATCTCAGGCGTCCAATCTATGACCTTCGGCTCGCGGGTAACGACCTTCGAATCTGCAATCTTCTTAATCTCGTAGCCCTGTAGCGAAAGCGTGACAAGCTCGCCATCCTCTATCATGACTGCCTTGTTCGTTACAGGCAGAAACGCAGGAATGTCAGACGCACAGTAGATGGCGCTATCGTTGACGCCTACGACGAGCGGGCTTTCATGCCTTGTGCACACTATCTTGTCAGGCTCCCTCGTGGCAATGACGACGATCGCATACGAACCTTCAAGCCTCTTCACAGCCTCAAGAACCGCATCCGCAAGACCAAAAGAAGGGTTGTTTTTCAGCACTTCTTCAATCAAGTGAGGGATGACTTCGGTGTCGGTTCTGGACTTGAAAACGTGGCCTTTCGCCTCAAGCTCCTGCCTGAGCTCAGAGAAGTTCTCAATAATCCCGTTGTGCGCAACGGCAAGCTGCCCCGTGCAGTCGGTGTGCGGGTGGGCGTTTACCTGCAGTGGCGCGCCATGTGTCGCCCATCTTGTATGGCCTATACCTATGCTGCCCGGCAAGTCGTCCAGGTTGCGTGTGGCATGAACCTCGTCGATCTTGCCCTGATCCTTCTTCAGATACAGCACGCCGTTGAAGAGCGTTGCCTCACCCACTGAGTCATAGCCTCGGTATTCAAGCCGTTTCAAACCAGCATGAATCACAGGCGCAACATTACCATCCTTCATAATACAGCCAAATATGCCACACATGCTTCAAACATCGTCCTCTGGCGTTAAATTCTGCAAGCCCTACACGAACGGTGTGGCGCTAATAAGGATTTTTAGGAGAAAACTTTTAATTCTAAAAGGTTTTTGATAGTTTTCTTCGAAAAACGACGGTGTTCCGGATTATGGTCTTCCTGTTTTGTGGGGAGTTCTAAAAGATTTTCTATAATGGTTCACCTTTCTACAGGGTTTTTCTGGCCAGCTCAGCGCCCAAGACCATATTTCTCAGCTTCTGAAAGCTTACCTCCCAGCTTCTCGTTCGAAGGCCACAATCTGTGCTCACCCAAATCCTGCTTGGATCACCAATGATGCTGACGGCGTGCAGCATCCTGTCCCTGACAAGCTCCGGCGGCTCAATGAAGTCCGTGTGCACGTCGATCACGCCTATGCCGTAGTTGCCGCGGTAGCCGTGGTCTTCGAACAGAGCCAGTTTTTCGAAGCCCCTCCTCTCACTTCCTGTGCCGAGCTGTTGGCTGTCTCGATTGGCGAATTCGAGAGCTAGCTGACTGCAGCCTCGCAACTCGCAGGCGTACTTCGCTAGGACTTCGTAGTTGCTGTAGCAGTTGTGCATGCTGAAAGTGCAGTTGAAGCCTTTGACAGTCTCGTTGAAGACCTCCACCAGCAGCCGCATCTCCCTGTCGCTCGGGTTCGTCGTGGCCGCAGGCTCGTCAATCTGAACCCACGAAGCGCCGGCTTCAACAAGTATGCCTAACTCAGGCCTAACAACATCCTTCACCAAATCGAAGAGAAACTCGCGTCTCGCCTCAAACTTCCTCTGCCTGAGGTCCCTGATGTTTTCGTTGAGTTGTTGCTCGTAAAACTCATTGAAACTCCAATCCACAAGCGTATAAGGCCCCGTGAAAGGAACCTTCACTCGTCTCTCGACGTGTTCCTTCGTGAACAGAAACTCGTCTCGGTAGTAGGATCGCACATACCGCGGCGTGTCCTTGCATGCAGCCTTGTTGAAGTACCTGAAATCGAATGACTTCACCAAACCCAGAAGCGCAAAACCAGCCACGTTGCGCGCAACCTGCTCGTACATCTCTGACCGCCACTGCTCGCCATCGAAGACCACGTCTAGGCCTGCTGTCTCAAGGAGTCGAATGGCAAGCGTGGCTGACCACTCAAGAATAGCCTGACGCCTCTCAGCGGAATCCTTCCCACCCAGCGTTTTGATCAGTTCGCTGACGTCTTCGATGCCTAGCCTTCTGGCCCATATCACTGCTTCGGCGATTTCCTCCTTCGAAAGCTTCTCACCCTTGAAGCCTTTGACGCGCCACGTAGGCTTTGCAAGGCTGCCGATCTCCTGCGTCGGAAACAGCTTATCCGTTCGACTGCCTCCTAAGAAGCTCAGCCACCGAGGCAACTACCTGCATCTTCTCCTTCGCCCAATTCCACGGCAGGAACTCTAGGTCGCAGTTCGGGCAAACATAAACGTTGAGGCTCTTGCCGCTTATGGCATCCAGAATTTCGGTGGCCAATGCTGCAGGTTTATATGAGTCTTCGACGAGCGAATTGCGGGAATCCACTAGGCCCAAGGCCACGCCCTTGTCAAAGCGGTACTCCTTCAGCCTCTCAAGATCTGTCTCATAAATGTCAATGCCCAAATGATCTACTGGAAAATCTAAGGCCTCAGGCAGAATTGCGGCGAAGTCTCCGAAGAATGTCTGAAGACACGTCGCCACAGGCAGCCCAGCCACCGCAAGTTTCAGCGCCTCGCTCACGAAGGCCAGTTCGTCCTTCGGCACAGACAAGCCATCTGGCCGATACACGAGGGCTGGGTCACTGAGCTGAACGTATTCGAAGCCTTGTCTGTGCAGGTCTTCGATTTCCTCTCTCAGGGCCTCGGCGTATTTGAACATGAGCTCTGTCTTGTCCTTGCAGAACTGGTTTTCAGAAAGCTGGGCAAACGTGTACGGCGCAGGCAGAATGGTCTTCCAAGCCATTGTTCTTGGAAGAGGCATGATGTGCGAGTCGACACCTACTATGGGCTTGCCTCGCTTGAGGTCGCCTGTCACGAGGGGTTTTCGGTAGAACGTGTTGTTGTTGAACCATCTGGCGAGGCCGCCTGGCCTCACGCCGCTTAGATGCTCCGCGAAAGGTCTCAGGAGGTCTTGCCACTTCAACATCCCATCGGTAACATGACTGAAGCCCACAGACGACTGAGCGGCCAAGACCTCCTTTGCGGCAATTTCGAAGGCTTCTTCAAGCTGCTTCTCGGTGGCGGCTTTTCTGTCATAGGCCCGAGTGACCGCAATCAACCTTTCCGGACGCGGAAACATGCCTGTGGCATAACAGCCTATCATTTTGACCCTGCTGTTCTGGCTTCTGTGTTGCCTTTAACAAGTTTGGTGGTTTACCATAATAAAAATTTTTATAATGGATAAGTGCTTACAGCATGTGACCTGTGATGGATAGAAAACTGCTGCTTCAAGAACAGGGCAAAACCCAGATGGTTAAGGAAATCGCCATAGTCAAAGACCCAGAAAGGCTGAAAATGATCCTTAACAAGCTGAGCTGGAGGATTCTGGTCATGCTCTCCGAGAAAGAAATGTACCCGCTTGAAATAGCCAAAAAGATGGGCATCCACGAACAGAAAGTCTACTATCACATCAGGAAGCTGGTCAAGGCCGGAGCCATAACGGTGGCCAAAGAGGAGGAAAAGAAGGGCGCCATAGCAAAATACTACAAGGTCGTCTCGCCCGCCTTTGGCGTGGAGCTCCCTCAAGAATACAAGCAAACGCAGGGACTCTCGGTACTGCACATGGACGCGCAAATCCAGAGATTCTTCAAGGAATTCGTTAAAGAAGGTACTTTTGACGGGAAAATCGTGGTCGGTAGCCCGTTGCCTCACGGTCCGTTCAAGACGAGCGCAAGAGACGGCCACTATGCCTCTTATCTGACGTTCTTTCTAGGCCAGTTCCTCAGGACACCAGAAGAGTTTGTGATAAAGCTTGACGTTGACGTGAAGGCTGAGAAAGAAGAGAGGAACAACCTCATCCTCGTAGGAGGCCCAGGCACAAACCTGCTCACACAAGAAGTGAACGAACACCTGCCGATACGGTTCAACATGCAGCCTTCAGATCAGGGCTTCCTGTTCGGAGGCATGTTCTCCAAGAAGACCGGCCACGTGTACACGGCTGATGTCGCAGGGCTTGTGGCGAAGATCACGAATCCGTGGGACGAGTCGAAGCGGGTTATCATATTGGCTGGGAACAAGGCAGTAGGCACAAAGGCATGCGTGCTCGCCTTGACAAACTTCTGGAAGAAAACCCTCAAAGACTACAATGGCCAAGACGCATTTGCCACGGTCATACAGGGCTTCGACTTGGACGGAGACGGCAAAGTCGACTCAATTGACGTCCTCGAATAGCCCAATCAAGCTGCATGACCAATAATGGCGAAAATCATGATTCGAAGAATGCGCGAAGATGATCTGCCTGTCGTTTCCGAGCTGGCGATGCTGGCAAATCCGCACGCAATCAAGGAGAAATACGTTAAGCATCTTGCAGGGGTGCTGAAGGCGAATCCGGATCTGTCTTTTGTGGCCACTGACAAGGCCAAGGTCATCGGTTACGCCCAGGCCGAAATGCGCGGCAACGAGCAAGCAATGCTGGAAGACATAGCAGTTCAGAAGGAACATCAAGGGAAGAAGATTGGCACGCAACTGCTAGCCAAAATAGTCAAGGCCTTAGAGGAGAAAGGGGCGAGAATGGTGTTCGCTGAAGTTCATTACAAGTGCGCGGCAGCCATTCCGTTCTACTATAGGCACGGTTTTCATGTTTCAGGTTTCGGCCAAGACTACTTCGGAATAGGCCACGACGCCATAGTGCTAAAGCTCATCCTAGACCGATGACGGTGCACTACCATGCAGGTTAAGGAAGTCATTCACGCATATGGGCATGAAAACGTTCAGGCCACGCACCGCTCAACGCTGGAGATAACTAGGGAATCGCATCTGACAAGGGAGGGCGACTGCATAATCGCAGTGTCCGCTGACAAGGCATTAGTCGACCTGGGTGAAGAGCTCAGGAAAGGTATGCTCAACGAGAATGCAAGGGTCACGATTTTGATTGAGGCAGGCAACGTGATGGAAACGGTGTTGGCTCAGGGGAGTCCGCAGCTCTTGCTAACACATCCATCCGACATGGTTGTGAGGAAGAGTAGCCACATTTGCGACCGCACATTGGCAGTCAAGGCAGACAAGGCGGCCTGCGACCTCTCACGAAAGTTTGCACAGAAACTGAGAAGCCCAAGACAGAAAGTGAAAATCACATTAACTGTGAGAACCTGAATCCTTCCCCTGACGTAGTGATGCATTTGTGAGTGAGATGTGTGCGGAGTCATGTTCCATGAACTCTCGCCGTGGCCTAGCTGATGCTGGCGTCCAGCACGGCTTGCCACTCATAGGGCGCTGTGGCCCTAACAAGCCTCGAAGAGATGGCGTTGTCCACTCTTCTCCCATGCTTCTCAACAGCCTCTGTGAAGTGGAGTTTTATGCTTTCGAGCGGCTTAGAGGTGTTGACGAAGCCGTAGAAGTGCACGGTGCCACCTGATGGCCTGATTGCGGCACAGGCCACATCCACGAAGTCCATGGCCTTTTCAGGCAAGTTCATTATCACGCGATCCGCACAACCTGCAAGCCTTCCGTTAACGATTTGCCTTGCGTCACCTAATATCGCGTGGACTTTTCCTTCAACTCTGTTGAGCCTAATGTTACGCCTCAGGTATTCAACTGCGTCAGGGTTCACGTCAATCGCGTAGACCTTGATGTTTTCGTGGGTCTTGGCGATTCTTATGGCGAAAGGTCCTACGCCGGCGAACAGATCTACGACGGTTTCGCCTTCTTTAACAAGTGTGGCTACCCTGTTGTGCTCGTTTGAAAGGCGCGGAGAGAAATAGGCCTTGGCAACGTCCACGTAGTACTGGCAACCGTACTCCTTGTGCACTGTCTCAGTTTTTGGTTCGCCAGCAAGAACAACATAGCTTCTTACACGGTAGGTTCCGCTAATCGCTCCTGCCTTGCCGAGCACGGTTCGCACGTTCTTGTTCGCCTTCAAAATAGCTTCCCCGGCGGTTTTGCCATGGGCGCCAAGTTCTGGCGGAATCTCGACTATGGCTATGTCACCCACAAGATCCGCGGAGTGAGGCAGGCTGGACAGCAAGTCAGCAGGAAGCTTACCTGCGAGCAAGTCGGCAGGCGAGGTTTCGCGCTTCTCTCTTTCCGGAAAGACATGGGTCGAGACTTCGAGTTCTGGTGCCTGCTTCTTGAGAGTCTGTAAGACATCGCTTGACGGTTCTCTGAGCAATGGTAAGTAGATGGATTTCTCGTTTCGTTGTATTTCCATTTCCTTGTTGGTGATTGCCAGCTTGTTAGCGAGGGCTAGTATCTCTTCGCCATATCTCTTAGGAATCTTAAGGCAGACCGCTTGTTGAGGCATCGAATCGCTGGTCTCGGTTTTGCTTTTGCGCGGTTATTACTGTGTAGTAGAGGGTTAATTCGGTGTCGGTGAGACCGTATCGTGCTTTCGCGTTGGCAGAGGCTGATTGTACGTGTTTGTTCAGCGTCTCAGCAGGCACGTCGAAGTATTCGCCCTTGTCCTCCATCAGTGAGCGGTAAGACTTCCGATAAGCGCACGGGGCGGTTCTTGACTTAGTAAAGCCGCAAGTCTCCAGAATACCTTTGATCTCCGAGGGCTTGTAGTATCCTGCGTGAGCCTTGGAGACTGTTCTCTCCAGTCCTTCGAAGAAGCCCTCGTTGTCGAGTTCATGCACCGTCAGGTCACCGTACGCAAAAATGCCTCTTTCCTTCAGGATTTTGTGGAACGTTCGTATGACCAAGTCTTGCCGGTCGAAGTAGTGCATCGTGCTCATACAGACCAGCCCATCAAAAGCGCCTGCCACGAAGGGCAGGTGTTCAGCGTCTCCTAATACAAGATCGTAACTCCCTTTGAAGCTGTGCAGCTTGGTTTTTGCCCGTTCAAGCATTTCCTTTGACAGGTCAATCCCCACAAACTGCGGCCTGACTTTCTTCAGCATAGGGAGGGCGTTTCTGCCGCTGCCCACTCCCACCTCCAAAACTAGAGCACCATTCAAACCGCGCAAGCCCTGAAGCATCGCACACACAACTTCGTCTCCAAAGCCTCCACTGGCCTTCCAAGTCCCTTCCTTCTGACTATCATAATCCTTAACCCTGGCAGAGTAGTATCTCTGAATAAGCCTCTTTCGATCAATGCTCCTCATTCAGATCAGCTTGGGAAGGCAATCTGCTATGCATTCCTCAGCGTGACGTCAGTAATAACTTGTTGCCGGGAAAGGAAAAAATCGGGGTTAAGTTGCTGTTCTTACGCGTTTGCGCAGACACAACACCGTTGCAGAGGCAAAAGCAATCAAGAGCATCGCAGAGACTGGCGAGTATTCTGGGATTGTGTTGCCTTCAAAGGTGAAGTCTATCACGCTCCATTCGGGGATGGAGGATCCGAAGTACAGCGTTCCTCCGATCGACTCTCCTGACTCCACTGGGACAAACCAACCTGGGTTCATGAACACTGTCGACTTGTCAGGGTGGCAGGACACGAAGCTTACGGTTTCGTCGGATTGTATTGTAAGGCTTATGTAGGACATATAGGAGATGCCGAGCCACGCGTATGATGAGGGTTGTAGCGTTGTGGTTCCGAGGTAGTGGAGAACGTCTACGGTATGTTCGCCTGAGCCAGTCGGATATGCAGTGTCATATTCTGCGAGGAGCGTGTGCATCCAGTCTGAAGTGATGTTGACAGCCATTATGGTTATGGTTTCGTTTTCAGCCTCCGTGAACAGTGTGGGCAGAACGTTTGAGAAGCCTCCGACGTCAGCGCCGATGCAACCAGTCTTCAATCCACCTAGGAACGTGGTCAGATCAGTCTTCGCGTCTGCTTTGTATGTGACTACTGCGTATGGGGTAGGGCAACGAGATTAAGGAGGACGAGTTGTACGTGAATGTTAGGTCAAACGCTGTGTTCATAGAAGAGATTACGGCGTCTGCGTTGTCTTTGGCGACAGCTTCGCTTGTGTCGTTGAACTGGAATAGGAGCGTTGAGTCAGTTTTTGAGAAGGTTGCGATGATGGAGGTGCAGTTGACGAGGTGGATGTCGCTGAGGTCTACTGGGCTGGGGTAGTGTATGAGTGTCGAGTTTGAAGACTGGAGGGTGCAGGCCAAGTTCAGTCTTCCTCTGGTGCAGTCAACTGAAATGGTTATGTACTCGATATATATGCCTGCAATCGAGCCGTTTGCAAAGATCGTCTGGCGACTGGAGGCAAGCAGAACGAGCACTGCTGCAAGTGTTGCGGTGACTAGTCCTTTCTTCTTGAACAGATGGTTCAACTTCAACACCAACAGCCTAGAGGTACAACTGATGCGAATATAAGCCTTTGCCCAAACGTCTAGCCCTCAGTCTCAATCCTGTTCAGTCCGTTTGTTTTCTGAATGCTGAACTTCCTGTTCAGGATTTTTCGGGTGAGCCAGATGTTTGATTCCATGTGCTCGGTGAGGGTGCGGGTTAGAAATGCGGATTTGCCCGGGGTTAAGGCCATGTATGGAATTAGCATGTCCGCCAGTCGTATGTCAACGGTGGGCTTTGCAGAGAGTTCAGCACAGAGTTTTTCAGCAGCCTCGGCGCCCACGGCCTCACTTGGCTTTCCAAGCTCCCCTATAGCATCAGCACCAAGAATAACTCCCGAGTCTGTCTCCGCCCAGAGAACGATGGAACTGCCCTTCTGCAGAGGATTCGACCTGTCATCTGTCACTTGAATGTCTGCGGCGTAACCTTTTCCTTTGAGATAGTCGTTTGCTGCTTTTGCTTGGCGCTCAGCGACCTTTCTATCAGCAAGGAACGTACAGACAGAAACACCTTTTATGGTTTTCAAGGCGCCGAAGGTTTCCGAGCACAAAGGTTTCAGGAACTTGCAGGGTTCTACAGTCATCGTTGCTTCGCCGTTTCCCTTCGGATAATAGCCGTATTTTTGGACTGCCAGAGTTGCGTTCAATCCCATGTATTTGAGTGTTGGCAGCAGAACGAAGCGTATGTAGTTGATGGTGGGTGAATGCTGGACGTCTGTTCCGCCCTTTGAGACGTGTAGCTGGACGGTTGTTTCAGCGAAGGCGCAGATGGGCAAGACAGCCATCAAAAGCATTGGGATGCTTCCTGCGGTGCCGATTTCAGCTTCGATCTTGCCGCCTCTGATCGTTTTGGGTTTGAACCAGAGTTTGCGTGAGTTCAATATGGCTCCTTGCAGTTCGGCATCGCAGAGCCTTGCGGCGGTCAGCACGGCCTCGAGGTGCTGTGGTTTCAGGCCTGGCTGTGGGCGGTTTTGCCTTATGTTGTAGATGTGCAGGGGTTCGCCTTGTGTAGCGGCTAGAGCCACGGCTATTCTAAGGATGGTTCCGCTTCCACTTTTTTGGCTGCCGTCGATCTCTATCATGTGGGATGTGCTCATTTGCGTTGTTACGGGGTCAAAAACAATTAATAATTGCATGAGTATTAAGGGTTTGAAGGAATGAGGTTTATGTCCGAGGATAGGGAGAAGATTGAGAACCTGACGAGAAGGGTTGATGAGCTTGTTGTGATTCTGACAGGGATGATGGAGGACCTGAGGCAGGTTTCCGCCTCGTTGAAGCAGCTGGCAGTGGCGAAGTTCACGCAGCCTACGGCCACGGTTGCGCCGCCGCCACCGGCCCTGCTGCATACCCCTCAGATTCCCGAAAAGTCCAAGGCTGTCGAAGACATCAAGATGATGTTCCCGGAGGACCTCGAAAACCTGCTGAGCTTCGAGGAGAAAGAGGATTATGTGATGATAAAGCCTCGGCAGTTTCTCGGCTCGGAGAACTTCTCAAAGATAGCCTCAGCCGTGCGCGGGATAGGCGGCGAATACGTGAGCGCAGGAAAAGCGTCACACTTCAGAGTGCCCAAGAAAGCAGCCTAGAAGGCAGAGCCGTGTGCTTGAGGCTTTCTAGCTCCCCCATATTAGGCCAAGCCTGCACTGGCACAAGTTGAAATCCTCTCTCCTTGCGAAGTCGTGTTACCAGTATCTCGTCTCAAATCCTCTGAACTCGTCCGTGAAGTCTTCCCATATGACCTCTACGCCAGTGACCAGCGCATCAGGTGGCCCATGGCGGCAGAACTCAACAAGCGCCTTCACGTTCTCATCGTCGCCTTCGAAGACAGCTTCGGCTCTGCCGTCAGGAAGGTTCCGGACCCAGCCTCTAACACCTCGTCTTGTGGCTTCACGTCTCGTTTCTGATCTGAAGAATACGCCTTGAACTCTGCCACTGACATAGACGTGTGCTCGGGTCTTCATGGTTTCTCAGTGCCTTGTGTGTTCATTTTAACTTGTCTCTCTCCGCCGTCTGGACATGTCGCTTCGAAGCTGGTCTTAAATGGGTTATGCGGCAAGTCACGTTTGGTGGAGGCTGTGCTTGAGGGTTCAGGTGGCAAGTTGCTTGTTTACGCGTCTAGTTTTTCGTCTCGTGAGAAGCGTTTGAAGCCTATCAGCAGTGCGGCAGAGAAGATGGCGAGCCTCCTGAATCTCAATGTGGAGGTTGTGACTTTTAGGAAGAAGTTTGCGCCGATCTACGTTTACTACAAGGAGGGCGGGAGTGAGCCGATTCCGATCTACTGCGACAACGCTGAGAGGTCAGACGTGCAGCAAATTTACAATGCTTTGAGGAACATGATGTTTGTGCTCTCGTTCCATCCGAGGCATACGGCGCTGAAGAGCATGAGAAGTGCGATTATGCGGTTTTCCTGAATTTGATGGCTTGGTTTTCGAGGTCTATTTCGTAGACTTGGTTTACGTCGAAGTTGATGCCGAGGCTTTCGTATTCCTGCTCGGTTAGGAACAGGATTATCTTTGGCATGGCCAGCTGGCCTTTGGGTGCGAGCATGGGCATCTGCTGCTGCAGAGCCTGAAGCATATCCTGAACCATCTGGGCCTCCTCCGTCCGCGGCCTCATCACAAAGCTCGGAACATCTCGATCCTCAAGCAGCTCGATACGCTTACCGAGATTACCGTCCAAATCGCGAATGGATTCGATCTTGCTCACTCTGACGCGGAGCATTATTTCACCTTTAGGCTAAGATGCTGGAAAGGCTTTATACCTTTCCTAGTTTGGCTATTCCATCTCCACAGTTGAAGGCGGCTTCGGCGTCACATCATAGTATACTGTTGAAACGTTATGACATTGTTCGATTGCTTCTTCTGCTATGGTGTTGAGTGTTGGCCATGGGATTTCGGAGACCTGTGCGGTCAGGAAGTCTTGGGTTTGTATGGCTCTTATGGCGACGACGTAGGGTTTCTTTTCGGTCGTGTCTTTGATGGCGTAGAATACGCGTGTAACTTCAGGGTTTTCGGTTATTATGGTGGCCTGCAGGCTGATGAGGCTCTGCACGGAGGGCTGATGAGTCTTCGCGTTGAGAGTTTCAACCATTATGCCCATTACCTTGCCGTAGCGTCGCTCGCCGCCCTTCATGCCCGTGGCCTTGTCCCTGAATATTTTGACGTGAACATTTCGGGAAGGCACGTTCAGCAGCCGCGCCACGGTCTCCTGAATGTGAACCACGCCTGTCTGGTCTGAGGCTTCTTGGTTATCAAGAATCACCGTGAAGTATTGGCTCGGTTTGTGCTTGGCAAGCTCCCGTTCAGCCATGAACGTGGCCTTCCTTACTGTTTCCAGCTTGTCAGAACGGATTTCGCCAACCACACGCACGGACAGGCCTGGGCCTGGGAACGGCTGGCGTTCAGAGAACTCCGCGGGCAATCCCAAATGCCTTGCCACCATTCGAACCTGCCACTTGAGCAAAGTCGCTAATGGCTCGACGACCTTGAAGCCAAACCGCTCCATGGGGTTTATGCCTACTTGCTCCAGAACGTTATGCTGGGTTTTGACGCCTCCCACTGTTTCAATGATGTCGGCTCTTATCGTACCTTGAACAAGAATCTTGCACCCTTCTTTCTTGGCGGTTTCGCCAAGGACTTGATAGAAGGTCTCGCGGAACTTCTTGCGCTTTTCCTCTGCGTCCACCAGGCCTTTGATGGCTGTCAGGAATCGCTCGCGTACATTGACTATCTTTACTGGGGCGTCAAAAGGTGGCTTCGCGAGGGTTTCGGCCACATGTTCAGGTTCGCCTTCGCGCATGAAGGCATCGTCCAGCATGACGCAGACAAGTTTTTCTCCAATGGCCTTGTGCGTCAGCACCGCACACGTCATACTGTCAACTCCGCCTGAAACCGCCACCAAGGCCTTCTCTTTGCCGATCAGCTTCTTGATCTCCTCAACCTCAGCATTAACAAACCCTTTCGCGTCAAACGTTTCCAAAAGCGTCACCTGCTCCTTCTACATTGTTAGAAAGACTTTCAGTTTTATGCTTTACTCAAACTCGATGATACACGACTGGCACGCAGACAGCATTCCTACTATTGCTGATAAAAGCGCACGTCCTGTCAAGGCGAATTTTAGCTATTCTGTCAAGAATCGGATGGGTTCTGCGAATCTGAAATAGGCCGATTGAACAGTTCGACGGGCTAAGGTTTTTGTGCTCTGCTTATTCTATATTGACGCAAGGCTAATCGTGGTTGCATGAAGGCTGAAGAGCTCGAGTCGCTGGCTGATGCCATCAACGAGTTGAGCGAAAGCTACGCAGATTTAACGCAGGCTTTGAAAGAGACAGCCAAAGAGGCCAAGACCACGAAGCAGCTGTGGCGAAACGGCAAACGTTCATGGCTCATAAAGGTCGGCCTAGCGCTGATAGCGTTCCCAGACCCCACCATAAGCGACATAGTTGGCTCGCTGATGGTTGCCGCAGGCCTTGTTCAAGAGGGAATCAAACGCCGAACCCTCCACGTTGAAGACGTGTACAAAACGTTCCAAGGCACGTTCAAAGAAGTGTGCCTCACGAGAGAAGGCCTCAGCACCTAGTCTTTTTGCGGCTGAAATCTTATATTTACGCCATATGTATAAGCATATTATGTTCAGGGTGATTGGATGAAACTCGTTACCGTGTTGCTACCTGAGGCTTACTTGGAGGGGCTTGACGAGCTGGTGCGGGCAAACATGTACCCGAGTCGAAGCTCAGCCATCAGATCATCAGTCAGAGACCTGCTCAAAAAAGAACTCTGGGAAAGAAAAAACCGATAAGAAACGGCAGTATGATTCTTGCCTAATGCTCTAGCCTAGCCACGTCTCTAGCTTCTCTAGCCGCCTTCGTCGGATCTTCTGCGCCTGCGATTGACCTGCCTACTATGAGGTAGCGTGAGCCTGCCTTCAACGCCGCGGCGATGTCTCCGCCCTGTGCGCCTATGCCTGGCGAGAAGATGGGCACTTTGTCGCCGAGTATCGCGTATATTTCTCGTATCTTTTCGGGGTAGGTGGCACCTACGACTGCGCCGCTTGCGCCGTATTTGAGGGCTTTACGTGCGAAGGCCACGTACTGCGGTGTCTGCTTGCCTGTTTCGGAGTCGACTATGATCTGTCCATAGCCTTCTGGTGCGGCCTTGTGGCTCATGTACACAAGCAGGATCACGCCACGCTGCAAGCGATTTGCCACATCGAAGATGGGCTTGAGCCCTTCCTCCCAGCCTACGAACGGGTTGGCGATTATGGCGTCGAAGCCCGAGGCGTAGTAGTATTCGGCGATGGCCTGGTTTGTGGTACCAATGTCGTTGGCCTTGCAGTCCATGATCGCCACGAGTCCATTGTCATGGACTCTTTTCACGAGTTTCTGGACGCCGTCAAACGTGCCTAACGGAAGAACAAGATGGTGGTTAAGCTTGACTGCGCAAAGATAGGGGAGGGTAGCCTCCAGTACGCGTTCGGCCTTGGAAAACAGGTCTTGACGGTTCTCGGGTTTCTCGAAGGGAAAATCAAGCGCCAAAATGATGTTGGATTTTCTGTTCTTTGAGGTTTGTTCAATTTCCTCGCCGAAAGTCACGTGTTGACACCGTTTCTCATTGACGTGTGAGGCTTAAAACTTTTGCCCAGCTGTCTCTAGACTGATTCCTGCCCTATGCCCAAGTCTGCCAGTGAAAGTTCGCTCTTCAACGCTGAGAGAAAGACCATCGTTTCCTCATGTCTTCTCTTTGCGATTCTCTTGGCCGTTTCAGTGTTCAGCATAGCGTAGATAGGTGTATACGTTTCGTATGCGAGCTTGACGGTTTCTTCGAACGGCTTCTTGCCGAGCCAGTGGAAGCCTCTGGCCACGCCTACAGCGCCTAGCAGGTCTATCTTGTCAGCGTCCCACACTATTTTCTCCTCCAGCGTTTCTAGCCTGTCTCTGAAGTCAACAGGATGAAGGAGTACTATGCGGACCGTCTTCGCGCTCCGTTCTTCAGGGTAGTTGAGTCCTTTGAGGATTTGGCACGCGAGTTCCGCGCCTGTCTTATTGTGAGGCTGGCCCACAGACCAGCCTACGTCGTGCAGAAGAGCAGCAACCCGCACCAGTTCGATGTCGGCGCCTTCTTTCTGGGCTAGGAAGACGGCGATTCGCGTGACTCTCTGGACGTGTTTGAAGGAGTGGGCTGTGCCTTCGAGGCTTCTCATTTTCTGCCTTACGATGGCCTCTAGATTCGTTATCAACGGTTCCATATTCATTGCCATCATGCAGGTGTGTCTTGTACACTAGATTTAATAGGTAAACCGTATAAATCATGAAGTAAGCGCCTCCACACCAGGTGTGCAGCAATGGACCCCAAAGCAGTGCTGGGCGACGAGCTTCGCAGGCTTGTCGAGTCACGTATGAAGGACAATCTCGGCGGGATAGAGGAGACGCTTCAGCAGATTTTCAGTTCGCAAAAGCTGAGCCTAGAGGATTTGAGGGAAACCATACAGGGTTTGGAGGAAAGCTTTGAGCTGCTTTCTCAGAAGTGGAACCTGCAGATACTGTACATACTGTTTCTGAGAGAAACCACAGGCTTCAGCCATATGAAAAAGATACTCGGCGTGAACTCACGCACACTTTCGGACAAGATGAAGATTCTAACCCAGTGCGGCTACCTTACGAGGACTGTTGAGCAAGGACCACCGTTAAGGGTGAGGTACACGCTCACAGCGAAAGGGCGAAACACAGTCCTGCTTGCGCTGCCTTTCCTGTACTACGCAAGCAGCAACCTCGCCTAACAGTGAACAGTGCTATTCCCTGAAGACTTGCACTGTATCGGTTTCTCCACCCGAGACCTGCCTGATGTACGAAAGCGCAGCCTCCACAGCCTCCTTCAGCTGTCCCTCCGCTATTCTAGGCGCGCCGTACCCAACTAGCATAACGTTGCGTGTTTGCATGGCTATTTTCGTGTGGTCTGAGTCGCGGTAGGGATAGATGCACAGGCTTTGCTTCTGGTCTGCCAAGACAAGCAACTTGTCGGTGAGCGTCATGGATGCGGTCATGCCTATGCCTGTGAAGGTTTCGGCGTTCGTGGCGAAGCGAACCCGAAAGGGTGGGTTGAGGCGGTCTCTGTCGAAGCCGCTTATGGGGATTATGGTCTTCATCGAGGCCAAGTTGTAGGCGTCCACGACCGCTGATATGTTGGGAAGCTCGTTTCCGTTCAGAACCCTCCTGAGCAATGCCTCACCCGCAGGTCTCGTCTTCGTCGGATCAACGGCAAGCCTCCAATAGAAATCCCTGTAAGCCCGAACCGTCGGATCATCCTTCAGAGCCTCAGCCGTGTACGTTGCTCTGGCCTCTGCGTAAACGGCCTTCTTGAGCTCACGCAACCTGTCATTCTCCTTCTCGTTGCGAATCCCGCTCATTGCACCGATGCAGACTGCAAGGCCGGGAAGCTTCGCTGAGACATCATGACTCCAGTCGACTTCAAAGGTCATAAGCCTTCAACATCCACCACTATTCGAGCGCTAGCTATTTAACAGCTTCAAGCGAATCTGTTTTGAAGGCTTAAGAGGATGCTGGGCGAACTTGCGGCTTTGGGTGCGGCTGTCAGCTGGACGGTGTCGGCTATGCTTTACAGGAAAGCCTTGCGGCAGGCCAAGCCAGTTACAGCAAACATCATCCGTCTCACATGCACTGCCGCTATTCTGTTCACGTTTCTCGTGGTTCTAGGCAAGATGGGCATTGCGATGAGCCTTCCAGCTGGCGTCGTCGTGCTTGCAGGCGTAAGTGGCATAATCGGCTTGGGCCTCGGCGACACGTTGTACATGGTGAGCCTGAAAAGCATAGGCGTGGCACGATCCGTCCCCATAACGTGCACCTACCCGCTGTTCAGTCTCTTGTGGGCAGCGTTTCTTGTGGGAGAACCTGTCACGTGGCCTGTAGTACTCGGCGCCGTGACCATAGTGTCTGGAGTGTTGCTGCTGAGCTACGAGCCTAAAGCGGATAGTTCAGAGACTGGCAGAAGGGGTCTGTTCAAAGGTGTGGCCTTCGCCCTTGCCACAGCGATCGCGTGGTCGATAAGCATGACCATGATCAACCTAGCTGTGAAGGAAACCAGCGATTTGGATCACGCCTTGGTGATTAACACGGTCAGGGTGACGGTTGCCGCGCTTGCGCTGTTGGCTGCATCGCCAATGATCGATCGAGGCGCAAGCTTCCGAAAGGTGAACAGAAAAACCGTGGCCACTCTGGCTGCAGGCGGCCTTGTCGCCCTAGGTCTGGGCTGGTTCTTCCTGACCTACAGCTTCGTAGAAACGCTGGAATCACGAGCCGTGCCAATATCGTCCACGATGCCTCTATTCTCAACGTTGACAGGCATCGCGCTACTTCACGAGAAAGTCAAACCCACGCACGTTCTCGGCTCCATAACAATGTGATGGGCATCTTCATGATATTTCTCATTCCAGCGTAGGCTGACGATAGAGTTAAGGCTGTTGGATACCTATTGACTGTCTAGAGAAGGTACGGAATCATTAATGCGAAGGCTCCTGCACAGCAAATGGGTCATCATCGCAATCATCATAATCATCTTGGTTCCTTCACTGTTCCTGCTGGCTCTTAGAATCAACTTCGGCGAGAGGGAGGATTCATTCCTCA
>CAZUFK010000022.1:0-22281 GCA_964619695.1 uncultured Candidatus Bathyarchaeia archaeon
AATCTCTCAGCAGCCTTCACGGCAATCTTCGGGTTCGGCCAGCAAACCTTCGCGAATACTTTCTTCTCATTCGTGAACAGGTCTGTCTTCTCAACCGTCTGTATCTGGCCGCTGAAGTATCTGACCTCATTCTCATTCTGCTCTGTTAATGGATGTGCAACTAGGAAATACGGCCTGTAGGCATCGTCAATGATCTCCTCGATCTCGCCCTTCGCATTTAGGAATCTAAGGCCTACTCTATTCGTCTCGGTCACCGCCGCGTCGAGGAGATAGAGCGCACTCAAGGGTTCACACCCCGGTTGCTGCTAGTTCAGTTTCGACCATAGAAAGCTCTCCCTCGGTCAGGGGCCTTGGGAAGTTGTAGATGAGACCGCCTGGTTTCTCGTTGTAGTATGGCCTATTACAGTCTGGGCAGCCGGACGTGAGGAAGGGCTCACCGGTGCGCAGAATATCAACAAGTGTCGACTTGGCCACACTACAATCGACAAGTCGCCCTTCTTGATCAAAGCGCATTCTCTCGGCCCGCGAGATTCCGCGCACAATCAGGTGCCTTGCCAGCTGCATCCGCCTGTACCTTCCCATGGATGGTTGACCCGCGTTTTCCAAGGCCGTGCCGGGAATCGGCGTAAACGCGAAAAGTGCTGGAAGAACCTCCGTGTCTAAGCACCGTTGAATAGCATTAGCCATTTCTTCTTCAGTCTCGCCAAGCCCGACGATGAAATGAGTGCTGACCTTGCCTTTCCCGAAAACCTCGACTGCACGGCCTAACAGATCGAGCTGTCTGGTCCAGTCGTATGGGCCCCCTGCCAGAAGTCCTTTGACTTTGTCGAATACTTCTTCGGTGGCCGCGTCTAACGGTATCCCAATCCTTTCCACGCCCGCTTCTGCAAGCTGCCGTATGTTCTCGTCGTTTATCGGTTGGCATGAAACTGAAATGGGAGCTTTCGTGTCTTGGCGGATTGCCTTCACGAGGCTTTGTATATGGGTGAACACTTCGGCATAGTTCAAGGCCTGCACGCAGACACGCTTGACTCGCTTTTCTTCTACCGCCTTTTTCAGGCCCTCAACGACGAATTCAGTTCTGAATGAAGGCCATGAAACCCTTGAAAGCATGTCGGACCTGCCCTTGCTTTCTCGGGCTTGGGGACAAAACCCACAGTTGGCAGAGCATTTGCCGCGCCTGTAGGTCATCAAGTACGCGGTCGTCGGCGAAGCGTCAAGCTTCCCTTGCAGAAGCCCCATGACCATCGCAGAGCCTATGGAAACGCGAACCTGCTGAGGCAGAAGCTCTGCAATGCCGACTGATCTCATAGTCTTGTCAATCTGCATGAATCATTCTGCCAGATTAAAAGCTTTCACGGCGTTCGACGAAATCGGAAGCATTGAAGGAAAAGTATTAAGCAAAACGCCGAGCATCCCTAGCAGAGGATAATGACACAGCTTTCGCCTGGAACCGTTTGGGGCATGAATGAAGAGCAGCTTTCAAGCCTCCTAGACAGCGGCAAGTTCATGCCCAAGCGCAGAGGAATCTGCTTCTATGCCCCCAGCTTCATGTATTACAGGACAAGACACTTTTGTTCCGCGCCCACGGATTTCCCAACGGTTTCGGTGACCGGACAGGGGTGTGCTTTGAACTGCGGACATTGCGGTGGGATAGTCCTGAATACGATGCATCCTGCCACTACGCCTGAGAAATTGTTTGAATTGTGCAGGCGGCTCAAGCGTGAAGGCGCCTTAGGATGTCTCATAAGTGGCGGATGCCTGCCCGATGGCTCCGTCCCGTTAGGCATGTTTGTTGACGCGATCGGGCGGGTCAAACGTGAACTGGAATTGACTGTTTTCGTACACACGGGCATAGTTGATTTTGACACGGCCAAAGCACTGAAGAATGCAGGAGTCGATGTGGCATTGATCGATGTTATCGGCTCGGATGAGACGATTCGAGAGGTGTACAGCATGGATGTGACTGTGGCCGATTATTCCGAATCATTGAGTGCTTTGGATAGAGCCGGCATTGCTTTTGTGCCCCATGTTGTTGTCGGGCTGGATTACGGAAGGCTGAAGGGTGAACTGCACGCGTTGGAGATGATCGCGGAGCACAGGCCTTCAGCCTTGGTCATAATTGCTTTCATGCCTATACACGGAACGAGAATGCAGAACACTGAACCGCCTAAACCGTTGGACATAGCCAAGGTCATCGCAACTGCAAGATTGACGTTTCCGAAGATACCTCTGGTCTTAGGATGCATGCGGGCAAAGGGCAGACACCGTGTTGACACGGATCTTCTGGCGATGAAAGCAGGAGTAGACGGCATTGCTTTTCCAGCAGAGGAGGCCATCGACTTTGCAAAGGCCAAAGGATACGAGATCGAATTCTCTTCGCTATGCTGTGCGCAAGCATACGTTGACCTCAAGGATTCAGTGGGATTCAACGGGTGACTGATGATTCTGAGGCTTTCGAAGCTCTTCGAAGTAGCATTGCCCTTCTAGTCTTTCGCAAATCGCACAGATTCACGTGTCACTTGTTTGATTGTGAAGCTTGTTTCAGCATCTTGAAGCCTACAATTATGGCCCACACTGATGCCGCAAGTGCCGATATCGTTTCGGGAATGGCCACATTCTCAACGTAGCGCACTGTGAAGAAGGTAACCCAAGGTGCTGCCGCGATCACGGTCGTTAGAAATGTGAACAAGCCCATTCTCAGCTGACCCGGCACCGAGAAGGCTACTGTCAGCAGAAGCATTGATATGGGAAAGAGCACAAAGAAGGCCACGGAAGCATACCAGTGCATCGGCGTGTAATTCTCGTTGAAGACACCGATTGCTATCAGCGCCAGCGTAGCCAAGGCGAAAAGGACGGCACCGGCCTTGCCTGAAATTCTGGCGCCTGGAGAACTGGACAGCCCAAATGCGAAGAGTAGAGCCAGCAGCCCACTAACGACGAGACCGCAGTTGAACAAGACTGGCGCTAGTCCTTCTTGAACGCCCAGATCGCTTAGCGCGTTGCCTGTCCAGCTGAACGGTGGATAGTAGGCTATCGCAAGCAGAATGCACGTGAAGGCGATGATGGGCGCGATTATTCCACAGGCACCTGAAATCTTCAACCAGTTGATTCCAGAACTCATGTGCACTCATCCCATGCCTCATTTGCGCTCAAGGTATTTCTTTTTTGTGAAGGAAATCGAGATAGCATCTAGTAGGTCGCATCTGGGGGAACGAGGTGTCTCAGTTTCTGGAGAGACCACATCCTCTCCTTGTTTCCCACTCTAGCCTCTTGCACGGCTTGCCTCAGCATTTGCACTGACTCGTCCATAGCCTTACGGTCAACTGGATAGGGCACGCCATCCTTCCCACCGTAGGCAAAGGAATACTTGACTGGGTCCCTCCAGCTTGGCTTGTCGCCGTAGACAAGCTCAGCAATCAAAGCTAGGCCTCTGACAGTGGCTGGCCCCACACCTCTGAAAGCCAGAAGCTCCTCATAGTTTCGCGGTTGAAACTCGTAGATTCGTTGTAGCAGCTTCCAGTTTATGGTTCTCGGCATGGATAAGAGCTCAACAAGATGCTCCTTTCCAGCTTCTTCTGCGGTTCTAGGTAGCCATTCCTGCAGCAGTTTTTGATCGGCAGGTTTCGTGGGCACCATAAGTCGCATGGTCTTTTCAGGCGGCTCCTTGGCCAAGTCCAGTGAAGTTCTCCTGCAAGCCTCGCTCTCGTCTGCGGTCATGTTCAAGGCTCTCTCGCGTTTCACGTCGCAGACTATTGCGTTGTGTGGTTCAACGATGAGGTTTGACGCTGTTTCGGAAAGCCAGTGGTAGCGTCTTGCTGTGCGGTCCTGCAGGCTCATGCCTTGTTGAATCACCGCCCACTTGCCCTTCTCAGTCAATAGGAACGCATGATGATAGAGCTGGTAGCCCGCTTGAACTGCCGTGTTGTCAACCTTTGCGCTCATTCTGCTAGCGTAAGACAAAGCTTCAATCCTCTCGCTCGTCAGGCCAAACGTTTCGCCAATTTCCGCAATCTCTGCTGGTGTCTCTCGGGAGGCTCTGCCTTTTCCCCCGCAGACAGCAAACCCGTGCAGTTCAGGCTCTACTGCCTGCTTGAGTACGCCCGTCACAACCGTGGTCACACCTGATGAGTGCCAGTCGTACCCCAGTACACACCCTAGAGCTTGAAACCAGAACGGGTCAGAAGCCCGCCTCAGAAAAGCATCCGTGCCGTACTCGTCGACAATGATGGTCACGATCTCTCTGGCGAGACGTTGCATGCGGCTGACCAGCCATCTTGGAGCCTTGCCATGGTGAAGAGGGAGATTAGCAATACCTGTCCTTTCCACAGCGATACCCTTGAGATAGGGTGGCTGAAGGACGGCTTAAACTATTTTGGACACGTTTTCAGCAAACGGCCCTCACGGTCGATTTCGCCACGACGGATACGGGTGGTTGAAATAGGCAAATCATTCTCGTCGCGGACCAGATCAACCACAACTAACTGAAGCGGCCGCAATCTTGCGCGCCTTCTCCTTTCGTTTACTTGGAATGCTGTAGCCTCGGTTTCTTTGCTGACCACCAACGCCTCAATGTCACTCAACGTCGCAGCTGGCCCACAGACGTCGTTCAGCGGAACAATCTCCGCGCGCTCTAAGAGGCCGTTTTCTCGCAGGAAGGCCTTTAGTTCCTGCGATCTATCCACGTATGACGCTGGTGGATGGGCCTTGCCCATTAGTTTGATGAATTCGTCAGAGGTCAAACCGATTAGAACATGCTCTCCTATCTCAAAAGCCTTCCTAAGCAGTGCCCTGTGCCCTTTGTGAAGCTCGTCGAAAGTCCCACCAACTGCCACAACGTTGAACTTGTTCACGATCTTGCCTTCACGCTTTTGCACACGAATTGCTGATAGGTCTAATTCGGTCTGATTCTTTCCCGTACAGCATCCAGAATGCGTCTTGCCACCTCTCGCTTGTGAACCAGCGGAACGTAGACAGCGTTTTTGTCCTCATCAATGATGAAGACCTCGTTAGTCTCCGTACCGAATCCCGCGCCCTTCTTCCCTACATCGTTCACAACAATCAAGTCCGCCTTGGCTTCTAGTAGTCTTGCGTGCGCGCTTTCAATCAGTTCATGTTTGGATAGCTTGTATTCAGCTCGGAAGGCCACTAGGAAGGTCTTGGGGCTTGCCTTCTTTACAGAGTCGATGATCTTTCGAGTGGGCTTCAGTTTCAGGTCGAGCTCTCTCACCTTATGTGTTGAGACCTTGTAAGCGTAAGGCTTGTCAACCGCCCAGTCGGCAGCGGCTGCAGCAGCTATCACCATGTCATACTTCTTGGCCTTCAGCTCGGAAACCACAGCATCGTGCATCTGATTTGTTGTTTCGACTGAAATCACGCTGGCTCTTGATGGTGGGGTCGCTGTTCCCAGACCATAGACTAGTGTAACTTCAGCGCCGCGGCTTATCGCATCCTCGGCAAGAGCCACACCCATCTTGCCTGAGCTTCGGTTCGTCACAACTCGAATGGGGTCAATAGGCTCGATCGTAGGGCCAGCAGTAATCAAGACCCTCAAGCCGGAAAGATCGCGAGTAACAGTAAGCCTGCGGATTACTGCGTCGACAATTTCAGCGGTTGGAGCGATTTTCGCCTTTCCCTCCTCGATCCTTGGCCCGACAAACTCGACGCCCAAGGCCTTCACTTTTCTGATGTTCTCATTAAGCACTGGATGCCTGTACATTGATTCGTGCATGGCAGGCACGACTATGAGGGGGATTTGCGAGCCGAGGGCCGTGGAAACCACGGAAGTCACAGTCGTATCGTCGATTCCGCACGCGATTTTGCTTATCGTGTTTGCAGTTGCCGGGGCCACCAGAATCAAGTCAGCCTTCTGTGCGTGGTCTCCCGCCAAGGCCACGTGCTCGATCTTACCAGACAGTTCAGTCACCACGGTGTTGCCTGTTGCCCATTCCATCAGATGAGGATGAATGAGTTTCTGCGACGAGTCTGACATCACAGGGTAGACCTCGGCGCCGTGCCGCATGAGCATTCTCGCAATCTCGGGACATTCAACTGCGGCAACGCTCCCGGTGATACATAGTACTATCCCTTTTCCCTTAAGCTCGGATCCTTTGTTGCCGATGATATCTTTGGATGGGTGGTCAGTCAACTTGGTTCTCTCCGTTCAGTTTCCTAATCTGTCGGCGACGCCTTTTAAATCCTCCAAGAAGTCGTCGACATGCTGTTTCTTCACGTGGGGCATGACTACGATTCTGACGTGCTTTGGGAAAAGCGAGACAGCCCAGCCCTTATGCCTCAGTTCCTGTGCGATTAGCCTGACATCCAAGGTCTGAGAGGTTATTCCAATGACGTTCATAGTTGGCCTTGTCATGAGGCTTAACCCCTTCGTTTTCGGAATCTCGTCTGCAAGCCGCCACGTCAGGCCCATGCAGCGTTTCACGATTCGTGTGTAGTCGTCTAGGCCAAGGTGTTTGAGCAATGCCCAGACCGCGATGACGGAGGCTCCTGACCGCGTCCCGACGATGGTGGCGTTCTTGGCCTCGCCTCCTGCAAGGTACGAGATGTTCCAAGCAATCGCCTGCCGTAGCTTCTCGTTCCTGAACAGCATGCCACCTGCAGGGATCGGCGTCATGCCCATCTTGTGCGGATCAACCGTCATCGAGCAGACGCCTGGCGCGGCAAAATCGAAGGTTGGCAGGTCTGACCCAAACTGCTTGAGGAACGGAAGAACGAAGCCTCCGAATGCCGCGTCCACGTGGAAGTACATATCTCTTTCAAGTGCGACCTCTGAAAGCTTGGCTATCGGGTCGACGGCACCAAGGCCGGTGGTTCCTGCCACTCCAACGAGCGCGATTGTGTTAGGGTTGATGGCGTTTCGGACGGCATCCACATCAACTCTATAATCGCTGTCCAAGCTTGCCCTGATTATCTTCAGGCCTAGCAGGTCTCCGGCTTTGTCGAATGAACAGTGGGCAGAGGCAGGCACTATCACTTCGCCACGTTCCTTCTTAGCAATCTTCCGTGCGGCCCACAGTGCAAGAATGTTGGCTTCGGTTCCGCCTGTGACAATGTGGCCTGAGGCCTTAGGATTGGACAGCATTGACCCAAGCATGCTGACTGTTTCCTTCTCAAGCTCCGCAACGCCTGGGAAAAGGCCCAAGTCACCCAGGTTCTTGTCTAGGAAGCGAGCATAGGCCTTGCCTGCGAAACGATGCGCCTTCGTGCACATGGAACCGACTATTCTTCCAGACTCGTAGCTGAAATCCTTCTCCAGCCTTGACTCAAGCTCTCTTAAGACGGTTCGTTGAGGTAGTCCTTTTCGCTCCACGGTCTGACACTCCAGTGTCTCAGTGATAAGTGTGTTCATCGTCAGGATACTCCCCTGCGAGAACTTCGTCCCTGAACCTGCCTACAGCACTTCTAACGATCGCGTTCAGATCGGCATATCTCTTGACGAATTTCGGTTTGAATCCATTGTCCAGACCCAACAGATCATTGATCACCAGGACCTGTCCGTCGCAGTATTCGCCTGCGCCTATGCCGATCGTCGGCGCCTTCACCTGTTCCGTGATCTTCTTTGCCAGACTCTCGGGAACGCATTCCAGTACGATTGAGAACACGCCACACTTGTCGAGTTCGAGGGCGTCTCGTAGTATTCTGTTCGCTTCTTCAGGTTCTTTCCCTTTGACCTTGTAGGAGTCTGCAGATTGTGGAAGCATGCCAACGTGGCCCATGACCGGGATTCCTTCTCTGACGAGAGCCTTGACAATACCTGACCTGTTTCCTTCGATCTTGACGCCATGCGCTCCTGCGTCGAGAAAGAGCCTCGCATTCTTCAACCCGTCTTCTGGCGTGTTGTAGCTGTTGATGGGCATGTCTCCGATTATAGGCGTGTTCATGGCGCCTCTTGCTACGATGCGCGTGTGGTATGTCATATCTTGCATGGTCACGCTTTTGGTGTCGCTGTGGCCTTGTACAGCCATGCCTAGGCTGTCCCCGACCAGAATCATGTCAATCTGCATTTCATCCAGTATCTTCGCGATGGGGTAGTCGTAGCCTGTCAGCATGATGACTTTTTCTTTGCCCTTCTTCTGCCTAATCTCTTCTTGAAACTGCATCTATACCCTCCAAGTATTTTATGAGGCTCGTGAGCGTCGCGTTCACAGGAGTAGGGATGTTGTGCTTCTTGCCAAGTTCGACTATCTTCCCGTTCAGGAAGTCGATTTCAGTCTTTCTGCCTCTGACAATGTCTTGGTACGTGGAAGAGAAATTCCCGTAGCCTGCAACACTCCTGTCAATCTTCTCTCTCAAATCCGCTGACAGTGCCATGCCCTCGGTCTTCGCAACGGCGACGCATTCACTTACAATCTCACTTCTGACTCTCTTCAACGAATCCGTTATGATGTCGCCGTCTCTGACGCGGAGTATTGCTGTCAGCGGGTTCACGACGCAGTTGACGACTAGCTTGTTCCACACGTCTTTTGCGATGTTCTCAGAGAGTCTTGCTTCCAGACCGGATCTGTTGAGCATGTCCACGATCTCTGATGCATCCTCGTCTTGTCCGATGATTGTCTTCCCATTCCAGAACTTGACTTCGCCTGGAGCAGAGAACTCGGCAGATACTTTCAGTACGCCTCTCAGGATTCTGACCTGACTGCCTGCAACGCTTCTAACGATGTCCTCATTGCCGAGTCCATTCTGCAGTATGAGCACAATCGTGTCCTTTTTGAAGAGGTTCCTGATTCCTTCGATGGCTTTGGCGGAGTCTTGCACTTTAGTGGTCAAGACCACTAGTGCTTTTTCAGGTATGCTGCGGATTCGCGTGTCGGCCTTCAGATGGAACGTGCCGTCTATGTCGCCCGAGATCGATAGGCCTTTTGAGTTCACCGCGTCCACGTGCGGTTTGCTTCCGATCAGGGTCACGTCGTAATGTTTGGACAAGGCCGCGCCGAATGCACTTCCGATGGCTCCGGCACCCAAGATGAATATCTTGCTAAAGCTCAAGCTTTTCATCCTCCAAAGTCAAGTGCTTGCTCCTCGTCGCAAGCGTTGTCAGTCTCTCGTTGATCAAAGCTATGGACTCGGCTAGATTCTTCTTGTTGTCGAAGCTCTGCAGTTTTTCTCTGCACTTCCTTAGGCCTTGTTTCTTGAGTTCCTTGGCGAGTTCTGTGAGTCTTGGGGCGGCTCTTATGATGTTGTCGACTATCGTGATTGAGGCTTGCTGGGCTGTTCTTGACAGTGGATTCAGGTCTATGGCTATCACTTTCTTGTCCATTCTGACGAGCGCCTCTGTCCTATCCCCGTCTTCCAGCGGCACGAGAACCACATCAGCCACAAGTATGCCACGCGGGTCCACCCGTCTTCTTTGGCTCCCCAGCTCCGGAATCCTTGCGGAGGCATCTTCGCCTGCGCCGAGAACCGCGTGTGCACCTGTCTTCAAGAGCAGGTTCTTGATGGCCTGTTCTCTTTCTTCCGACCTGTAGAAGAGATTGACTTCTAATCTCGCCTTTGTCGCCTCGGCCAGCCGAACTACATCCTCAGCCGCCAACGCTGCAACATTTCCGTTAACCGAAATCACGGGCTTTCCGGCAGTCAGGAGCATAGCCGCAGCGGCCTCCATTGCCCTGAGTGCAGGCTCGGTCGTCTTTTCACCTAGCAAGTAGTCGAAGGCTTCGCCTCGACCGTGGGCTATGAGGCCTGCTGATGCCACGACCCCTTTGTGACAGTACTCGATCAGCTTCTCCCGTATCCTAATCGATTCGGCCCTCGGATGTGAAGGCGGAATCTTCACGTCTGTCATGTCAATAGCCGCGCTCCCTCAAAATCGATCTGGCTCGTAACGATGCTGCCTCCGGGGAATTGCCTAAAAATAGAGGTGATCTCTTCGAGAGATTCTGGCTCAACCAAAGTGAAGGCGGAATCACCGAACATTGGCATACTGCAGACGAAGCCAGCGGCGTCTGCTGCATCCAAGACCTGCCTTACTCTGTTGCTTATCAAGCCTACATTTTCCGCGAATTGGCGAGAAAACCCAAGGAAGTTGGCAGTCTCTGGCTCTCTTGCCAGCCTGTCAACGAGATCTCCTCCAAACTCGTTTATGCGTTTCCGCGTCTCTGGGTTCGTCAATGACTCCTTTGTGGACAGTGGTCCAAAAACAAGACATGCTACAACCATGTTTCGCGGCACGTGCAAGTGCTCTATCTCGCCGATTCCAGGCGCCCCTGGCTTGACTCTGATCTCCAATCCTCCGAAGGTTTCAGCGATAACCGTGCCAAGACCAGTTTTGCAGTGAACATCTGCCGCATGCGCCGTCTGGGCAGCCTCGATAGTCGGCATGCCCAAACCTAAGGCATCATTCAAAGCCAAGGCTAGACTCAACGCAGCCGCACCGCTTGTCCCAAACCCAGTGCCTACTGGGACGTCAACGGCGTGCTCAACGCCAATCCTAAAGTGCTTGGCTTGCTTGAGTCTGGAGAGCATGCTGATCATGACGCATTTCGAAACTTCGGCAGGCTCTTGGCGAACGCCGTTGATTCTAATCTCGGCTGAATCTGATTTGGCCTCTGTGACCTTGACGGTGGTCTTGACGCCGCGTTTCAGTGACACGCCTGCGCCTCTGGAGCCGACGTGCAATGGGTCTACGTGCTTGTCGAATATTTGGAAAAAGCCTGTAATGTGGCATGGCGAAAAAGCTTCTGCTTCTTTCATTATCGTGCGCCTAGACGGCAAGATTCGATGTTCAAGCCTTAGATAAGAATTCTGTATGGAGTGTTTAAACAAGTTTAGACATCGCAACTGTCAGTCGTATGCGCCTTCGTACATGGTTTTATTGTTTCAAGAGGCACATGGGTGGGCGGGTTAGGAATGGCTTGCTGTTGTACATGTGTGCAGTCATGTGTAGTTTTGTTGTACGCACAAGTCCTCTTATCTCAACTAGCCTCATGTTTGCTGCACGGAGAGAAAAAAATTGAAGCTGTTCAACAATAAGAAAGCACTGAGCACAGTAGTGACTACACTGATCATTCTAACGGTTTCAGTGTTGCTAGCGACAGTCGTGACATTCTATGCCATCAACGTGACAACCACAAGAGTTCAGGAGGAATCGCTGTTCCTCACGAAGCAGCACGTTTGGTACAACACCACCGGAGGGTGGGCACAGGGCGCCATAGTAGTCGTGAACACTGGCGGCAAAGATGTTGTCATTGACAAGATCACGGTCAGAGGACAAGATTCGACTTGGGCCAACGTATACTTCTGGAGAACCACCACCGAGACTATCTCGGACGATCTTCAGGTAACGCCAACCGAGCCTACCGGAACTGCCTTCGACATAACCGTGGAAAATGCCACCAGATCCTTCACTCAGGCTAGCGACGACGTCACGTTGAAGTCTGGTTACACGATGGTCGTCTACATCAAGAGCCCTGACAGCATCGCCTTGAACGACGTAGGCATTACGGTCGGCATAACGCTTTTCAGCGCCAACGCTCAATACTACAAGGAAACAAACGTCCAAGCTGCTCAGTAGAATACCAATCCATTCTTTCCTTTTCTTTTCTCTGTTTTTTGTAAATCAACAAGTTGTTTAGGGTGTAGATGTGAGAGTGCGATCAGCACTAAATCGCAAGTACTGATTTCGAATAAGTATGTGTAGTTTCTTTCTACGCACACCATCTTATCTCTTTCAACTTCGAGGTCTTGATTGAGCATGCTAGAAAGGAGACTGTTAAACCCTTGCGTCTGAAGACCTTGAGGCAGTCGAGACTCCTACGGTCGAAGAAAGCCTTCGCCATACCAGTGACCTACATGATTCTTTTCGCATCGCTCATTGCGCTAATCTCCTTGACATACAGCTTTGCCATAGTGAAGATAAGCGCCAGAGGAGCAACGCTCAAGGCCTCGGTGGCTAAACAGAACATGCGCATCCTCGACGACGCTGTACATTCTGTCGCATGGAGCTTCGGCGCCTCAGAAGTCATCTACATGGACGATTGCGGAGGCGCCTTCAAAACAGCAACGGCAGCCAAGAACCTCGTTCTTAACCTAACCGACGAGCGCACCGTCAACAGCTTGGTGTTCAACAGTCCGGTCGGAGAGGCCTTCTACGAGCTTGAACCTTCAGAGTCCAGCGACTATGGCCTGTACATGAGAGGCGACGACAGGGCAATAATCAACAGAACCTCGTCAAGCATGACGCAGTTGTACGTGACCGCGGGAGCTAGCACCCAAAACGTGGTGCTTTGCTACCGTCCTCTCGCAACCGTGGCATACGTCGGCGCGACTGGGAACAAGCCTTTGAACATAGTACGCGTGAACATCATAAACTTCAATTGCTCACAAAGCCTAACGTTGAGAGAGAAGTTCTATCTGAGAGCTACTTCGACAAACGTGGCAACCGTTACAAACCAATACTTGTTCAATGGCACGATCTCCTCTCTGGCTTTGAAAGCGACGTACGATGGCAGGTCAACCACCGTGTGGCTGCCCCTTGCGAGCAATGCAGAAGGTGCAGTCGTGGATTTGGAAGTGGCAGTCTGCAGTGTTAAGCTTCAGCAGGTGGAGGGGTAGCAAGTGCCAGGTGTGGCGCCCAGTCATCTTTACATGTTCGTCGCTATGATCGCCGTCAGCACGCTGCTCGTCGCGTCCTTTATGGCCTACGCGAATACGCTGCGTCTTTCCGCCGAGGTTCGACAACTGGAAAACCTGATGGATCACGTGGCTGCCAAGAGCACAGAGTTGCTGGTGCTGACCATGGCCACGAACGCCTCTTGCGAAGCCTTTCTCCAAATGCCCACGGCAATCGGGGTCAAGGAGTACTGGCTTCAGTTGCACAACGACTCGGCGAAAGCTTGGCTAGATGGTGGTCTAGGAAACGTACCAACAGGAGGCGCAGAGTTGCGCGTGTATCTGCCCAAAGAAGCCCTGGCAATAGGCCATTACGTTGGAGGCTATGGAGCTGCACACCTAAGGTGCGAAATAGTCTCTGATAGTCCACAAATCCAACTCACAAACTCAAGTGCAGGTGTCTAAAATGAAGGCTGATACCAAATCTGGAAAGAACAAGTCGCAGGAAAAAGAAGGCTTCCGCGAGACGATGAAGGAAGAAGGCGAAGTAATAGAGTTTCTGGACGTGAAAAAGTGGAGCGTTCCAGAAGGTTATGTAGAAATCGAATACTATCCTCTCAGATCACCTTTCTCCTACGCCGCAATCGTCCAGAACGAGGAAACCATGGAATATCTTTACGTTTTGGACGAGCTTCCACTTTCCAGAGGCGAGCGCGAAGGCTACTTCAGGCTGAGAAATATCCTCGAGTTTGAGCTTCAGTCGCCAGAGGCAGAAGAAACGCTTGCTGAATCTTTCAGAAGGCAGTTGCCCGGAATACTGGACAACCACGAGAAGGTCTTAGGCGGCGTTACTCCTGTTGGCATGCGGAAAGTTCTCTATTATTTGGAAAGAGATATCGTTGGCTATGGAAAAATCGACCCGTTGATGTACGATGACAACGTTGAGGACATAGGTTGTAGTGGCGTGAACAAGCCGATCTTTCTGTGGCACAGAAGGTACGAGAACATCAAGACCAGCGTCGTCTTCCGAGACGAACAGGAGCTTGACGACTTCATCATGCGGGTAGTGCATAAGGCGGGAAAACACGTGAGCATTGCCTTTCCAATTGTTGATGTCACATTGCCTGAGAAGCACCGTTTGGCCGTGTCCTTCGGAAAGGAAATAACTCCGGCTGGAACAGCGTATACGATACGCAAGTTCCGCAAGGATCCATTCACGATCATAGATTTGATCGAGAACGAGACGATAAACGAGAGCATAGCGGCTTATCTGTGGCTTCTGATGGAAAACAAGATGTCTGTGATGATTATTGGGGCGACCGGTGCGGGGAAGACGACGGCGTTGAACGCAACTGCGTGCCTCATAAGGCCGAATCACAAGATAATATCCGTTGAGGAAGTTGCTGAAATAAACCTGCCGCATGAAAACTGGACCTCCAACATTGCCCGTTCAGGCTTCGGCGTCGAGGGCGAAGGCGAGATCACGCTTTATGACCTGATCAAGTCGGCGGTGAGGCATCGGCCTGACCTCATCATCGTAGGCGAGGTTAGAGGCGAAGAGGCTTACGTTCTGTTTCAGGCACTGGCAACTGGCCACGGGGGACTGTGCACGCTGCACGCTGAAGACGTGGACACCGCAGTCAAAAGGCTCACCCAGCCACCGATGAACATACCAGCATCAATAATCTCCCTCATGAACTGCGTCATATCAGTGAAAAACGTTAGAACCCCGGTCTTTCTTGAATCTGGAAAGCGGCTTTCCAGTAGGAAGTTCACTAATATCTCAGAGATAAAAGATGCAGGCAGTTTCCAAGAGGTTTTCACTTGGAATCCTTCCTCAGACATTTTCCAAGAGAACGTTGCTCAGAGCTATCTCTTGAAGAAAATGGCCTCAGGCCTTGACATTCCGATTGAAAAGCTCGTCGACGAGATAGAGTATCGGAAGCGCGTGTTGCTGCACATGGTTGAGCACGGCATCCGCGACTACAGAAGCGTGAACAAGGTTCTCAGCCAGTACTACAACAACCCCCAGCTTTTCCAGAAAGAGTTCCTGCAGGACTCTAAGTGGTGAGAGCTTTGCTGATACAGTCGATAAGGCCGAAGATATTCGGGTCGATACTGAGCGTTATTACGAGCGAAACTCAAAGCGAAATCAACCGTGAGCTTCCATTCGCCGCGCTGCTCTTTACCTTGTTGGCAGCAAGCGGAGTGAGCATTTATGAGAGCTGGAAGAAGCTTGCTTCGATCGACTTGTTGCCCACTTTTCAGAAGGAGGCAAAAGAAATCGTCAGGCAGGTCGAGGTTCTAGGATATGACCCTCTAACCGTCATGAGCAAACACGCTGAAAAAACAAGGTCAAAGGGTTACCGCGAGTTTTTGCTGGGCTATATTTCTTCTGTCCGAAGCGGTGGGAACGTTGTTGCGTATTTGAAGAGCAAGCTTCGTTCGATCTTTGACCTGCAGAGCTCTTCGGCAGTCCGTTCGATTGAGAGGCTAAGCACGCTTGTGGAGGCGTATGCGGTAATGCTGATCGTGACTCTTTGCTCCTACGTGCTTTTTATCATCTTTGCCACTACCTCAGTTTTCGAACCCATGAAGGCAAGCGGGACGCCAGGCATATCGACGACCGTCGTATGCGTACTCATCTTCTTCGTGACCCCGCTCATCTCAGTGATCTTCATGGTCATCGCAAACGCTGAGAGGAAAAGCAACCTGATTGGAATCAAGAAGCCCTACAAAGCAGCGATAGTGCCTATGGCAATCGCTTCGGTTGTCATCGCAGTTGTTGCCCTTATGCCACCGCTTCAATGGTTAACAGGTCCAGACATTTTTCCACTCGTTGTGACGATCTGTCTTTTGGCGATCTCAGTTCCTCCGACGATAGTTTACGTGAGGATAGCCAGAATCAATTCCAGTGCGGAGAATTCGATGCCCAGCTTTCTGAGAGACGTGACGGAGGCCCGAAAAATAGGGCTTTCGCCTGAAAAGAGTATTGTGCACGCTGCGAAGCGCACAGGCTACGGCAGTTTCTCTGAGACATTAGGGCTTATCAGGAGTCAGATGGAGTGGGGGGTTTCTCTCAAGAAGATCTTTGCGAACGTCAAGCAGAAGATCCAGACGTGGCCAGTGCTTGTTGATTTTCTGATTCTGGTTGAGACAATCAAGATTGGTGGAGGTTCGTCTACTGCTCTGGACACGTTGACTGAATACAGCGAGCGGCAGAAGGATGTTGATTCGAACAAGAAGTCGCTTCTGAGGCCCTACGTGATTTTGGCCTTCATATGGAGCGTTCTGATAGCCCTGACGACGACGATGGTCGCCTCAACGGTCTATGCTCTAACGCAGGTTTCGCTTCCTGGAAGCTCGGCGCTGCCTCTTAGGCTGATGCAGGATCAGATAAACCTCTTCTCTACGGGCATCATTCTCCAGTGCTGGCTTTCAGGATTCTTCGTAGGCAAGGTCAACGAAGGCACGTTTGCCGCAGGCTTCAAATACTCAGCCATGCTCGTGGTTACGGCTTACTTGTCGCTCGTGCTTTCACAAGGCATGATAGGCGGGTTGTACAGCATTGTGTCGGTGCCAAGCTGAGACGGCTATCAAGTGGGAGGAGGCTTAGAATGCCTGAGGCTTCGGTTGACACTTTCTTCGCATGCGCCCTAATGGTTCTGCTAGTACTCTCAGCGATGGCGAGCACTTCAAAGCTGCTATATCCCTATGCGAACTACGCAGTTGACAGAAACGTTTCCGAAAGGTATGAGGAGATATCAAAGTATATGCTTTTGAACGCTGGAGAACCGTCATTCTGGGGAGAAAGCAATCAGACCATCACGGCCTTCGGCTTGGCCAAGACTGGTTCAGATATTCCTTATGATCTGGACATTGACAAGGTTTCGCGGCTGAACGACAGGAATCTGTGTGCGATAAGATACGCACAGCTATTCGCAACGCTTAGTATGTCTGATGTGTCTTTCAGGGTGGAGATAGCATCGATCTTCGAGGTCAACATAAGTCTGGCGGCGACCTACGTGGAAAGTGGCCAAACGATCTACCGATTTGAGGTTCTGGCTGAAAGACACGGCCTTTCTGTTGCGGCAGACCTGAAGACCTACGTGATCGCCGAGGACCATGTTGAGGCAGGCAACCTGCAGGCTTCAGACGGCAAAGCTTCCGTGAATGTGACTCTCCCAGACACTGTGCAAGGGCCAGCTTTGCTCGTCGTCCTCGCAAAATCAGTCTACAACCCCGCAGTAGTGTCCTTCAAAGCCTATGCCTTCGCGCACAATTCAACGTCACCCGAGCCTTCTGGCGCCTTTCTGAAACTCGGCCCGCTAAACCATACTCTAACGGCATCGTTCACTCAATCAAACCTCACACTGCTGAATGTATATGCATTCACATTCGACCACAGCTCGACGTTGATGCAGACTACGAACAGCAACCAATCTGCCTCCTACGGTATTCCGCGGTTTGTGGATTCAAGCCCAATCATCCTAGTAGTGACTGGAAGCAATTCCTCTGCGTTTTTCGCTGAACACACAGCCTACCCGCAGGTTCCCCTTCAAATAGGCGCGAGCTTCGCGAGTTCTGAGGTACATTCCAACGTGTTCACCTACACGTATTCCGTGACGATAGACTCGGTTGCTTATGAATGCGTGGTGTGGCTTGGAGGCCCAAGAGAATGAGGCGCGAAAACAGGGGGCAGATCAGGGTGATTGAAGCCTTCCTTGCTGTGTTAATCATCTTCTCAGCTTTCACGGTATCAGCGAACCTTACGGTGTCGCAGAATAGGCCGCCTCGTATAGACTTGGCTTCAGTGGGCACGGAGGTCCTTATGACGCTGGATTCTGACGGGACGCTAGGCTACTACATAGCTAATGGTAACTGGACTGCCTTGCGGGAAGCCCTTAGTCTCGTGCTTCCGATAGGCACGACCTTTAATCTAACCGTATATGATGAGCACACGCAAAGAATCAGCGAAGCTGCCGTCTCCAATGGTGGCTTCAATAGCCAGGACATCTGCTTCGTGGAGTACGTCTGTGCAAGCAGGAATCCGGTTTTCGGCAGTTACATTGTTCACTTGGAATTGGCGGTGGCTTCTTGAGAAGCAGGAAGGAAGCTCTGAAAAGGAACAGTTCAGGCCAGCTTCTAATAGTGGCCGCCCTAGCCATTGCCCTCCTTATCTCCTCAACAACCACGTACGTATACGAAGTCACAAGAGTAACAGACAACGCACCATCGTCGCCAGCCAGCAACCTCGTGCTCGCCATGAAGCAGACCACGAGAAACGCGATGATTAGCTCGCTTGCCAACGCCTCAAACGGAGGAGCAATAAGCGTGCTGGCCTCGAATTTGGCCGAGCTCTCGGAGGCTGTCAGCCACCTGAGTCAATTCGGAATCTGCAGCCTCACCGGCACGATACTCAACGAATCAGGCTACGCTTCCGGTGTGAGGCTTGAATGGGGCGCGAGCGGCCTCGGCGCGTCCAGTGCCTACGCGAACTTCACGCTGCAAGTGCATGGCGAAGCCTCAAAGATGACAATGAGGTTCCAGATCAACGTAACGACATCAATTGCGATTAATGGCTCATACGTCACTCTTGGTAGCGGCGAGAAAAACGTTAGCCTGATTTGCTACGTAGGCAACGATGGCCTCCCATCTCTGGCGGAGAGCCTGAGAGTGTTCTATTATAATGCTGGCAACTGGACACAGGCTGGCACACTGAACGGTCTAGCAGTCAAAGACCGTGGCGACGGCACTTATTCTGTTTCGTTCACGGTGGCGGTCGCTGATCCCGTTCAGGTCTCAGTTCAGGCCATTGATTCGCAAGGAATATTCGTTCGTGCGGACATAACCTGCCCTGCATCATGAGACTTGCAGGCATTTCGAGTTGCTTAAATATGCAGTGTTTCATTTCTACGTGAAGAGAAAACTGGGGTTTTGAGAATGGTTGAGGAGCACTCTTGGCGTGACGTGTTTACGCTTTTGAAGCTGGCCGAGATGGGTGCCCACAGGCGGACGGCGAAGATATCTACTGAGTACTTGGCTGAGAGGCTGGGTTTGTCTCAGCAGACTGCTTCGCGTTATTTGATTGAGCTGGACAACAGGGGCTGGATTAAGCGAACTATGACGCCTGAGGGCTGTTTGATAAGGATCACCGACACAGGCGTGAATGAGCTGCAGAAGCTTTGCTCGAGCTTGCGGTTTGTGATGGAGGCTGAGTATCCACCCTCAGTGACCTTGGAGGGCGTGGTCTTCACCGGACTCGGAGAAGGCGCCTATTACACGTCGAAAGAGGAATACCGCAAGCAGTTCATAGAAAAACTCGGCATCAACCCATACCCCGGCACCCTCAACCTGAAACTGACCACGGAATACGACATGAAGACCCGATCCGAACTCGAGGCCTACCCTGGAATAGAGATTGAAGGCTTCAAAAGCGAAGACCGCAGCTTCGGCATCGTCAAATGCTACCCGGCCATAATAGACAACAAAGTCAGAGGCGCTATAATATCCGCACTAAGAAGCCACTACGACGCCTCAGTAATCGAAATCATAGCTTCAGTCAACCTGCGAAAACACCTAAGACTAAAAGACGGACACAAGGTCAAAGTAGAAGTCCTGACAACCCCATAATCTACCCGAGAAGGCCAGTTCTCTTGCGTAATTCTGATCCTAGTGAGCTTTCGGGTCGTCTTCCATTATTTCAAAAACATTCCCTTCAGTGTCGGCGCAGTAGGCCATGTATCCTACGCCGGGGACTGCCGTTTTCTTCTGCACGACTTTTCCGCCTGCTTTTGTGATCTTCTTCAGGAACTCGTCAACTGAAGGAACGCTGACAGTGTTGTAGGTCGTCCCCTTGTTCATTCTGTGCATAATTGCTCCGTCTATACCTGGCTCCTGCGGTTTGCCTGTCGTCACCAGCCAGTAATCCACTGGCCCTTCCCACTTCTTGACCTTCCAACCGAAAACCTTCTCATGAAACTCCACTGCACGTTCAGGATCATCAGCATGAATCTCAAAATGAATGACTCGCGGCAAACTAGACCTCCTCCAGATACTGGCTACATGCAGTTGCCGCATATGACGTTTCTTGGGCTTGGAAGAACACGGAATCCTTGCATATTTCCTCTCTTGCCTGCAAAAACCCAGGGGGATGGGTCTCGTATTGGCGATTTCTCAGCGCAATAGCATGTTGAAAAACGGTATGGGGGAGGGGGTGCCCAAAAGCTAGGGTGCCTACCAAGGTCAAAAAGCCCGACAGACCTGTGCAAGAAACAGGAGAGAGGGTATTGTCTATTGGCTGTTTTGTAGCGCAATAGACTGCACAAAGCCTCAGTTGCAGTTGAGCCTATGTATGGGGGTAAAATTCGTGGCCCTTCAGGGTTTGGTGGAATACGAGTAGCTGTACTGATGCGCTTTCCTGCTCAGTCGCGTCTCCGCAAGTCCATAACCCAGCAACAAACCAACAACCAGACCGCCGAAATGAGCAAAAACGTTCACGTTCAAGCCAGCGCTAAGCATCAGCAAGATGAAGGCATAGACTAACGCGCCCATTATTGGCTGGTTGAAAGCGCGCCTCGCATAGATGGTCACTGCTCCGAACATGCCGAAGATAGCGCCTGACGCGCCTGCCGAAAGATAGTTCAAAGGCAGAATCAGCGTCAGCAGGTTTCCGGAAAAGCCGCTGAGCAGGTAGATGATCAGGTACTCGTGTGGACGGAACATCTCCTCCGCCCTAAGCCCGAAGATCAACAGGAAAAGCATGTTGCCAACAATGTGCACAATGTTCACGTGGACGAACATAGCCGTAAACAGCTGCCAGTACCAACCGTACTCCAACACAAGCAGGTTATATTGGCCATACTGAGCAAGAACCTCATCGCTAATCGTCGTGAAGCTGCCGCTGAGAAATGCCGTATATGCGTACACTGCGACGTTGACCGCTATGAGAACATAAGTCAACGAATGCTTGGAAGAAAGCGTGAACACTTATTCTCATCTCTTGTAGTGCTCGATGATTTTTCGTTTAATCTTTGAGGAGCTGTTTAACTCGTCCTCGCCGAACTCGCCGATCTTCACAACGCGTATTCTCAGGCCATTGTCCTGAACGTACTTTCTCACCGTTCGCTCCATATCTGTCTGATCGTGGCCTACCGCTATGACGTCAGGCTTGATTGTCTCGATAACCTTGCCAATGTCGAATTCTTCAAAACCGAGGATCGCCTCGTCAACAACCTTCAAAGACGCCACGAGAGCGCACCGCTGATTCTCAGATACCACGGGTCTCTCCTTCTTCCTTTTCTCAACTGTGCTATCACGCGCCACAATAACGATCAGCTCAGCGTTTCGTCCGCCTGCTTTCTTTGCGGCCTCCAAGAATCTCACGTGGCCTAGATGCAGCAGGTCAAAAACGCCTGACGCCAACACTACTTTTCTCTTTTCTTTCTCACAGGCCATTCAAACCTCACCATTCCCAGCAGCCGCAAGGCATCCAGCAACCCCTCGCAATACGCCACCGAGGCCAAGCTCACCTCAAACTTCCGGCTGTCCCTATAATACTTGGCGTCCTCTAGATAGGCTTTGGCAGACCTCACAACCTCTTCTATGCCTTCAACGTCCACGTTCACACAGACATCAGAAACCTTCAGCTCGCCGAAAACACGATCCGCCGAGGAGATATATTTCTCTGCCAACCGCTCGGCGCTCACTCGGCAAGCCTCCTTACCTTCTCTGGCGCACCTGCTAGCGTAATCAGCGCCTCAGCCTCCATGAAGTGCAAGCTTCCCACAAAAACCAAGCTCTGAGGAGGACCACCAAAATCAAAACCCACCAACTCATCCACGAAGCCTGCCTTCACCGTCGGGCTCGCGCTCCCAGCCCTTGCGACCCCGACGGCAACAGCGTCTTCCGTGACTATTCCCTCTTTCTTGCTTTTCTCAACCTTCGAAAGCGCCTCTAAGCCCTCGCGAATGTTCAGAAACCGCTTTTCCTCAGTCCTTATGTCCAACAAGCAGAGCGTATGCAGTCCGAGCTTTTTGTTCTGGGCGATAACCGAGTAAGGAGTTTCAGAAGGCGTTTCGTCAGGAAAGGGTATGGTTACGCTTTTGCCGAACTTGTAGTTGTGAAGGCCTGATAACCCTATGACTGCGGAGAGAACAGAGGCTCCATGAACCACCCGCGTCTCTATCCCTCTCTTCTTGGCCTCCATTCGCAACGCAACGTGTGTGGTTGCGATTAGCGGATCACCGGGAACAATCAAGACAGCCTTCCCAGTTTGGCCTGCTGCCAGAACGACCTTCCCACAGTCATCTTCAAGATCCTTTCTCGAGACAATACTCAGTCTCTTCCCGCACAGTGCTTCCAGACGCTCAAAGGAGAAACTTGGCAGTATGCTCGTGTACAGCTCGATGAAGACTGCGTCAGCTCTTCTGACCTCTTCCAGTCCACGCAGGCTCATTCCCATCTCGTCATCCAAACCAAGCCCAACCAAGACGATTTCGCCCAAACAGCTTCACCACTTCTAGATCGAAGATGCGGCTTGTAGCTTAAAACGGTTGGTTCAAACTACACATCGAAGAGTGATGAAAAGACGGGTAAAGTTAATAAAAAGAACTCCAAGTTATTGGTGTGGCGCATATGGGCCCGTGGCTCAGTCAGGCTAGAGCGGCGGACTCTTAATCCGCACGTCGCGGGTTCAAATCCCGTCGGGCCCGCCAC
>CAZUFK010000023.1:0-19916 GCA_964619695.1 uncultured Candidatus Bathyarchaeia archaeon
AAAAATCGCGCGTCACGCGCTCTCGCTCGTTTCTTATTACAGGAAAAAGAAAATACGAGAGCGTTTACCATAGAATATGGATGTTGGCTTGTTTCGTACTGAAATGAATAATAGTCACTCAATCTAGGATTATTATTGGAGCTTGACGTGTGACTTGAAGGTCAAGGTTGAGTATATTGGGCATGTCAAGAACATAACAGGCAACAAGAAAGAAGAAGAACTCGAAGCAAAAGACGACTCCAGTGTAGCTGACCTGCTAAATGTGCTTACTAAGCAGTATAGTGAGCCATTCAAGAAAGCCATCTACGAACCAAAGGGAGCAGATGTGAAACCCAACTATATTGTGACTGTGAATGGCTACCTTCTCAATCAACTACAGGGCATGGAAACCAGACTGAAAAATGGTGATCGTGTGGCTATCTTGCCTGTTGTTAGTGGCGGTTAGTATTCTTCTTTTTTGTCTATTAGGCCGTTTTTTCGTGCTTTGTGCATAGCGAGTTTGAAGACGAGTGCGCCCACTATCATGGTGGCCACGAACGTGACAAGCAGATACAGCAGGTTCATTTGCACGTCGAAGTCTGCTTGGTGCAGAATCGCGTATCTAATCGTGCTGAGGAAGTAGGTTATGGGCAGCCCATTTGAGATGGCCTGACCCCACGCGGGCAGTATCTGAGGCATGAACACGACTCCGCCGAACAGGTACAGTATGCCTGAAACATACTCGGTGAGCATGAACTGAACCTTCGAAGTCATAATGTTAATCGCGCACAGGATGAAGCCTATCGCCATGAAGCATACGATGCCCAGCGCCAGCGCCAAGCCCAGCAGCCCCCAGTCTATGCTCAGCCAGTTTATTGAGATCGGTATGCCCATGCCGTACTGGAAGATGGCCACTCCGAACGCGAGCGACAGCACCAGCGAAACCGAAGCGTTCATCACGCCGTTCAAGGCTCTGCCCACGATGTACCACGAAAGCGACCCAGGCGCCAAGTAGATGTGCTTCAACACCTCGTAGTGCGAACGATCCTCATGAATCAGCATCGTCATCGTGTTCACGATTTGGAACAGGTACTGGAAGAAGCTGTTTCCTATGAACATGTACGCGAAGAGCTGCGGGTCGAGTCCGCCTACGACGCCGCCGCTACCGATCCAGTACATGAAGCCCACTATCAGCAGGCCCGCGATGGGGCGGATCATGTAGTATATTGCGAACACGAGCGGGTCAGCCCAGTTGGTTTCAACCTTCCAGCCCAGCCAGACTGCCTGCTTGACCGTGCGCAAAATCGGGCCTACTGCCACCGCAGCGTCAGCCTCCCCTCTTTCTTGCCCAAATTCTCCATGTAGCTCAGCGCAAACTTGGCCAAAGGCAAAAGCACTATGATGAAGATGACTAGGGCTACGATGTTGAGCCAGATGTCCCCGATGCCCTGGCCTAGGATTACGACTTTGCGTATGCCGTCCAATCCGAATGTCAACGGGATCATTGAGGCGATGAGCTGAACCATCTGGGGCAGTTGGCTTGCGGGGAAGTAGGTGCCTGACAGGAACGTGACGGGTTCCTGCAGCAGGTTCGCCGTGTGCCACGCCTCGCGGCCGTAAAGCATGAAGAGCGAGGCAAACATCATACCCAACGCGTAAAGCGCAATAATCGTCAGGAAGAACACCAGCAGCGCCGTAACAGGCTCATGCATCACGATAGGCACCTGGAAAACCACTACTCCGAGCACAAGAACAGCCGCTGCCCTCAGCGTCGTGTTCACGATCCCGCCCAAAGCCATGCCCAGCAAGATCGCCATCCTCGAAATTGGCGCCACAAAGTAGACCTCCAAATTGCCTGTTTCCTTCTCCCAGTAGAACTGTGCCGACATGTTCCAGAGCACGTTCGACCAGAAGGCCAGCATGGTTCCGCCGATCATGACGAAACCCGCAAACTCCGGAGGCGCCTTCAGCATCTTGTACAGATACACGTAGGCGCTGAGCGTCAGCATGGGGATGAGCATTTCTGCGATGACCCATTCGAATTCGCGGTTGCTGCCCTTCACCCTGACCCAAAGCCTCGCGTAAGCTACCCTAAGACCCAAAAGCAAACGCTCAAGCATCAGCCTTTTCCTCAACTTCCGCAAAACCCTTGCCCACAAGCCTAACGTAGACGTCCTCAAGCGTGGGTTCAGCCTCGTTCGCCGACAGAATCTTCAGCTTCTGCTCGTTCAGCTTTCCCTCGATCTGCGAAACGACCTTGATGTCCTGAACCATCACCTTGAGGCTGGTGACGCCTGTCTGGATGTTGCGCGTTTCCGAATAGCCCACGACGCCAGCCATCTCCTCGACGAAGCCGAAATCGGCCTCAACCGAGGCCACTTCGATCTTCGCAATCGGCGTCTCCCTCAAGTCATCCTTCAGCTTCTGCGGCGTGTCGCACGCAAGGATGCGGCCGTTGCTTATGATGGCCACGCGGTCGCACATCTCGTCAGCCTCTGCCATGTAGTGCGTCGTCAACAGCACCGTGCCCTTCCGCTTGCGCTTCGCCCAATCCACCACGTAGGTCCGCAAACGCTTAGCCGTAAGCACGTCCAAGCCCAGTGTGGGCTCGTCTAGGAACAGTATCTTCGGGTCGTTCAGCAAGCCCCTTGCGAGGCTCATTCGCTGTTTATAGCCTGTGGACAGCTTGGCCATCCGCGTGTTCGCGTACTTCTCGAAATCCAAGTCAGCCTCCAGATGCTTGATCTTCTCCTTCGCCATAGACGTCGTCAACCCGTAAAGCTGCGAGAAAAACCACAGGTTCTCGCTCACCGTGAGTATGCCGTAGCCAGGCGTCTCGCCGCCCGAAACGAGGCTAATGACTCTCCTGACCTTCTCAGACTCCTTAACCACGCTGAAACCGCCCACATAAGCCTCGCCGCTCGTAGGCAACAAAAGCGTCGTCAAAACCTTAATCAGCGTCGTCTTGCCCGCGCCGTTAGGCCCAAGCAATCCGAAGATCTCGCCCTCTTTGATCGTAGCTGAGACGCCGTCCAGAGCCTTCACTGCCTCAGCCTTCTTGCCGAACACCCGGACGAGGTCTCTGGTCTCAACGAAGTTCTCCAACATCGGTCACGAGCCACAACACAATGCAAAATTCCACAATTAAACATTTCCATAGGCGACCGAACGGACCTGCGGCGGTCAAAAAGCATTTAAACCCATACAATCTAGATTCACGCGAAAAGGTGAAGGTTTTGAATCGCGTCAACGCGCTTAAGCAGAAGGCCTTCGAGCAGAAGGGCTTCGACGGATTTCTGGTTACGAATGGCATGAACGTGTTTTACCTTTCAGGCACGCAGGGCGCCTCCTGCCTGCTTATCCCGAAAAAAGGCCAAAACACCATCTACGTTTACAGCGTAAACTACGAAGGCGTCAAAGCAGACGGCAAAGGCTTCAACGTCGAACTCGTCAAACGCGGCGAAAACCTCATGGAAAAAGTTGCCAAACAGGCCAAAGCCTGCGGCATAAAGAAGCTCGCAGTGGACACCTTGGGCGTCGAAGGCTACCACGGGCTGATGAAGAACCTGCGAGGCAACGCGAAACTCAAGATCAGAAACGACCTCATCTCAGACCTCCGCAAAGTCAAAGACGAACAAGAGCTTGAACTCATGCGCAAAGCCGGAGAACTCACCATCATAGGCATGAAGGCCGCACAGGAAACCATACGACCCAGCGTGAAGGAGATCGAAGTGGCTGCGGAAATCGAATACGCCATGCGCAAGGAATGCTCTTGGGGCACCGCCTTCGAATCAAGCGTAGCCTCAGGCGTGCGCTCAGCTTTCCCGCACGGCGGCTGCACCGAGCGCGAAATCCGCAAAGGCGACCTCGTCGTCGTGGACATAGGCGCCGTTTATCAGCATTACTGTTCTGACATGACGCGAACCTTCACGGCAGGCAAGCCTTCGGCGAAGCAGCAGAAACTCTACGAAATCGTCAAGGCCGCGCATGACAGGGCTCATGAAGCCATAAAACCCAAGGTCAAAGCAAAGGATGTGGACACGGCGGCTCGGAAGGCTATTGAGAAGGCAGGCTACGGCGAGTACTTCGTTCACGGCCTAGGCCACGGCGTAGGCCTGGAAGTGCACGAAGCACCAACCCTAGGCCCAGCCAGCAAAGAAAGACTCGCAACAGGCAACGTGGTCACCAACGAGCCCGGCATATACCTCATAGACTTCGGAGGCATACGCATCGAAGACAGCGAGCTCGTGCGAAAACGCGAAGCAGAAAAGCTTACCAGTGGACCTTACACGCTGGAAACTCGCGGCTAAGAGTGTTTTTGCCCAGATTTAACATTCAGTCTAACCGTTTTGCGGAGTTTACACCTCTCAGAGAACCAAGCCGCTGTACTAATAGACATGTGTATCTCAGTTTATTCGCCAAAACGCAAAAGACTGGCGTTGAATCTGTCGCTGAAACAGGGCCAGCAACTTGACGAAAAGGGCCGAAAAAGTCAGAGAGCACGAAAACTAGTGGTTAGCGGTGAATACTGGGTGTGCGCGCGGCTTTCGTTGGGTTTGGGGATGATTTGGAGTAGAAATTAGCGTTGCGGCGAGACAAAACCTTAAGTCTGCGTGTTGTTTTATGGATTCAATAGAAGGGTGTGGAACAAAAGCTTAAAAGCAACTTGCCCTGCATTATGGGAAATATATGAGGGGAATGGTACAGCAAGATTTTTGCCTCCATCTCTCCTTTCTCCCCCTAACAATGGTAGGCGGCCATTCCCCTCATTAATACCCTCAAGCATTTTGAACCGCACTTAACATTTGTGGAGAAATCTTCTATTGCCCCACTAACATGCAAATCCATGCCCTTTTTGACGGAATAAAGCCTAAAATATGCGAGACTCACATTACCTGAACCGTGAACGTGAGCCGTCATGGTCAAAATCCTAGTAATCTACGACTCCAAATCAGGCAACACCGAAAAGATGGCTCTCGACGTGGCCGAAGGCGCCAAACAGGTGAAAGGAGCGATCGTCGAAACAAAAAAAGTTGACGAGGCAAGCATTGAGGACCTGCTGTCTGCAGACGGGATCATAATGGGTTCGCCCACGTACTATGGGCTGATGTCTGGCAAGCTCAAAGAGTTCATTGACAAGTCGGTAAAGATCCACGGGAAGCTTGAAGGAAAAGTGGGGGCAGCATTCACCAGCTCGGGGGACACTGCCACCGGCGCCGAAACCACGCTTCTGTCAATCCTGCAGGCCATGCTGGTGCACGGCATGATAGTCCAAGGCCGATCAGACAACAAACACTACGGCGCAACCGCAGTCGGAGCGCCAGACAGCAAGGCCACGGAATCCTGCAAAAGACTCGGCAAAAGAGTAGCCGAGTTAACAGTCAAGCTCAAAATGTAGCAGGCAAACATCCACCCTTCCAGCGTGGCCAGACATGAAAGTCTGCGGCACCGTCGGCAGCCCTAGGAAAGGCGGAAACGTAGACCTGCTCGTCTCCAAAATGCTAAAAGGTGCAGCCAGCCAAGGCGCACAAACCAGCAAACTCTACCTCAACGACCTCGGCGTCAAGCCCTGCCAAAGTTGCAGCAAAGATCCAAAACCAAAACATTGCCTCATCAACGACGACATGAACCAAATATGCACGGTACTGGAGACATGCGACGCAATCGTGCTCGGCTCACCAGTGTGCTTCGACACCGCGAGCGTACAGACCAAGCTGATGATAGACCGCTGCAACTGCCTCATGCCCTACGTCAAGAAGCCCGACGGAACGTTTGGCTTTGATCGAAGGATAAAGAAACGCAAGAAAAGCATATTCATAGCCGTGGCAGGCACCGAACAGAAATCCAACACGATACAAGACATGGTGAACGGCTTTTTCAACTGGACAAACACCCAACCTTTCGAGACGATCCTCCACCCCCACGACGACGACAAGAGCGCGGAAAACAGGAACATCATGTATGTCGAGTAGGCATCGAGGCTTTTTGCTGTAGTGTCTCCATGTGACCTTTGTGGTCATAGAACCAAGACTTCTCTTTGAAGAATTCCCCTGAAAATGTCTGCCGAGATCTGATCCTCAAATCCTGCATGGCGTACCTATAGCTCTTTACAAGGCGCGTTTTTGCCAGTCTGGACATGGCGTCAACGAAGTTTCGAAACTCGTATGTGGTGAGAGTGACTTCAAAGATGAGGGCATTCTCTCCGAGAACCTTGCTTAGGGTTATGGCGAAAGGCTTGTCAATGAGAGATCTGGCAAACCTTGCGAATGTTTCGTAGCTGTGAAAGGACACAACAAAGTATACCATGACTGAGGGTGAATCTCCGTATCGCTTCACGAAAACCTCGTAACCTTCAATGAGGCTTCGTCTCAGCAGATGTTCTCTGTAATGAAACTGGGCCAGCTGCCTACTTATTCCCAGCATTTCAGCGATCTGCTTTAGACTTCTGGTTCCGTCCGCTTCCATTTTCATAAGTATCTGGACATCTATATCGTCGGCGCAAATTGGAAAAGACGCAGGCTCCATCAACGTGTACGGCAACACGGTTGACTGCGATTTCACCTCTTTGACCCAATCTTCCCAGCGAAAGACCCATTCACCCTGTTGGCTGTTGAACCACTCAGAAGTTATTCGACCGCCTTGAAAGCATGTTGACCAGTAAATCCTCGCGTCTTCTGCCACTTCTAGGCGTCTGAGCTCGTGTATGAATTCCTCAAACTCAGCGCAATGATCCACGGGAATCGCATATGCGGCTGTGCAGCCTTCAACCATTCCGTAAGACCTGCAGACATAAAGCCAGAATCCATTAGCCTTTAAACAATCAAAAAGAACTTGTTCCATCCCCGCCTTGGCTGTCAGAAATACAACGGCTTTTCTCAATCCAATATTCGTATGATAAACAGATGTCTGTATTCTCAGAAAAATCTGGGGATTTGACTGCATGCGTTTGACTCTATGGCTCAAAGCTTCGCGACTTATGCCGACTTCTCTAGCAACCTTTGAAAGGTTCCTGGGCCCTGTCTCCCACAAAGCCCTCAGTATTCTGATGTCTAATGCAGTCAGCAGTGGACGCATTGTTATCCACCTAGAATTGTGCTGTCCTACAGTTAAGCTTTTTGTCGCTTATTTGGTTGTTGGCCCGCCAGGATTGTCGATCGGATCGCCTAGCAGCTCAATTGTAATACCGCGATTCGTTTCTATGTTGGGATACTGAACGTAGCGAGTGCTCTGCTTAGTTGCTTCATTCGTCAAGGCGCTGGCGTAAACGCACACTGCAAGCAAGGTGAAGGCAACAATGAAAGCAAGCAAGGCAACTTTGGTGTTCAAGAAATCACCTCCTTTCCCGTTCTAAGATAATACTCCGGTTCGGCTGCGAGATAAGAGAATTCGCGCTTGAACTCGCGTGACGCACGCTTTTACATTTCCGCATGAATTAGGGGGACATTGATAGAAAAGTAAAAAAGGGAAATCGGCATATAGAATACTCTTCGGAGTCGAAGGCGAATGCTGTCGGACAAGAAAAAGAAAATCAGCGCTACTGGAATCCTCACAAGCAATATTATCGCGATAGATGATCACACGCTTGAATGGCTTCAAGCTGTCGATTTTGATTTGGTAGCTTTAGGCAGAGGTATAGGAATCACACATGATCACAGGGCCAAGGCAACGATCACCATAGAGCTTGTTGAAGAGCCGTGTATGATTTGCGGCAGGCCGACTCAGGGGGACAGAATATGCCAGAACTGCGGAAGAGCGATATGTGACGAATGCGCCAAGACAGAAGATCCGCAACGGTACTGCCCAATATGCCAAGTCTTGAAACAGCCAAGTCGGCCAGTGCCACAGTAATCCCACTTCGCTTTTGCTCTCGCCAGCAGATAAGAGGCTTTTGGAAAGCAGCTCTGGAAGAGAAACTGGTGCGCTCAAACCTATCCACACCCCCTCTTACTGTATATACACCACCTTTGATGTGGGGTTTTTGGCGTTCTGGCAGTTTATGGGACGCTTGTATCGTCTTGCGTCCCATTATGGTCTTATGGGACGTAAGCATGGAAAAACCGGCGCATTGCCGGAGAAGAGCCTATATTCTCGTTCTTTTCGAGCGCATGTAAATTAAGTGTGCGATGAGTGTGGTGGGCCCGGCCGGATTTGAACTGGCGACCAACAGGTTATGAGCCTGGCGCTCTAACCTGGCTGAGCTACGGGCCCCGCCAATTCTGTAGTATGCTATTTCAGACTTCATTTAAACGTTTTCCGCACAACCACTAAGGCAGTATCCGAGGCTTCGCGGAACCTGCAAGAACCCAGGCGCTAGGTCTCGCATTGGCTGTTTTTCAGTGTACAGGACATGTGGAAACCACGCTGGGTCTCACACACAAGCCTCAGCCAGAATTGAACCTATATATAGGGGGTCAGAAATTTCGCGTGCCTGCCAAGTGTCGCCAAATGTGGTCAGCATCAACTATGAACGCGCTCGTAGTGATACAGGCATTCTTGCGCGTAGCCTGCGTATCTGCCGAAGTAGCTTCTGCCGAACAGGCTCAACCTCTCATACTCTGCCCTGCTGAGCGATTTCTCACAGGCCATCTTGTTGACGAATTCGCGTGGAAAATGTTCCGCATAGTGCCTCAGAATGACTCGCCTCATCCAAACGTCCACAGGAAACGCCTCAAGCTTGCCGAGCGAAAACAGCAAAACACAATCCGCCACCTTCGGACCCACACCTGAAAGGCACAGCAACGCCTTCCTCGCCTCCTCATACGGCAGCCTGCGCAAACCCTCAAAATCAACACCCGTTTCAAGCACGGTCTTTGCCGTCTTCGACACGTACTTGGCTCGGTAGCCAAGGCCACATTCCGCAAGCTCGCCGACGCTGACCTGTGCAAGCTTCACTGGCGTTGGGAAAACGTGAAAGCTACGCCCTTCAAAGAAGACTTCATGGCCGAATTTCGTGCAGAGCCTGAGGAGCATGTTCTTAATGGCTGGAATACTTTTATACGTGGCGCAAATGTACGATACGAGACATTCCCACGGACGCTGCCTCAGAATCCTCAACCCAGCAAATTCGCGAACCGCACACTTGACATGCCTGTCCTTCGCAATCTGCTCGAATATCTCGGACAAACTGTCATCCAAACCGAAGTAGTCTCTAACGAAACGTGCGCTTGCGTTTTCGAATCGTAGCTCGTTGCCGACTTGGCTGATTTTGAGCGGACATTGCCCCGCAACGCCGTACCACCATTCGCCCTGCTTCTCCCACCTGAAAGCCTGCCCACAACAAAGCGTAACCTCAAGATTCAGCAGACAAGCATTATCTAGGTGGATTTTCACTGGAACATGCCTTCTCGTCGTTGCCTTGGCCTGTTCTAGTTTTTATCAGAGCACCTATTAAACATAAAACACAGCCTAATGCCTTGAAGAGGGGCTACTATGAAACACGCGAACCTCATAACGATCGAGCAACTGCACGAAGAACCCTACGCATCGATAATCTGCTACCCACGAACAAGCAAAGCCGAACTGCGAAATCGTCTAAAGGAACTGCAAAAGCTAGGCGTTTCTGCCTTGGGGTTCGCTGGCGAAAAACTGGTCTTCGGCAAGCCCGTTCTGGGCAAAGGCTGCGTAGGCATAGTCACGCTAGCCCGCGTGAAAGGCAGAAAAGCCGCCTTGAAGATACGAAGAGTCGATGCTGACCGCGTCAAGATGCAGCGTGAAGCACAACTGCTCAAAAAGGCAAACTCGGTGAAGGTCGGACCCGAGCTGCTAGATGTAAGCAGAAACTTCATGCTTATGCAGTTCGTGGACGGCAATCTGCTTCCAGACTGGCTAACGAAAAAACCAGACAAGGCGAAAACGAAAAAGATCACGCGCGACATATTGGAGCAGTGTTTTCACCTAGACGAGATCGGCCTGGATCACGGCGAGTTGAGCCACGCACCCAAACACGTCCTCGTCAGCAAGAAATGCAGGCCGTTCATCGTGGACTTCGAAACAGCCAGCCTCAACCGCAGACCCTCCAACGTCACCTCAATATGCCAATTCCTATTCCTCAGCACCGAAGTTGGCACACAAATAGCTGAACTCACAGGCGAAACCGATCGAGAGGTAATCCTCGAAGCGCTAAGGCGCTACAAGCTTGACAGGTCTCGTGCGAATTTTCAAAATGTGCTGCTGGCTTGTGGGCTTTAGACGATGTAGCCTGTGGGCTGAGTTTGCGGCTTGTCCTGCTCTACCTTTTCGAGGCCCAGTTCCTTCACTGCTTCAGCCAGATTCAGCCAAGTTTCGATCTGAAATTGCCTCGCAAGACGCTTCTTGTCATAGAGCAGCGGGATGAAGTCTACGAATATCCAGCCGTAAGCCTCAGACATGCTCCCTTCTCCCCATGAAAAACGAGGCTTGCAGCTCTTATAATCCCGTATGTAAAAACGTGATAGAAGAAAACTCTAGAACAAAAACCCACAAGCAGCGAGCCTAGGCGAAAACCTCTTTCAGCCTGTCCTGCTCCATTGCTTCTTTGATCTCAAGCGCAATACGCTTGCCAATATACATGTTCTCCCCATACTTCAAATACGCATAAGGCGACGTTCCAATGCCTACGTTCATGCCTGCCACTATGCGGGCAGAAATCTCGAACGCATAAATCTCCTGATTGTCAGTGATTATGGTTTCAAGGCAGAACGGCCCGATGATGCCTGGAGGCGCAAGCGCCCTAGCGGTCTTGTGCACGCTGTCCCCCATCCTGATAAGCTCCGGCAACAGCGATTCGCGCAACGTCAGGGGTATGTTGCCTATTATGGTGTAGGTTGGGCTTACGCCTATTTCCAGCTGGTCGCCTGCCGGAATTCGGCCTATAGCGTCCACTGCAGACTCGTAACGTCTGTCCACGCCCAAAAACTCCACATCATCCTTGATTATCGAGCTGAAATAGTGCGGGTAAACGTTGACGCCGAGCACGTACTGCTGCAGGTGAATGCTGGCCACATCCGTCTCACTCAGCAATCCGCGCTTAACCATTTCCTCTGCTTTGTCATGGAACTCTTTTGCCGACTTTGCGAGGAAGTAGCCTTTGCCTCCTTTCGCGCCCGACAACTTGGCAATGACTAGACCTTTGATCTGTTCAGGCTTCTCGTAGGTTTTGGGCAGCTTCAAGCCCGCCTTTTCCAGCCACTGTCTCTGTCTTTCGCGTCCAGCCTCCCAATGCAGTAGCATACGGTTGCCGAACATAGGCACACGAAGGTTATCCGTAAGCTCCTCAGTGCTCAAATAAGCCGTAAACGACCCATGCGGAATAAGCACCGTGTTAAGCTTGCGAAGCCTCTCCTGAAGCTTAGGATCAAGCAACTCAGTGAAGTCCTTCACAAATATGATCTCATCTGCCAGCGGGAACTTCTTGTACAGTATCTCATCAGCCTTCTTGCACACGCACACCGTACGAAAACCAAGCTCCTTAGCACCTTTGAAAATGTTCAACGCCGAATGCGAGCCCAGCGTACCTATCGCCAGCTTGTCACAGTCGTAGCTGTCTAGGATTTCAGCTATCTGCTGAGGCGTAATCATGTGACGATGTCTCCGAGACGGTTTTCCTTTATTGCGCGCTTGATCTCCATGGCCACGCGCCTTCCTGGACCGACCTCCATCCCATACTTGTACTTCATGTAAGGCGAAGTAGGCTCAACACACGGACAGCCAGGCGAACGCGGACTAACATCAAAAACGTAGAACTCCAGATTCTTGACCACAGCGCCCTGAAGCCCGAACAAGCCTATCATACCAGGCGGATACTCGCGTCTGCACACCTCGACGAAGCGTTCGCCCGCCTCAAAGACCTTCTCGATCTGACTCTCACGCATCGTCACGCCCATGTGGCCAATCTCAACATTCTGCGTAGCAATATTGAGCTCAAGCTGCTCGCCTGCAGGCAAATCAAGCACGCCATCCAGATCAGTCTGAATCCGCCTGTCAAATCCCAACAAATCCATCTCGTCCGTGAGCGGCGACCAGAAATAGTTCGCGTTAAACTTCGCGCCAAGAACGTATTCCTCTATCACCGCCTTCTCAAGTGCCTCAGGCGTGATCATACCCTTGCGTATGCGTTCTTCAGCTTTCTTTTTGAACTCCTGCGGCGTGCTGGCGTAGAAGAAAGCACGTTCTATCGCCCTCTCTTTCTCTGGAACCTTCACGATTGCGAGTCGGTCTATTTCGTCCGGCGACTTGAAGGTTTTAGGCGTTGGTATGCCTGCCTTCTGAAGAAGGTAGTACTGGTTTCTCGGAGCGTTGCGTTCCTCGCTTCGGAGTATCCACCTGTTGCCCAGCAAAGGCACATTGAACTCCTGCTCAATAGCGTCATAGCCAACGTACACAGAGAAGGAACGGTTAGGCACGAAAGCAGTGTTCAAATCTCTAAGCTTCTGCTGATTCTCCTCCTTCACCATGTCGGCAAACTTATCAACCAGCAAAACATGGTCAAACAAGTTACGATAGTATTTGGCATAGGTTTTCTCCCTACCCTTCTGGCAAACCACAACAGTCTCAAGACCTTCCAGCTTCGCGCCGCTGGCAACCTCCAAGGCAGAATGAGAACCCAAAACACCAACCCTGATGCTGCCACGGCTGTATCCAGAAACTAATCGTCCAATATCCATACCTTGCACGCAACGTTTTCAATTGCTAGAAGGTTCAAGACACTAATAAAATCTTTCAACAGCACATGGCGCACGCAAGAACCTGCTATGGTTAGGCTAATCACACTCTGATATCTTTTATTATTCGTGCAAGATCTGGCACGTCAAACATTCTCTTCCCACTAGATTCGTTAGCCGTTGCCATGTACATCTGGCTGACTGCAGCTTTCAGTTCCTGGTTCAGCTTAGGTGGAGCCTTCTTGCACAGTGTTTTCCAGTCTTCCACGCCTTGTTCTTTTGCCTCCCGTTTCGCGTCTTCGACTTCCTTGTACCACTCTGTTTTCTTGTAGTATTGTCTGGCTATTTCTTTGCTAACATGCAGGTCGTTGTAGGTGAATCTACATTCGTCCAGAGTGCCTACCACGTCTACTACCATGAGCTTCCTTTCTGGGTCGAAGGCCAGCTCGATCTTGCCGTCCTCGTTCACCAGACCTGCGCGTGAGGCCAGCTCTGAAATCAGTCTGTCAACCTTCAGAAGCAAATCCTGAATTTCCACAACCTCCCCGTACGTGAGTCCTGCTAGGCCTTTTGCCTCTTCCCACGTGACGTACCTGTCGCCTCCCTCAAGCTTCGTGCTCACATCGAAAATCGGTTTCCTCAGTCTCTCTCCAGCGTGCGGACAATGGTTGAGGCCCAGATCCTTGTAGGTTACCGAGCCCTGTTCGAGACGCTTGAAGACCGACGAGCCCTCAGGCAACCCGTTCCGATAGATGATCTCCAGCGGAATCAAACAGTTCACAAGTTTCGGCGTGTACCTGCTGTAGTCGTACCTGAGCGTGCCTTCACGCATGACTGGCTTGGGCCCGTACACGTTGACGAGGTTGATTTCCATGACGTTCGAGGGCTTCTTCAACCCGTCGAACCGCACGACCTTGCCGTCTTCATTCACAAGCCCTCGGTAGTGTGTCCGTATGCCTTTTTCCTCGAGTCTTTCAAAACAGTAGGCACCCATCATGCACAGCGCTTCGCCCTTGCCCTCAATCAGGTCAGGCATCTCGCCCCAATCAAAAACCGAATAACGATCCGAGAAAACGAATCTTCCGACACCCATCTTGGTCTCAGTGGGCTTCTTTACGACCTCTAGATCCTTCACGCTGCCCATAAGCCCTGCCCTACTTCAGCTTCCTAACCGAAACGTCAGCCTTCTCAATCTCCTTCTGCTTCGCCTGCTGATACGCTCTGAAGCGTTTTGCCAATTCGCTGTCGCTGAGAGCGAAGATCTTCGCTGCCGCAATCGCCGCCGCCTCGGGTTCAGTCACAACCACTGAGCCTACTCCGCTGGGCAGTCTGAGCGAGGAGAAGATGTCCGCGCCTCCAAACTTCTCCGAGTAAGGCGGACAAGCAATAACAGGCTTCGAAGTGTTAGCGTCCACGAAGCCGCTGAGCGCATTTGACCTCCCAGCCACCGTCACGTAGACAATGTCTTCCTTCTCGTTATCACGCAACACCTCAAGCACCTTCTCAGGCGTCTTGTGCGCCGAAGCCACGCGAAACTCGTAGCTCAACCCAAAACCCTTCACATGCTTCGCAATCTCCCTACAAAAATCCAAATCCTGCTCCGAACCCATCAATATAACCACTTTGCCCACTCAATTCACCCCAGCAGTCACCTTGCTAGAAGAGCCAGACCTTCCTAATTAAATTTTAAACACACAAGACCGTGCTCCAAGCCCATAAGTCCACAAGGCAATGAGACCTGGCTTTTTAACCATTCCAACGTCGTATTCTTCAGCTTTCGCGAAAAATCCACATTCACGTAGACTGTTATTCGTCTAAAGCAGCTAGCGCTTAGACTGTATTTTACAAACGGGGTGAAACAAGCCTTTTATATACTGACCATGAACAGCGTTGGGACATGGTGATTCGTAGATGAGCAAGTTTTTCGTCACGATAGCTTTGGTTACGATGATCTTGATTATGGCCTTACCTGTAAGAGGGTTAGTGCATCTAACACCTAAGGACTGTTCACACCAAACGAAGACTTCCCCGGAACAGAAAATCAGTTCATACCTTAAAGACCAAATGACAAGAAATAGCGCATCAAAGGATCAACCTTTTCGAATTCTCATAAAATGCGACCCCAATGCGAGATCGGCCTTGCCGAAAGGACTGAGGATTCTCAGAGACTTCAAGATGGTTCCATTGGTTGCCGCACAGGCCTCATCCTTCGAGATCGAAGAACTGGCCAAACTTGACGCCGTAGAATATATTTACCCAGACCTGAAAACACAAGCATTAAGCTACAGCCCGCAACGCGCAGGCCTCGACGTCTCACAAGGCTCACTCGCCACCGGCAAGTCCGTTCCGAACACACCGTGGTTTGGCGAATATCCATGCTTCTTAAACGAGTCCACCTCACTCATCAAGGCAAACGAACTATGGGCAGACGATATCACAGGACAAGGCGTAGTGGTCGCCATCCTGGACACAGGAATAAACAAGAACCATCCTGACCTAGACGACATGGACGACAACCCAGCCACATGCGACCCTAAGGTTCTGGCTGAACAAGCATTCATTGAAGAACCCGCGTGGGAGGTCGGCGACCTAGCCGACTATGTGGGGCACGGAACCCACTGTGCAAGCATAGCCGCAGGCACGGGAGGAACAGGAGCCATGGGCTTCCTCGGAACCTACTTCGGCACCCAACTCGTCAATGGCACAATACTGCCAGGAACAGAGCGCGGAGTCGCACCGGGCGCCTACCTGTACAATGTCAAAGTGCTGAACAGCGAAGGCTGGGGATACGACAGCTGGATCATCGCAGGCGTCGAATGGGCAGTGGAGCACGGCGCCGACGTGATCAGCATGAGCATCGGAGGCTGGCCAGCAGGCCGCCCCGAAGAAGACCCACTTGCCCAAGCACTGGAAACCGCCGTCGACCACGGCGTAGTCTGCGTCGTCGCAGCTGGGAATTCCGGGTGGGGGTACTTCTCCCTTGACAGCCCTGGCTTCGATCCGAAAGTGATAACCGTAGGCGCGTCAACAGAAACCGACCAACTTGTCCCATTCAGCTCAAGAGGGCCAGAACAGTTCGAGCTTCACGCCAAACCAGACATTCTCGCGCCGGGCACATGCATAGTCGCGGCCTATCCTGACTTTGAGGCGGCTGAAACCATGGGCGAGCTGCAGGTGTTCTATATGGAAATGAGCGGAACAAGCATGGCCACGCCTCACGCTGCAGGTGCAGCCGCGCTGCTTCTGCAAGCCTTTCCAGGCGCCACGCCGTACGCTGTCAAATCTGCTATGATGCTGGGCGCTGACGACCTCGGTTTAGACGCCATGGCCCAAGGAACTGGAAGGCTGAACGTGGCAAGAGCTCACAAACTGATGGAAGAAGCACCAAAGAGCATGCGAGGCGCAAGCGTTCCAACAACCACGATCGAGTCTTTGCGGCCAGAACTGACTGCCTTGCCCAACCTCACAGGCGTGCGAATACTGGTCGAGGACTCGTTCTGCAACCCTATGAAAATGTACACCTTCATCAACATGTTGAGTCTGGCTGGCGCGACTGTAATGGGAGGCTCAGCACCCTACTCGAACGCCAGCCTTGTCAATTCAGGAACCCAACAGCCACTCTACGACATCTTCATACTCCCTGAACCCAACAGCGTCAGCGAACTGGCGTTGCCGCCCAGCGTACTAGCATACTACGTACGCCAAAACGGCACCGTTCTCTTCACTGGCGATGTGCCTGTGGTCTGCAAAGACTATTCAAACTGGACCAGACAATGGGGCATAAGCTGGGACAACAGAGCAGGAGGCGGATTCTCAACCCGCATTAGCGCACATCCAATAACCACCGGAGTCAACGAAATCTACTTCGGCAGCCCAGTGGCCAGTCTCATAATCAACGGAAGCTTCACGCCCAGGTCAGAATGCGTGGCTTGGGATCCGCTTTTTCCAGGCGTTGTCGTCTGGCAAGCGCAGGCACCAAACGCCGGAAAAGTGGTTGTCCTTTCTGACGACGGCGTCTTAGCGAATCAATACCTGTCCTATGCAAACAATCAAGCCTTGGGGTTCAACATCATCAAATGGTTCACCAACGCCACAAACCTGTACCTCAGTAGCATCGAAAACCCCTTGATCCCGCCCGTCGAGTCCCCGCACCCATACCCGTCAGATGCCAGTCTCTGGTTCCCAGTCACGGCGTCAGGCGCTGACTGGGTCAGCGTGCACTTTGACAGAATAGACGTTGAGAACGGCTATGACTATGTTACGATCTATGATCAGTTCATGAACCCTGTAGAGTACTTTACTGGGTCCTTTGAAGAAGTATGGACTGGGCCTGTTTTCGGTGATGTGCTGTGGATCAGGCTTGAGAGCGACTGGATCGTTGAAGGATGGGGCTTCTCGGCTGACGCCTACCGCTATGGGACTGTGTCGCCGTCGATGACACATGAAATAGGTCTCGGCGGCACGTGGAACAGCTACCTCATCGCCAACTCGTCCTTCACAGCAAGCGTCAACGTACAGAACTTCGGAAACTACACCGAAGATGTCATGCTCACCATGAGCATGCTCAACGGCACTGGACACCTGATAGTCGACGCTTGGAACTTCGCAAACGTAACCGTGGCTCCGAGAGCAACAGCCAGCGTTGAAGTAACGCCAGATGCGGTGCTGAACGCCACGACACACTGCCATCGTGCTGGAATCCACAACTACACGTTCTTCATCACAGCCAACATCTACCACTCAACCTCAGGCAGCCCGCCCTATCGAGAAATCGACTACACGAACAACATGTTGACAGACGAAGTCGCCGTTGTGCCAAAAACTGAAAGGGCAGGGCCGAACCCGCTGCTGAGTGTGATAACTCCAAGAAGAATAGCATCGACCAGTGCGCCTCTCATCGCGATGTACCCGAACGACTTTACGTTGCACAACCTCACTGCCTTCGTCAGCGGTGGACAACTTGACAATGCCAGATTCGAGATCACAGGAAACGTCACGACAATAGCAGACTTCGTGGACGCAAAGACGTTTGCGAAACACTATTCTGGCTCAGCGGGAGGAGACTGGTTTGTCGACCTTTCACCAGCCTACTTCACGCCGAACTTGACCTCAGTGATCGGCGACACGTTGCCAGTAGGAACTACATCAGCTCCTGCAATGCTTTATGCCGAACTACAGATCTACATAGCCCCCGATACGTCTGCCGGCAGCTACACAGGGACGGTGCAGCTTGTAAACGGCACGACCGTTCTGGCATCTGCTGACCTTGCTTTCGACGTGCGTGCACCAAGGAGCAAGATCCTGTGGGACGACTTCTTCAACGACTACAGAACCACCAGTTTCCCATCTTACTGGGGTCCTGACTGCGAGAGACTATGGGGCGGTGCCTTCACGCGTGACGCAGGCGGCTCCGTCGGTCTTTTCGAATGGTGGAAGCTGGTGGCAAATGCAGGCTTCGATGTGGACAGTCTACACCAGCAACTGTACTTCGACGGACACTTAGGCTTCTTTGGTTCAGAGATGAAGGACCCGATGCAAGTGATCGCCTACGGAGGTTACAACACGCTATTCATGGATGACGTTGACTACGCGTTCACGTTCCAACAGATAACCGTGTTCCAACAGCTATACGAGACTGGAAAGATGAACTTCGCCGTGATGTTCAACGATGGCAGCGATAGCATAGACCAGTTTACCACGAACTACGGCATAAGCAACAGAATGCCCAACGTGACGGGCATTTCCCCATCTCCATCTGAGATGAGCGACTTGCTGGTCACAGGAATAGACAAAAGCCATCCAATATTCAACGGTGTCGACAACTTTACACTCTCATTGTATCCATACGAGAACGGCTACTTCCTAAGAGCAGGCCCGTTCATATGGGGCGAGGGAGCATTGCAATGCAAAGGAACGCCGAGGGGAATCGCCACGGGCGTAGACGACTTTAATTATGCCAGAAGTGGCAACGTCGTGGCAGTCAACGAGCTTCAGGCCACGCCGCACACTACGTCGAGGATGGTGGTTGTTTCAGATGGCAACATGTTTGAATCACTTGAATATGAGGACTACCTCATCTGGATAAACCTGTATATGATTGCAGGCAACAACACGGCCATTTCAAAAGTGGACACAGACAGGTTCGCCGTCAACATGCTCAACTGGCTGACGCCACAGTTCTCCAACACCGCACCACAAATCGACAGCGCAACAGTCACGCCTAACGCAGTGAAGATCGGAGAAACCGCAAGCGTCGATCTAACGGCTTCGGACAAGGAAAGCGACAGCCTTGCGGTAACGATTGCAGTGAAGAAACCAGACAGCACGTGGAATAACCTTACAGCCTCATCAGTTGGCGGCCATTGGACAGGCGAGTTCACAGCAGACATGGACGGCGTACACAGAGTCTACGCAGTAGTGACCGACACCTACGGAGCCACAACCGCCATGCCGATCGGTACCATCGAAGCGTCAAAACCGCCGATAACGCCGAACAGTCCGCCGAGAATCAGCTCAGTTTCAATCTCGCCGCAGAAGGTCGCCCAAGGCCAGACAGTATTCCTCACAATAGTCGGAGAAGACGCTGAGGACGGGACGCCAACAGGAACCAACGTGACGCTGACCTCTCCAACAGGAGCGACCTACAAGTACACCTTCACAAACACGCGATACGCGAACGTGGCCTTCAACACAACAGGAATGCAAACTGGAGTATACGATGTGCACGTCTTGATATGGGACAGCCAAGGCGCCACGACAAGCGCCACGGTCGGTTCGTTCGAAGTAGAACATGCGGCTGAGGCGAAGCCTGCAGCTGCGGAATTCTGGATTGAAGAACTAAGCCTCGGCATCGGAACAATCTCGCTTGTGACTTTGATCGCGATCGCACTGCTGATCTGGAAACGCACATTCCACTCAACTACAGCAACATCCACATCAACAGCCACGCCTCCAGCCTAACCTTCGAACCCACTTGGAAAGTTGATGTAGACACGAGGACACCTTATGCAAGCACCAACATCCTTGGCATAGTCAAGTGCACCGTCAGCCATGGAAAGTAACACTTCAGGCAGCCCATCTTCTTTTTGGCAATCTCCTCCTAGGATCTTGAGCCTAAGACTTCCATTTGATAGATCTAAGGCGGATCTGTTAGAGTCTCGCGTTGGTCAACAATTCCGACAAAACGTTAATAATAAGAGGCCTGCTAAAACTGTACACGCTACCTCAGACTGGAACGTTGTTTGGATCTGTGGGGTCGTCGTATAGCTTCCAACACTGGCTCAGCGTAGGGTATACTGG
>CAZUFK010000024.1:0-19258 GCA_964619695.1 uncultured Candidatus Bathyarchaeia archaeon
GCAAAGGCGAGGGAAAGCCGGAGAACCGGGGTTCAAATCCCCGCGGGCCCGCCAAGACACCTTTCTTGTGGCCAAGTCATACTCCTTTGTAGAACTACGCCGAATGGCAAATCGATCATTTCAAGATAGTCTAGTTTTGTGCCCATATGTCGCTGTTGGAAACACCCTTGATATAATGTGCAGGGTTTTTGCCTCCGGAGAAAGGATTGGGCGAATTGCGATTGCTTCGGGCATGTGGCCGTGGAGTACTGACGTTTCTGTTCGCGGGATTGTTGCTTATTGGTTTCTCTGCGCCTGCGACGAATCGCACGCCAAGCGATACCGGCTCAAGGAGTCCGTCTGGATTCTTTGGGGATTTTGGTGATTGGGTGCGGCAGGGTCAGGAGCAGTATGGCGGGGTTTCTGTCAATTGGTCTCTCGTGGCAGAAACGCTAGTTGGTGTAGGCGAGAAGTATGAGAGCATACAGGAGGCTTTGGACGCTGGCTACTCGTGCTTGTACTTGAAGAAGCAGAGGTTCAACGTTACCGAGCCGATAGTGCCTCCGAAGGAGGATTTCTACATAGTGGCCAGCGGAGCCGAAATAGTTGCCGCCAAGCCGATGTCTGCAGTGTTCGATATGCGTGGCGTCAGGTACGCGCACATGGAGGGCTTGTTCATTAATGGCAATGGATTAGCGCGGAAGTGCGTGGATGCTTTTCGCGGGCCTGGGCAGGTGCCGTGTCATCAGATTCGCAACTGCAAGATCTGGGGGGCCACGTTTGCGAATGTGGATTTCACAGGCTGCGAGGACAGCCTGCTGTTCAACTGCTGGATAGACGGAAGAAAAGTGAACGATGTGGCGGATGCAATCACGGAGTACGGCGTGAAGATCGGCGAGTTCGGCGACGACTACAGGACGGGCGGTCAGATCGACATGATTCACTGTTTGATGGGTTTCCACAGGATAGCAGACGTGTTCGTCCGCAACATTGCGGCCTTGAAGCTTGCGAACTGTCTTTTGTCAAGCAAGAGCCAGTGGAGCAGCGAACTCGAGGCCAACATTATCGTGGAAGGCGGAACAGGAGAAGACGCCATAAAGCCAGTTCTGGAGCTGATGGGCTGCTGGGCAGAAACAAGCCCCGACTGCCCTGCCCCAAACATACTGGTTAAGGATTATGCGATATCGAAACTCACGGTCACAGGAGGCACGTTCCTCGCTGATCGCAGCCCAAACATCTACAGCCTGCTGAATCCATGCGCAGAAACGATAACCCTGGTTGGCACACTGTTCTGGAACAATCCTGAGTATGCGGGCTACAATATAGTGGTGGCCACGGGAAAACTGGTTTCGGTCGGCTGCACCTACAATGGCCAGGGTATAGACAAGACCAACGTTGCCGCTTACCTGATTTTTGACCGAGACACTGGAAAGATCGAGACAGGAACTGACCCTTTCCCGTAGACTGTGACGGGGTCGCCTCAGCCGCAATGTAGGCGACCCCGCTAGCGCCGTTGTTGCTCAGTTAGTATCTTATGTAGACTCTTCCGCCAAGTGCTTCCACGGAGTCTTTGAGGTTGTTCAGTGCCTGTCTTAGCTCCTGATCCACGACTTTCTGCCATCCCTTAGAACCCGAGGGAACCATGACCTCGATCAGGCAGCTGTTCTTGCTTACACCAACCATTCCATACACCTTTCCTGAGAGTAACGTGGCGTAGGGGATTCTTATAATCTGTGAAGTTTGGGTATTGATCGTTAATATTCGAAAGTCAGATTCAGAATACTCAACTAACGCAGCTTGCCCAGCATGCCGCTATCTGCATCGTCCTCGCCTACCTTGAACGTCTCAGGCTCATCCTTTTTCAGAATCGCCTTGAGCGCTTCGCTGCTAAGCTGCTTCACGAGACGTGTTGTCTCCTTCTTTGCTGACGCCAGATGCCTCTGCAGCAGCTTCTCGTCCTTAGCCACGACGCCTGCAAGGTCGCATATCTTGCCCATCTTCAAAAACCACTCAATCTTACCCGTGCGTGCGTTAATGTCGAACGTCACTGGACCGGACACGCAGGTCTCAGGCTTCACCGCGTGGACGGCGCATTTGCCTGTTTTATCGTTTCGGAATACGCAGTAGCCGCTCGCCTGCTCTCTCGGAAAAACGTAGTCCTCTTTGGCAAAGGGATTGTCGATTTTGATGCCTTGTCCTTTCAGGTATGTCTCAATGATTCTTCTGCGTTCGCTGGTTATCGGTGGCCTTGTGCCTAGGCAGCAGCCCCAATTGGTTTTGCAGCGGCTGCACGTGTCGATGAAATTATCCTGCCTCGTTTCTTCGCTCGTCCGTGGCACGTGAATCAACCGTCGACCTTTCAGAAGTAGGGTTCATTGTCAATAAGGCTTTTGATAAGCAGCGAGTACACGCTGACTACGGCTTCTTTGAAGTCTGTCTTCTGAGCCTTCGCGCGAACCCTCTCACGCACAAGTGCTGACAGGTTCCCACGCTCAATCCTCTTAGCCACTAAGGGCAGGTACTTCGCCTCCTCCTCTGTCGCGTTCTCTGAGGCCACCTTCAGCAGCCAGAGGCATACTTCACACGCAGAGGCTCCATGCGGATGCTTAACCTTTGCATTTGAGCCGTCCTTCACAACGGAACGGTAGTCTCGGACCAGCGATCCGTGAGGCATAAGCTCCGCAACCTGCGTCATCAGCCCTCTCAATGCTGCGCGGATAAAGCAGCTCAAAGCTACGTCCGACCTGACGCATTCCTGCTCATCCATAACCCGAATCTCGAGCGCCCTCCTGTCAAACCTGAAGATCACACCCCGCGAATTGACCCACTCCTGACCGAGCAGCAGCTCGTCTGCGCCTCTGTCCGTCAAGTCCTCCGAGTATCTGCCTATGATCTTCTCCTCATATTCTCTAAAAGAGGCTGCGTACTCTGGAACCACGTCGCCTGTCACAGAGGGCACTTCACGCTGGTTTTCGCCGTAAAATCGCAATCTGTTGTCGGCAGCTTCTCCAAGCTTGCCCTCGTAGATGGGGGAGGAAGCCGCAACCGCTGGTAAATAGACGCAGAGGTTCGCAAGCAGATTGTGCATCAGGATTCCTTCTTTCTCGTTTGCGTAGGGGAGGTTGAGTTGGAAGCTCTGGATGTTGAGCCAGCCGTGGCGTCGGAGGCTAAACACTTTGCTGTAAGCCTCGTAGATCTGCCTGTGCCGGTGAGGCCAGACTCCTGTTTCCCCGAGCCTCAGCAGCGGATGCATTCCCGTTCCAAGAAGGCTGGCCTTGTACCTGCGTTGGAGGAAGTCGTTCATGGTTGTCACGGCTTTCTGCATCGTCTCCTCGAAGGCCACAGGCGACCCGAAAGGCTCGTTAGGCTTGATTTCCATGACGTGCAGTTGAAGCTCTTTGCCGAACGTGAAGGCAGGCATCTCAACGAAGTTGACCACGCGGCCGTGGAAGTCTCTCATGATTTTGTCCACGATAGGCATGACTTTCAGATTGTCGCCCACTATGGAGTATTCATGCTCTGGCCCAAGCACTTCAAGCGTTCTATACGTGTCTATTCCTCTTCTTAACAGGGGTTTTTACGATTCTGAAATTTAACTATTGACATCAGTTAATCTTAAATACGTAAGATGCAATAGCGAACACTCCAATCATCTGGTGTCACATGGGTGCTGGTTGTCTCAAACCTAGACCTAGCAAAAAACGTACAGGCAATAAGCCCCGCAAAATTTCTCGAATCACAAAGTAAAGGATTCACTCTCAACCTCGACAACGACTACCGCTACCTGAAAACAGGCTACTATGTATCTATGCACGCCGAAATCCTAGACAACCCCGTCATCCCCACAAGCAAGAACATCATAGACGCGAACAGAACACCTATTCTTCTGCTCAAGGCACAGAAGGCAGGCATACCAACCCTGCCCAACCTCACCACCGGCTCAGTCAAACAAATACTCGAAGAAACCGAGTTTCCCCTAGTCCTCTTCGCCGTCAACCCCTTCATGTACGACGGCTACAAGATCGCCAAGAACAAGAGCGCCCTCTACCGCGCTGTGAAAAGCCTCGGAATGAACTACAAGTTCGCCGTGTGCGTCCAGCCTCTCGTAGGCGAAATGATATCGTTCAAGTCTATCTTTGGAAAATGCACGCAAGACGAGGCCTTAAGAAGGATTTCGGAAAAAGCGTATGAGGTTTTCAAGATTCCGATCTGCAAGCTGCATGTTCAACGCACCGAGAAGGAAACCTACCTGTGCGGCCTTCAACCTCTCCACAGAGAAGAGATTCTCCCCTATGACGTGAACGTGATCTGCGAACAGGTTTCTGAAATGTCCAAAACGGTGACTGTGGTTGGCTAAGATAGCCTGCTTCGTCGAAAAATACAATTTTTCCGACCCCAGAGAGGAGAAGGCGCTCAGCAACTTCAGGCGCGCAGCCGAGGGCTTCGGCCACGAATTCAACTTCATGTTCAGAGAAAACATCTCAGAAATCCCCAAGTACGACGCCATCTTCATAAGAGCCACCACTGACCCGCTGTTCACATCCTACGTGGTCTCCCAAACCGCCGCCGAACTGGGCCTCAAAGTCATCGATGACCCCGAATCAATACAAATCTGCGGCAACAAAATCCACCAGTACGCGCTTTTCAAAAAACACGACATCCCACACATTCCAACAATCTTCATAAACAAAGAAGACCTCCACCACAAACGCCTTATGGAAATATTCAGAACACTCGGAAAACCCGTCGTCATCAAAGCACCCTACACAAGCTTCTCCCGCTACGTCGAAAAAGCAGCCTGCGAAACCAGCTTCCGCGAAGTCGCAAAACGCTTCTTCAGAAAATCCGATGTCTTGGCAGTGCAGGAGTTCATGCCTACGGCCTTTGACTGGCGCGTAGGCGTCCTAAACCGCGAGGTACTGTACGTGTGCAAGTACATGATTCCGAAGGGCAGATGGAAACACGGCGCCAAACGCCGAGGCAAACCCACCTTCGTGTGGGGCAGAACCGTGGCCCTCAAACAGGAAAACGCGCCCGCGCCGTTAAAGGAGCTGGCACTGAAGGCATGCGAAGTCATAGGCCACGGGCTTTACGGCGTGGACATCAAAGAAACCAACGGCAACTATGTAGTCGTGGAAGTCAACGACAACCCAAGCATATACGCAGGCTACGAAGACCTCAGAAACAAAGACCTCTACGGAAAGATCATAACGTACTTAGTCAACTAGAATTTGCCTATTTCAACAATAACCGTAGGCAATTGCTAAGATGAGCTAAGCATATAGTCTGTTTGACTACTTGGTGAAAAGTTCATGCTTGCCAATCCAAACCTGCAAATACTAGGCCTACAAGCTATTCCGGGACTTGCCAAGAAGCTCGACTTGCAACTGGGGAATTTTCCGACATACACCGACCTATACGGAACTACCCCAGAAGAATTCCGAAAAGCTTGTGACGATTGCGGAGGAATTCTCAATCACCTCTTTGAGACCTTCCACATTTCTTGGTGGGATGTCTACTTAAACTCGGACGTTGGCATGGTGAGAATGGCACTAGCCAGAGATATTGGCTTAGAGAAAGGCGAGACGGTTTTGGAAATTGGTTGCGGAAGAGGATACTTCACCATTGCTGCTGCAAGAACCGCAAAGAGGGTTACTGGCTTGGATCTAATGGACGGCGTAGGACGCTATGGATGTGGAGCAACCTCGAAGAATCCGTTACCGAACTAGGACTAAAGCACAAAATCCTGGCCTTAAGGGCTGATGCACAAACCATTCCGCTGAAAGACCGCGCAGTATGCAAGGTTGTGGCAGCACATTCGATCAGAAACTTCCAAAGCAGGCAAGCAATCAAGAACTCCCTGCGCGAGATGAACAGGACTCTATCAACAAACGGCGAGGATAATAGTAGCAGAAAACCTCCCCATCGCGCGAAACAAATCCCAAGAAGCACACCTAGCCCTCTACAGATGCAAATGCAAGTATGACTCGGGCGATCTTTTCTATTTCTCACAGAAAGAACTTCTGGAGATATTCAGAGAAGCAGGACTGACAGAAGTACAAATCAAGGTCGTCGACTACAACATGAGCGCAGCACCACCAATCTTCTACCTGAACGCTTCAGCCTTGGTGAAGAAGCAAATCGAAAAAGCTCAGAGAGAATACAAGGAAGCCGTTGACATGGTAGAAAGATATGGAGAGACTTCTCCGCCTGTGGCGATCATCAAGGCAAACAAGCATTCAGAATGAAACACAGAAATGCGGATCAGCCAAGACCCTCAGCTTCAGTAAATGTCAGCTTCTCTTTGTCCTGCTTTTGGTCAGAGGCACGATTGCTCGCCAATTTCGAGAACACAAACGCAACATATCACTCCAACGATACCGTTGTAGGATGAGAACTTGCTCAAGCACAGGGGTTAAGCCTTATATTTCTAGTTTCTTTCGTTTCTCGCGCTAGTGACGTTAATGGGGATACGAGGCTTTGTTGGGCGACTGTTCTCGCCACTTACTAGTCTCCTCAGGCGGGAATTCTCGTTCATTTCAGGCAATTACCTGATCCTCATCGTGAGTTGGATGATGATGGACATTGCCATGGAAACGCCCGTTCCATACTATCAGCTTTACGTCCAAGCCCTAGAGGGAGCGGGCATGGCCCTGGGAATCATTGGTTTTGCCAACTTCATCGCTATGGCTGTGGTGGCGTTTCCAGGAGGCTACCTTGCCGACAAATACGGGAGACGCTGGCTCATAACAACCATGACGTTTGGATTGGCGTTTTCCTACCTGTTCTATGCTTTCGCCCCTGAAGGACACTTCGACGTCTTGGGAATCACAGTGCAGGGCTGGCATTTCATACTCGCCGGCGCCACCATACAGGGCCTTTGCCTAATCTATCAGCCTGCCCTGTTCGCGATGGTTCAGGACTCACTTCCCCCTGAACGCAGAGGCGTAGGCTCATCGCTCATACAGATGATCCACGGAACGTTCAACACGCCAGGCCCCGTTATCGGCGGCCTACTCCTTTTGGCCTTCGGTCTCGTCCCAGGCATGAGAATAGTCTACCTGTTCGTATTCGCACTATTCATCAGCGCCGCCATATGGCGACTCAGGCTGAAAGAGACCATAACAAACGCGGAGCCTATTCGCTTCAGGTATTTCATCTCCTCGTACCCTCAGGCCTTCAGAGAATGCTGCATCAACGTCTGGAAAACGGTTCCAAAATCTGTGCTGTGGCTCTTCGCGGTTCAGATCATGCTGATGTTCGCGAACGCGCAGGTCAACGTGATTAACTCGATATATGCAATTCGGAATCTTGGGATTCCTGAGGAACTGTGGTGGCTGGCCTTCGTTCCACTTCTGGTCACCATGATTGTCGCCTCCATTCCCGTAGGAAAAACCATCGACCGCATCGGACCAAAGATCCCTCTTATGCTTGGACCGATAATGCTTGCCCTGTCCACTACGCTATTCGTGTTCGGCAACTTCTTCACCGTCATGCTTTCGATGTGCCTGAACGGTCTGGTGTTTCTGCTGATCATGTCCTCGGCCATGACTCTCACCGCAAGCCTCGTTGAACCCGAAAACAGAGGCAAAGTGAGAGGATTCCTCAACTTCATGGGCTACATCTTCACAGCCATCGGCATGCTCCTAGGCAACTTCTTCTACAACCTCTACCCACCACTGCCATTCTTCATAACAATCACACTGACCGCCCCAATGGTTATCATAATCGCGCTCCGCATACACAAACCCAGCAAACAAACAGTAACATACTAAATGTGCTGAATGGTAAAGGCTTCGACAGCTATTTATTTTGAGGCCAACAATCAATCATTAACGTGGAGGGACAGTGCTTGAAGCTGGAAAAGGCGGTTGAAGATTACGCGTTCGCAAAGACCATGTCTGTCAACGAACTTGTGTTGCAGATGGAAAAGGCCTGGGGCTTCACGGCTGGGAAGCTGGCCACCGCAGTAGGCATACTGGAACGGATGAACAGGGAAAAAGGTTGCGTGAAGTTCCTTTCGTTTACAGGCAACCTTGTAGCTACAGGAACGCGCGGTGTCCTCAGAGAGCTTGTGAAGCGAAAGCTCGTAGACGTCATCATCACGACTTGCGGTGCGATTGATCATGATGTTGCGCGGTGTTGGAAGAGCTACTATCGAGGCTCTTTTGTGATGAACGATTCGAGGCTCCGCGAGGAGGGCATCAACCGCTTGGGCAACGTTCTGGTGCCTGACGACAGCTACGGCGTGATCATCGAGAAAAAGATGCGCGTGCTGCTTGAAGGCCTGTGGACAGAAGGCATCAAAGAAGCCCCATCCAGCCAGTTCTGCCGCGAAATAGGCAAACGCATCTGCAACGAAACCAGCATCCTCTACTGGGCAACCAAAAACAACATACCCGTCCACGTGCCAGGCATCACCGACGGCGCCGTAGGCTACCAGACGTGGCTTTTCTCACAGGACCACGACTTCAGGCTCAACCTCCTGAAGGACGAGGGACAGCTCAGCGACATCGTTTACTCGGCGAAGAAAACAGGCGCCCTCATCGTAGGCGGAGGCATATCCAAACACCACACGATATGGTGGAACCAGTTCAAAGACGGCCTGGACTACGTGGTGTACGTGAGCACGGCGGACGAGTGGGATGGAAGCCTTTCGGGTGCAAGGCCGCGTGAAGCGGTTTCGTGGGGAAAAATAAGCGCCAAAGCCAAGCGCATCATGGTGGAGGGCGACGCCTCAGTCATCCTGCCCATAATGACGAGCGCACTGATAGAAAGAATGGGGAAGACTTAGGACACGGCTTTGAAAAGCCACGAAAGATCTGGGGCCTTCCGCTTGAACTTGACCCTCTCATTCAAGGCATGCGTTATCAACGGCAACGCAATAGTGGCGTCGCAGTAGCATACTGCGCGTTTGCCTTCGATATCGATTTTGCCCCAGCTTATGGCCTCTTCCAGCGTGCAGCCTGACAGGCCGCCCCACTGAGGCGAGTCGGTTGTTATCTGGATCGCGTATCTGTGCGGGTAGTAGTATTCTTTCAGGCCTTTGCGCAGGTGGCCTTTCCTGCCTTTCACGCCTTCGTCCTGCGTGCGCGGCGACACTGATATAGCTAGAAGCTGGGTGAAGTCTTTTGGCACGCCGCCTCCGATGTAGATGACGCCGACCTCCTTGGTTTTTTCGCCTATGCCGACGAACTGGTCGAATTCTTTTACGCTGTCTACTATGATGGGGTGGCCTTGGTTTTTGGCCATGAGGAACGTTTCGCCGTAGGCGCTGTCCGCCATCGCGGGTGAAAACACGGGCACGCCGTTGGCGGCTGCTACGGCTACTATGCTTTTGACGCCTTTCTTGTTAAGCCACTTGCCGAACAGGTAAAGCAGCTCTGCAGAAGTGTACGCATAACCCTTCTTTGTGGTCATCAGAAAGTCAGTTACCAGCAACTCCATTTCTCGGTAGTCGGTTTCTTTTCCGTAGACGTCGTAGTATCGGTTTACGTCGTCTTTGAGTAGTTGTTGGTCGTCTACTTGGTGTGAGCCTTGCCAGTAGCCGAGGCCCATGGCGTCCACAATGTCCTCTGAGACGTTGGCTCCTGTCGACACGAGGACGTCGATGAACCGTTTCTCTATGAGCCAGTTGATCATCTTCCACTGGCCTGCGGTGCTCAGGGAACCAGACAGGCCCATAATGATCGTCAGGTCTTTCTCCTTCAGCATCGCCTCCCAAACGTCAACAGCCTCGCCTAGCTTCCTTCCCTGATATGCCGTTCGAGCCATTTCTGCAAGAAGCTGCGAAACACTCTTCTCCTTAACATCAACGCATTCAACCTTCTTTTTGAAGTATGAACTAGGCATGTTAGTGCACATGGTTGTAAGTTATGCGGGCACTATATGAAATTTTCTAGCCTGCCTACATGTGAGCCAAGTTCTCCCTTGATTGCGCCTTTACTAGCAAGATAGCGGCGACCTCTAGCATCGCAGGCAACCTGCGGCACAAGCCTGCAGGCATGTATCAAGAACATGTCTTTCTTGTCAAAAAATAAAGAAAATGCCGTACTTATTTGCCTTTTTAACGTTTTCGGCGTGTCTGTGCATAACCCTTTTACACGTCTTAAATCGATTAATTGAATGTTGTATTTACTCAACGGTTAAAGAAGTAGGAGGGGAAATGAAGGCCATGAGAGTCATAACCTTGAGATATAAATACATGGATCACCCTTTCTGCAACGACTACCGCTTGAGTGATTCTGGGCGAAGTGAAAGACAGACTGCTGCCGTAAAGCCGTGCTCAAGGTATCCTTTGCAAAATAGGGCACTAGTGAAAATACCTGGTGTTCATAACGTGAAATGGTTGAACTCGAAGCTAGCCTGCTTGGCGGCGAGGCTGGCGACTGCAATAAGTCCTGTGGCTCAACTCCTGGGTCACGGGAAAGACAAAATACGTATGCCTTTAAGGGTTCCTTTCCCTTTTCTGCAAATTGCAGTTGCTGGCACTACGCATGTGAAGCAGAAAGCCTTCGGGAACGCCTATCCACTGCAGATAGCAAACCTGCGTAGCAGAAAATGCGTTGCGGCCGCTGACAACAGCGACCCCTCCTCTCCGCCAACAGTCGATTCTTTCAGTTTTATTAGTCGGAAGAATCTAACAGAGGTGTACGTAGAAGGCAAAGGCGGGATGAGTAGTGCACATTTCGAGGGTTGAGTTGGCTCGAATGATAGATTCTACTAGCGTCAGGTCTACGGCTTCCAAGAGCGAGATTGAGGGTTTATGCAAGGAGGCTGTTCGGTTCGGTTTTGCATGTGTTTGCGTTAACCCTGTGTATGTGAAGCTTGCGTCGACGCTTTTGAGGAATAGCAGGGTGAAGGTTTGTTCGACTGTGGGGTTTCCTTTTGGCACGTCGTTGATGGAGGTCAAGGCGTTGGAGGCCCTCAGGGCTGTTGAAGATGGCGCGAAAGAACTGGACATGGTTATCAACCTAAGCCTCTTGAAGTCTCGGGATTACAGCACTGCCAAGCGGGACATAGCGGCGGTTGTGGACGCGAGGCGACTGCAAAGGGACATCGTAGTCAAGGTCATAATTGAAACGGACTTCTTGACTGATGATGAGAAGGTGGCGGCCTGCAAGCTTGCTAAGGAGGCAGGCGCAGACTTCGTGAAGACCTCCACAGGCTTCTTCGGCAAAGGCGCAAGAACCAAAGACGTTCGGCTCATGCGCAAAACCGTAGGCCCGAACATGGGCGTCAAAGCCGCAGGCGGAATAAGAACCTACGCGGACGCGATGAAGATGATTAAAGCAGGAGCCAACAGAATAGGCACAAGCTCCGCGACCGCCATAATCGCTGGAGCGCCGTAAGTCCTACATTTTGTCTGGGGCCACAACGCCGATCAGGTTGAGCGCGTTTCTGAGCACTATGTGCACGGCATCAACCAGCGCGAGTCTGGCTTCGCTAGTTTCTGGGCTTTCGGCCTTGATCACTGGTAGCGCGTTGTAGAATGTGTTGAATTTGTCGGCGAGGCTGTTGGCGTAGTCGGCGATTGTGTTGGGTTTGAGGTAGTCTGAGGCTTCGGTGAAGGCGTCTGGGAAGCCTGCCAGCGTCAGCACAAGCTCATGCTCCAGCCTGTCCCTCAGCATCGAGTAGTCCGGCTTTGCGGGCTTGTGCCCTGCTTTACGCAGTATGCTGCAGGCTCGGGCGTGCGTGTACTGCACGTAGGGCGCGCTGTTCCTCTCGAAGTTGAGCACCCTGTCCCACGTGAACACGACAGGCTTTGAGGTGTCAACTTCGACCAGCGCGTAGCGTACGGCACCGATGCCTACGAAGTCTGCGATGTTGCGTTTCTCTTCTTCTGATAGTTCTGGTGAGCGCTTCGAGACTTCTTCGAAGGCTCGTTTGACTGCTTCGTCCATGACTTCGTCGAACGTGATGTAGTGGCCTCGTCGGCTGCTCATCTTGTAGCCCGGCAGCGAAACAAGGTTGTAGGCGAAGTGAACGAGGCTGTCAGCCTGCTTCACGTAGCCTAGTGCATACAGCGCGATTTTCAATTGTAGTTGTGCGAGGTTCTGCTCCATGCCTATCACGTTGATGACTTTGTCGGCTCTTTCGAACTTCCACAGCGTGTAGGCCACGTCCCGCGTCGTGTACAGCGTGGTGCCGTCGGAGCGCACAAGCGTTAAGGGCGGAACCTCTTGGGTCTCCCGGAGGCTAAGCCTCGCCCGAAGGTCAAGATTCTGAATCACTTTCTCAGCGTCAAACTCCAGCACGCCTCCCTTGGTGAAGACGAAAGGCGATTTCCGCAGTTTCTGCAGAACCTTGGCCACGTGGCCGCCTATGACGAAGCCGCCTTCCCAGTCCCACGAGTCATAGGAAACCCCGATTCTGCCCAGCGTTTCTTTGAAGCCGTCGAAGCACAGTTCGCTGACGCCTCTGACGAGTTGTCTGGCTTTCTCGTCTCCTTCTTCGTAGCTGCGGTTCAGACTGTTTATCGAATCCTCAGGGTTGTCGTCACTACTGATCTTTTCCAGCAACTCGTCAAAAAGCGCTGGATGCTTCTGCTTGAGCTCGGCAGCAATGCCTACCCACTCGTCCAATTCCTTCGTGATTTTTCCGGTCTCTTCTTCGGCGTTTGCGGTTTTGGCGCGTTCTAGTTCGCGTTTGAGGCGGTTGATTTCGACCAGACAGCTTGTTACGGTGTAGATTTCGCCGAGGAAGTGGTCGGACTTCCCCTTTGGTTTGGGTTTGCCGAGCTTGTCGTAGCCGTAGGCTATGACGGACGATTGGCGGCCTACGTCGTCAATGTAGTAGTGCACGGCCACCGCGTGGCCACGCGCCTTAAGCAGACGCGCAATCGTGTCACCCAGCACGGGGTTTCGCGCCTGCCCGATGTGAATCGGATGCAAAGGATTCGCACTCGTATGCTCAACAATCACCCTGAGAGTTTTTGATGTCTTGATGGCCCCATACTGAGAGTCTAACTCTCTGATTGAGTCAATCGTGAGCTTCGAAAATCTGGGGAAGTCAACATGGAAATTAACGTAGCCTCCGCCCCCAAGACTTACGCTACCCGTAAGTATGAAGCTTGAGGAGTCGATGGCTTCGGCTGTTTGCTGAGCTATTGTTATAGGTTTTTGGCCAGTTTGCTTGGCCAGTTCAAAGCATGCCGAACCAGATGAAAGTTGACCGAAGTCTAGATTCGGAGGCTTCTCAAGTGACAAGCTAGCGATCTGACTCTTTGGAGAGATTTTCTTCAGGGCGGTTAGTAGATTGGCTTCACATTCCTTGCGGAACTCGTTGAAGGGGTTCTCTGAAACCATCAGTCGCTTTTCTCCAGTGATGTGTAAATCATGTATTCGTTCTGGGGTGAGGTTATATTTTAATGTGGAAGGGGTGTTTATTTATTGTGGACGCGTGGGCGATGAGGACTAGGATTGTGTTTTCTGAGAAGTGTCTCGGGTATGGGCAGTGGCACGTCGAGGGGCCAGAGCGGGTCAGGAAGGCCTACGAGGTTCTCAAGCAGAAAGGCTATGAGTTCCTGGAACCCAAGCCAGCCTCCGAAGACGATCTGGTCAAAACCCATGACATTGACTACGTGTGGAATGTGAAGAAGAGCCTTGTTGAGGATTCGGACACGCCTGCCTATGACAACATCTATGAGTACGCGCGGCTTTCGGCAGGAGGCGCCATTCTGGCCGCCGAAACGTGTAGTTTCTCGATCATGAGGCCCCCGGGACATCATGCCGGGCGTTCAGGTGCGGCGTTGGGCGCCTATACGAGAGGCTTCTGCTACTTCAACAACATTGCCATAGCCGTCAAACACCTAGGCAAACGCACGCTGATATTGGACATTGACGGACACCACGGCAACGGCACGCAGGAAATCTTCCAAGGAGACGAGGAGGTAACGTATGTTTCGCTGCACAGGCATCCGAACTACCCGGGAACGGGCGCGGCTTCTGATGGAAACTGCCTGAACTTCCCGCTGCCGCATAACTGCGGAGACGAGGCCTATGTGAAGACGCTTGACAAAGCGCTAGGTAGCATTGACGTGAGCAAGTTTGAGCTACTTGCAGTTTCAGCAGGATTTGACACGCACGCAGGCGACCTCGCCTCGCTCGGCCTGACTGAGAAGGGCTACAGTGAGATAGGGAAGAGGATCGGAGCTTTCAGAAAGCCTACGTTCTTCGTTCTGGAAGGGGGTTACAGCGGCGAGAACGTTGGAAGGGATATTGATCACCTGCTCAGATGCGTGGCGTCTTCGGCCTAGCCCCCCTCTCACGGAGGCGCGCGCGGAACGGAGACCTTGAAATATATGACGGCAAAAGAGAATGGGTGAAGATTCAAAGCACACCACGTAACAACGATAATAAGGAATTGCATGAAGTAGGCAGAACTTACGACGTTATCAAGCTTGTTAAGGACAGACCTCATTGGTCGGACAACGGCACATAGTTCCGCGCGCGTTCTGAAACAAGACAGAGAGCTGAGAGAGTTTGTTGACTCCGAATTCGCGAGCAGAAGCGCCAACTTGCAGTCATGGACATAAACCTGGGAAGGTCTCCCGAAGTCCTTACAAATAGTTGGCTTTCCGTCCCGCTTGATATACCCAGTAAGAGAGAGGCAAGCGTGAATATAAGCTTTATGAAAAAGATTGGAGGTTTCTCCCGCAACGCCTCTCCTTTCTCTATTGCCGGACTCTTAGTGCGCTTCAGTCTCCAAAAATTATAATAGTTTGAGAGCGAATGATCTGACTGGGTCTAATGATGGCTCAAGGCGACGAGGACTATTCAGATTATTCTCGGCATATTTCGACGCTTCTGAGCGGACTGAACGTGGTCAATGGTTTCGTATTCACTGCGATTGTCTTACTCCTTACGAGACTTGCCCAGCCTTCAATGCTGTATTCCCAGCTTGTGCTTATGCTTCTGGTGCTCCTCTTCTACTTGAATGGCCTCTTAGCACAGCACCTCAGCGTGGAGACTCTTTACTTCTGCAAGAAGATCCCACCTCAAACCCGAAAAATCGCCGTCCGCGGCGCATTTACGTTCCTAACCGTTACTTTGTTCGGGCTTACCATTCCCTTCATGCTTCTTCTTTTCGATTTGGTATCTTTAGCAATCCTGTCAATAGTTGTTTGGGTCCTCGTTTCCGTCGCAGACTTTGTTCTCATTTACAAACCGCTGAGAGAATATCGCAGGAAGCATTTTAGGGGATAGAGGGTCGTTCCTTTGCTTATGCCTCGATGTAGGCAGATGGGGGTTGTGCCGACGGCATGTTGACGCGTCCTGTGTCTTCCGCAAGTCCATTCTCTGCTCTGATGAAATCCGTTGCTGTCGAAATGCTGAATAGATTCTCAGCAGTAACAAGAGTCTGGGGAATAGGGATTCTATGACAAAAATCAGAGAGGCCATTGAAGGGGACAATGATGCTCTCAATGAACTTCAGAAAAAATGTCCGATGGGCACCAGCCTTGTTCTTGGAGTCGACAGTTCACCTGACTATTTTGCTCGCTCTAGACCATTCAAAGATTGGCGCGTTCTAGTGGCAGTTGAGAATGACACAATAGTTGGTTCTGCCGCATGTGCACTCAGCGATACGTATGTTGAAGGAAGGCAGTTCAAAACTGCATACGAGTATGGTTTCATTGTCGACTCTCTTCATAGGCGAAAAGGAATCGCAGAAAAACTGCAAAGGCACATTGAGCAAATCGCCCATGACAACAACATTGACTTGCTGCATTTGGACATTACCGAGGACAACGTTCCTTCGATAGGCTTCTTTTCCAAAATGGGTTTCGAGAAAGTGAAAGACTGCATGATATTCTCCTTGATGCCGTACAAGAGACAGAGAATTGTGAGAGAGACAAGCATAAGGAGTATGAAGGAGTGTGATGTTGATGAGGTGGCAAATCTGATTAACGAGATGTATCATGATTACAGTTTTTTCGCTCCTTTCCAGCCCAAGGATTTTCTTGAGTACGTCCGAAGGATGCCTTCCTTCGATTTTCACAACATCCTTGTTCTTGAAGACAATGAAGAAATCGAAGCCTGTCTAGGATACTGGGACTACAACAAAGTCAGGAAGTATATCGTGCAGAAACTCAATTTGAGGCTGAAAGCTCAGACATTTTTGATAGGATTAATTGGTCTATTCACTAAAATGCCCCACATTCCTAAGCCCGGTGAACCACTCTTGAGCTACAACTTGACTACGATGGCCTACAGGAATCCTGAAGGCATGATGGAATTGATGAAAAACGTAGTTAACATTGCTCTGGAGAACAAGATCAATTTCATTCATGCGCCGGTAGACCCGAAGAGTCCGATCGCTGCAGTCCTTTCGCAGTTTAGGCACACTAAGGTAAAACTGCACTTTTTTACTAAATGCCTCAGACAAACAAGATTCCCTGATCTTAGAGAAAGAAAGCTTTACATCGATATAACGGAGATGTAACCAAAACTGAAATTCTCTCTGCCGCCTATCAGCGTGCGATTTCTAGTTCTATAAGATTCGAGGGCACTCTCAAGCAGTGTTCTCAAAATTCCCCTACTTTGGCAAAATAGGGCGGCGCGCGCGAATTTGAATCTGACCCCAAGTGGAGATGTCTCCCGAAAACCCCCGCGCGCGAAGATTTTCTGTCTATTCACTGTGAACTCTTGGCCGCTTCACTGGTACTGGTCAGTGTAGCTAGGAAGTTGGTGGGTTCCCAGAAGAAATAGGATTGCCTGCGGTTTACTACGTACATACGGGAGTGCAGTTGACGATATTTACCTCAACAGAATGAATGGTACAGGCATGCTAGCAGGTTTGATGGAAAATGCTAGCACGTTTTATGGAAAAGTGCTATATGGAAATGAATGAATGGTACGAATTGTTAGTTTTGCAGATAGTTTTGTAATAGAGACTTGTGCACAACTCCATGCCTCTCTCCATGCATGACGCTTTATATATAGGTTCAACCGGGGCCTAGCACTGGCTACTTGATGAGTTTTCGTTTCATGAGGTTTGTGCTTAGGATGAAGAAGATCGGTGTGACGATGGCCATCCATATTATGCTTACGAGCAGCGTGATTGGAAGGTTGCCGAGAATTAGGCCTCTTGTGAGCATCACGGTGTGCGGCAGCGGCAGGAGAGTTGTTGCGAATGTTTGTATGGCTGGCGGCAGCGAGGCCAAGGGGAAGAAGGTGCCGCTCAGTAGGAACATGGGCGTGATGTAGAGGAAGCCTGGGTAGTTGAAGAAGTCTATGTTGGGTGCGAGTGAGGTGAAGGCCATGGCTATGGCAGAGAACATGAGACCGCTGAAGAACGCCACAACGGGAATGAGCAACGCAAGCGGGCTTTGCACAAGGCCGAAGGCGGCGACGACGCACAGAACGATGCTTCCCCCTATCACGCTTCTGGTGGCCCCCCAAAGCATCTCGCCCGCAATAACCTCCTCGATACTTATCGGCGTAGCAATTATCGCGTCAAACGTTTTCTGGTAATACATGCGCACGAACGAGCCGTAAGTGCATTCGAAGAAGCTGCTGTACATCATGCTTATCGAAACAAGAGCAGGCGCGATGAACTGGATGTACCGCACGCCTTCAATGTTCTGGACGAACGTGCCCAAACCGTAGCCCATGGCCACGAGGTAAAAGATGGGCTCAAACAGAGGCGGCAGGAAATTGACCTTCCACGTTTTCATGAACACGTCAAAATCGCGCTGCCACACTCTCCATACGCGGTACGTTAGCCGTGGAAGCTTGAAGGCCGAAGCTATGCTTGAGGCTTTCATTCGCGCAGTTGCCTCCCTGTCAGCTTGAGGAAAACGTCCTCCAAGTTCGCGTTGCGGATAAATGCGCCCTTCGTGGGTGACTTGCGCAGGTACTCTTCGAAGGTTCCGTGTGGCTGGGTTGTAAATACGCGGATGCGGTCGCTCATCACTTCCAGCATTGCCTCTGGAAATTCCTCTTTCAAAGCCTTCAATGTCTTTTCGTCATATTCGACTTCTAGAACTTCTTCACCGATGTGCTTCTTGACGAGGTTCGCGGGCTGACCTTGTTCGATGATTTTGCCGTGATCCATGATCAGCGTGCGGTCGCACAGCTCCGCTGCCTCATCCATATAATGCGTAGTCAAAATGATAGTAACGCCCTGCTTACGCAGTTCGCGAATCTTATCCCAAATCATGTGCCGCGCCTGAGGATCAAGCCCCACCGTAGGCTCATCCAACAACAGTATCCGCGGCTCATTAATCAAAGCCCTAGCCAAAATCAGCCTGCGCTTCATGCCCGTAGACAACTCGTCAATAACAACGCCACGCTTCTCCTCCAACTGCGCAAACCTAAGCAACGCGTCAGCACGTTTCAAGGCCTCAGCCTTGGGGATGTCGAAGTATCGCGCGTAGACAAGAAGGTTCTTCAAGACAGTGAAGTCCGGGTCGAGATTGTCCTCCTGCGGCGCCACGCCAATCATGCCCTTGATCTCTCTGGGCTTCTCGGTCACACCTATGCCAGCCACGGTGAGTTTGCCTCCATACAGCGGCAAGACACAGTCAATCATTTTTATCGTGGTCGTCTTTCCAGCGCCGTTAGGTCCGAGAAAGCCGCAGCATTCACCGCTATAGACCTCGAAGTCTATGTTGTCCACTGCCACAAAATCATCGAATCTCTTTGTGAGGCTGTGAGCCTCTATGGCGATGTCTGGGACCATTAGACTACTTCCGAAACCTCTCACAGTAACAGCACGCTTTCTTATGAGAGTTACCTTTCCCGGCGCTGACTGCGGGCTTGCGGCACGTTTAAATATGCGGCCTGAGTCTCTATCCTTAAATAAGTTTCCCGAGGGAAACAAATTGTTCCTAGATCAGAAAGCCCAAATCATCGAAGCAGCCGCAAAGGCACAATGCGGCGTCAGAGACATAGCACAGAGGCTGACGTGCAAAACTTCAAGAGTGATCGCCCTGCTGAAGGAGATGGAAGAAGAGAGGCTCATCGAAGCAAGGCCAGCTTCATGCTCGAAGCGGGGCAGACCCAAGAAAGTCATAGCGTGTACGTCGCTGGGTTTGGAGTTACTAGAGGCTTACAGGAAAGCAGCGATGAAGCCTCTCAGAGCTAAGAAGGCGGACTTGGAGCGTGCGGCAAAGGACGCTATGTATGCGGAGAGGCTTGCCACCCGTGGTCTTTCACCTTTCAGCCTGTTTATGGAGTTGAATACGATTGCCCGCAATATTGAGGTCTCTTCAGAGGCTTCTGAAACTGTTGGAAGAGCATAGCGTTGCCTACATGCTGATAGGCGGCTACGCTCT
>CAZUFK010000025.1:0-18842 GCA_964619695.1 uncultured Candidatus Bathyarchaeia archaeon
TACCCACCGAACATCAGAATCATACGCGTGATGTGCAGTGGCAGAGTTGACCCCGTTATCGTTCTGGAAATGTTTGCTAATGGTGCTGACGGCGTCATAGTCACAGGCTGCCATCCAGGGGACTGCCATTACGTTGAGGGCAACCTGTACGAGGAACGAAAAATCTGGATGCTCAGAAAACTGCTTGCCCTAACCGGCTTGGAGCTGGGCCGTCTGAGGCTGGAATGGGTTTCGGCAGCTGAAGGCCAAAGATTCGCACAAGTAGTCACCGAATTCACAGACCAAGTAAAGAAGCTAGGTCCCTCGCCAGTGTCAGGAGCCGATCCAAACCAGAAGATCCTAAATAACCTTCGAGTGGCACGAAATGCTGCGGCAGACTCCAAACTGAGAACTCTAGTCGGAAGAGAACTACAGTTAACAGAAAAGGGCAACGTTTATGACGAGAAGCTTCCGCAGGAGGAGTTCGATTCTGTGCTAGACGAGGCTGTTGAGGCCGAGTTCGTTCGACACAAAATACACTTTCTTACAAGCGCGAAGTCTCTCCCAGTCAAGGCCTTAGCCGAGGCGGTTGAAATAAAGCCAGCGTCCGTGCTCAAACAGATCGTGGCCATGCGCAGAAGAAACATGATTGCCGTAGATCACATTGAAGGAACAACGCCATTCTACAGGGCGCTGGAGGTTGAATAAATGCCAAAAAAGAAAGCTGCGGAAAAGAAAATCGGCGCAGTTCTGGTTGTTGGAGGAGGAGTCGCAGGCATACAAGCCTCCTTGGACCTAGCAGACTCCGGTTTCAAAGTGTACCTGATTGACCAAGGAGCAAGCATAGGCGGCGTAATGGCCCAACTTGACAAAACCTTCCCAACAAACGACTGTTCAATGTGCATCCTCTCACCCAAGCTCGTGGCAACCGGAAGACACCCGAACATCACAATCCTAACAAACGCCGAGATAACGGGCCTAGCGGGCAAGGCCGGCAACTTCGAAGTGAAACTTCGAAGAAAGAGCCGTTACATAATCGAAGAGAAATGCAATGGCTGTGGCATTTGTGCACAGAAATGTCCAATCGAAGCCGTAGACCTCTACAACGAAGGGCTGGGCAAGAGAAGCGCAATATACGTGGAATATCCGCAGGCAGTCCCATTGAAGTACATGATAGACCGTGAAAAATGCATCGGATGCGGGACGTGCTTCGAGATCTGCAAGGCCAACGCCATTCAATACGACCAGAAAGACACTGAAGCAACGCTGAACGTGGGTTCAATAATACTTGCGCTTGGCTTCGAATCCTTCGACGCAACACTGAAAAGCGAATATGGATATGGACGTTTTCCGAACGTCGTAACGAGCATAGAGTTTGAGCGAATCCTGAGCGCTTCAGGGCCTTATGGCGGGCTGGTCTTGAGGCCTTCTGATGGCGAGATTCCGAAGAAAATAGCATTCATCCAATGTGTAGGTTCGAGAGACTTCCAGCTCGGCAACAACTACTGCTCCGCTGCGTGTTGCATGTATGGCATGAAAGAGGCAGTTATAGCCAAAGAGCACACGCCCTCAAAGCTGGATCCCACGATATTCTACATGGACATGCGCTCCTACGGAAAAGAGTTTGATGCCTACTACAAACGTGCCCAAGGAGAATGGGGCATACGATTCGTGCGATCAAGAGTGGCAGGAGTGACTGAAGACCCACAAACAGGCAACCTCTATGTCCACTACGTCGAAGACGAGAACCCGATGACCGAAGAATTCGACATGGTCATTCTGTCAACAGGCATGACACCGCCCAAAAACGTTGAAAAACTGGCCAAAAGCTTGGGCATAAAGCTTAACAGGTACAACTTCTGCGAAACGCAGACTTTCTCACCTATGGAAACATCAAAATCAGGCATATTCGTTTGCGGAGCATTCTCGGCTCCGAAGGATATCCCTGAAAGTGTGGCGCAGGCAAGCGGTGCAGCTGCAAGAGCGATGAGCATAATCGCGACTGAGAGAGGAACGCAGGTCGTGGCGAAGGAGTATCCGCCAGAGAGAGACGTGAGTCAAGAAGAGCCTCGCATCGGCGTTTTTGTCTGTCACTGTGGCATCAACATTGGCGGCGTCGTGAACGTTCCTGAGGTTGTGGAGTACGCTAAGACCTTGCCTAATGTGGTCTATGCTGAGGCAAACCTCTACACGTGCTCTCAAGACACACAGAAACTCATCAAAGAAAAAATCGTTCAAAACAAGCTGAATCGCGTCATTGTTGCTTCATGCACACCAAGGACACATGAGCCGCTGTTCAAAGAAACAGTCCAGGAATCAGGCCTAAACCCATACCTGTTTGAGATGACGAACATTCGCGACCAGTGCAGCTGGGTGCACATGCACGAGCCTAAGGAGGCAACGGAAAAAGCCAAGGACCTAGTCAGATCAATAGTCGCAAAAGCTAAACTGCTGAAACCCTTGGAAAAGCCGATAATAAGCGTCACACCAGTCGGTTTGGTCATCGGTGGCGGCGTTTCAGGCATGACCGCGGCCTTGGAGCTGGCCAAGCAAGGGTTTGAAGTTCATCTTGTCGAGAAGGAGAAAGAGTTGGGCGGGCATCTTCGCAAGATTCACTACTTGCTTGGAGGTGGCGATGATCCGAAGGAGAAACTGGATGCTTTGGTTAAGGCGGTGTCAGAGAACGACAAGATACACGTCTACACTAGTGCCGAGGTTGTTGACGTTTATGGTTTTGTTGGCAACTTCAAGTCAAAGATAAGGCCACAGAAGGGCAAGGAGCAGGAAGTTGAGCATGGCGTAGTGATTGTGGCCACAGGCGCTGTTGAGTACACGCCCACAGAATACTTGTATGGCAAGGACCCGAGGGTCACAACTCAGCATGAGCTTGAGGAAAAGCTCGCAGAAGGCGAGTTCAAGGCCAAGAACGTTGTCATGATCCAATGCGTCGGAGCCAGAAACGAAGAAAGACCAAACTGCTCAAGAATATGCTGTGGACAGGCCATCAAGAACGCCTTGAAGATCAAGGAAACAAACCCAGAAGCTGAAGTCTACATTCTGTATAAAGACATGAGAGCATACGGCTTCAAAGAGGACTACTACCGCGAAGCTGCAACCAAGGGGGTTCTGTTCGTGAACTATGGAGACGAAAGAAAGCCACAGGTCACTAGCGAGAATGGTGCGCTGAAGGTCACTTTCTACGAGCCTGTGATAAGGGAGAATGTTGAAGTCGAACCGGATGCTTTGGTGTTGAGTGCGGCCACAATTCCGAATCCCAACAACAAGCGCGTGGCCGAGATGCTCAAGGTGCCGTTGACGAAGGATGGCTCGTTTCTTGAGGCGCACATGAAGCTCAGGCCAGTGGACTTTGCCACGGAAGGCGTGTTCCTGTGTGGAATGGCGCATTCGCCGAAGTACGTTGACGAGAGCATTGCACAGGCCTGCGCAGCCGCGGCAAGGGCAACCACCATACTTTCGAAAAAGACGCTTGAGATGGAAGGAATCGTCGCAAACGTGAACGAAGATTTATGTAGTGGTTGCAGAATCTGTGAATATCTGTGTCCGTACGGTGCAGTTGAAATGAAAGACAAAGACGGCAAGCCTATTGCACATGTCTTAGAAGCCTTGTGCAAGGGCTGTGGCGCATGCGGTACGGCGTGTCCAACTAAGGCCATCATGATGGGCCACTTCACGACTGACGAAATACTTGCGCAAGTCAAAGCTGCGTTGGTGGAGGCGAAAGCTTGACCGGAAATGATGGGTTTGAGCCGAAAATCATCGGTTTCTTGTGCAACTGGTGCAGTTACGCTGGCGCCGACCTCGCAGGCGTAAGCCGAATACAGTACCCTCCGAACATCAGAATCATACGCGTAATGTGCAGCGGAAGAATAGATCCCGCCTTCGTCCTTGAAGCCTTCAAAGATGGCGCAGACGGCGTGCTTGTTGCTGGTTGCCACCTACCCTCTGACTGTCACTACATCAGTGGCAACTTCAAGGCATTGAGGAGAATAACGCTCCTGAAGAACACTTTGAAGGAGTTCGGAATTGAGCCGGAGCGTTTGCGGTTGGAATGGGTCTCAGCTAGTGAGGGAGAAAAGTTTGCAGTTATCGTGCGAGATATGGTTGATGAGATTAAGAAGCTGGGGCCAAATCCGCTGAGGGGCAAAGAGGTTGAGGCATGATGACCGAAACAGGGCAGAAACTAATCAAGGCCTCGGAAATGGACCCGAAATTCAAATATGAAATCTCGAAGATGCACGGTGGAGAAAAGCTGATGCGCTGTTATCAATGTGGAACATGCACGTCAGACTGTCCAGTTGCAAGGTTTAGCGAAACCTATAGGCCTCGACAGATAATTCGCATGACGCAGCTTGGATTGAAGAGCAGGGTGTTGGACAGCGACACGTTATGGTTGTGTGCGGCGTGTTTCACCTGTACAGACCGTTGTCCACAGGATGTTGAAGTCGCTAGCGTAATACGGGTGCTGAGGAATCTGGCGGCAGAGCAAGGTCACATTCCTCAGGTTTTCAAGGATCAAGCTTCAAGCATACTTGAATCAGGCTATGCTTACAAGATTCCGGAGCTGAGAGTGAAGAAGAGGGAAAGCCTAGGATTGCCTCCGTTGCCAAAGGGCAACTCCGATAGCGTCTGCAAGACACTCCGCGGCGTAGGTTTCCTTCAACACGTCGCGAAGAAGGGTGAGTGAGATGGCTGAACACAAGTATCTGATGTTTCTAGGGTGTGCAATTCCTTACCGTGTTTCTGCTTTCGAAATCTCGGCGCGAAAGATTCTTGGAAAATTAGGCGTTGAGCTTGTCGAAATGCCTGAGTTCAACTGTTGCGGTCTGCCTCTTGATCCAGTGAGCCACGAAATGATGCTCATACTGGCAGCGCGCAACCTTGCCATGGCTGAACAGAAAGGCCTAAACATAATCACGTTGTGTCCGGGTTGCGCAGGAACGTTGAAGAAGGTTAACAAGATACTGAAAGAAGACAAAGCCCTGCGCGACGAGATAAACTACCACCTAAAAGAAGCAGGACTAGAGTTCAAGGGAACAGTGGATGCAAAGCATTTCATGCAAGTGCTCATCGAGGACGTGGGGCTAGAGAAAATAAAGGATACCGTGGTCAAGCCGTTGACCATGCTGAAGGTGGCTGAGCACAACGGTTGCCACATTCTGAGGCCGAAAGAGTACATTGGATTCGATGATCCAGAAGACCCCAAGACACTCAAGACCCTGATTGAGGCAACAGGCGCAACCTGCCTTGACTACATGGATGAGACTGAATGTTGTGGTGCGCCAAGTGTGGGAGTGAGCGACAAGGTTGCGTTGCAGCTGGCAAGAGACAAGCTGAACCACATCAAAGACGTCAAGGCCGAAGCAATGGTAACGATCTGCCCATTCTGCCACATAATGTACGACACCAACGAGTTGCGCATTGAGAAAACGTTCAACGAGGCCTACGGCATTCCGATACTGCACTATCCTCAGTTGCTCGGTTTGGCGATGGGCATGAAGCCTGAGGAGCTGGCGTTCAACGAATTGAGAGTTGACGTTTCAAAAATACTAGGCAAAGTTTGTGAGGGTGAGAAGTGAGATGCCGAAGGAAAAGTTGAAGATAGCCTTCTACTGGGCTGCAAGCTGCGGCGGATGCGAAATCGCAGTTCTCGACATAAACGAGAAAATACTTGATGTAGTGCAAATTGCGGACATCGTGTTCTGGCCTGTGGCCATGGACGTAAAGTACAAAGACGTCGAGGCTATGCCTGACAAGTACATAGACATCTGCTTCTTCAACGGCTCAGTCCGAAGCGAGGAACAGGAGCACATGGCGAAGCTGCTGAGACAGAAGGCCAAGGTTCTCGTGGCCTTCGGGTCATGCGCGCAAGAAGGCTGTGTACCTGGCCTGGCAAACCTCCACAACCGCAAAGAGATCTTCGAGACGGTATACCTGAAAGAGAAGTCAGTCGTTAATCCTGAGAGAGTCACTCCTCAGACGCGCACGCAAGCAAAGGAAGGCACTTTGAAGCTTCCAGAGTTCTACGATACAGTTCGGACGTTGGATCAGACCGTGGATGTGGACTATTACTTGCCGGGTTGTCCACCTCCGGTAAAGCTGATAACCAACGCCGTAGACGCCATAGCCAAGAATCAACTGCCGCCGAAGGGCTCGGTGCTTGCGCCACTAAGATCGGTATGCGACGAATGCCCGCGAAAGAAGGAGAACAAGAGGATCTCCAAGATCTATAGCGTTCACGAGAAGACCCCGGAGCCTGAAAGATGCCTGCTTGAACAAGGGATAATCTGCATGGGACCGGCCACGCGCAGTGGTTGCAGCGCTCAGTGCTTGACGGTTGACATGCCTTGCACGGGTTGTGGTGGGCCTTGTCCGAATTCGCCTGAGCAGGGTGCCGCTATGATGAGCGCTTTGGCCTCTATACTGGGGTTGGAGGAGGAGAAAGAGAAGTACTCGGATGAGGAGGTTGAGGCGTTGATGGGTCAGATCAAGGATCCGATAGGCACGTTTTACATGTATTCGCTTCCATCATCGATCCTCAGAAGGAAGGTGATCAAGGAATGAAGGAGATACTGATAGACCCGATAACTAGGTTGGAAGGCCACGGAAACATCTCGATATTCCTGAACGACAAGGGTGAAGTGGAAAACGCCTACCTGAAAGTACCCGAACTGAGAGGCTTCGAGCAGTTCTGCGTGGGCAGAAGAGCCGAACTCATGCCCATACTGACCACGCGCATCTGTGGAGTCTGCCCAGTAGCACACCACTTCGCGGCCACGAAGGCCTTAGACGCAGCGTTCAATGTTGAGCCCCCGTCCGCGGCCAAGAAGCTGAGGGAACTCATGTACGTTGCTTACTTTATCTATGATCATACTCTGCACTTCTACTATCTCGGCGGGCCCGACTTCGTAGTTGGCCCAGATGCTCCGCCTGAGAAGCGGAACATTCTTGGCGTCATCGAGAAGGCAGGGATAGAGGTGGGCAAGGAAGTCATCAAGCACAGAGCCTACGGACAGAAGATGACGGAGATCATCGGCGGCAAAGCCACACACCCCGTGTGCGGCCTGCCTGGCGGCATCTCGAAGCCGCTGAGCGAGGAAAACAGGGCAGAGCTCCAGAGAATGGCCGAGTCGTGTCTCAAGTTTGCGCAGTTTACCCTGAAGCTTTTCCACGACATCGTGCTGGGCAACCCCAAGTACGTGGACATGATCAAGAGTGAGGCCTACACGATGAAGACGTATTACATGGGCTTGGTGGACGACCACAACAAGGTCAACTTCTACGACGGCAAAGTCCGCGTCGTAGACCAGAAGGCCAACGAGTTTCTCAAATTCGAGCCTAAAGACTATTTGACGCACGTGGGCGAACATGTTGAGCCGTGGACCTACTCGAAAATGCCTTTCTTGAAGAAGATAGGTTGGAAGGGTTTAGTTGACGGTGCGGACAGCGGCATCTACCGAGTCGGCCCACTGGGCAGGTTGAATGCTTCGGACGGGATGGCCACGCCGCTGGCGCAGGTCGAGTACGAGGAGATGTACAAGACGCTGGGCGGCAAGCCAGTGCACGGCACTTTGGCCTTTCACTGGGCAAGACTGATCGAGCTGATGTACGCGACTGAACGCGCGCTGGAATTGGTCAAGGACCCGGAGATCACGAGCACTAATGTGCGTGCGAAGCCGGGCGAGCCAGGCGAGGGCGTAGGCATCGTCGAGGCCGCTAGGGGGACGTTGATTCACCATTACACGCTGGACAAGGACGCGCTTGTCAAAGACGTGAACATGATCGTGGCCACCACGAACAATTATCCGGCCATCTGCATGTCAGTCCGCGATGCTGCCAAAGGCCTGATCCACGAGGGCAAAGCCGACCAAGGCGTGCTCAACAAGGTCGAAATGGCCTTCAGAGCCTACGACCCATGCTTTGGATGTGCCACACACTACGCTATAGGGCAAATGCCCCTAACCCTCAACATATACAACAGCGACAAGAAGCTGATCAGGACCGTACAACGATAAACCTTTTTTTCTCTGTTCTTCTTTTCTTCATAGTGATTTCCTATGCCCAGCCGTAGGCCTAGCATTGAAAGGGACTTGAGGGAGTGGTTTTCCGGCGCTGAACGCGTCGTCGTGGCTGGTGTTGGGAATCCTATTCGTATGGATGATTTCGTGGGCGTGAAGGTCGTTCAGGGCTTGCAGGGCAAGGTGTCAGGCCGTGTCATGCTTATCGAGTGCGAAACCGTGCCCGAAAGCTTCACCCAGCAAATCGTAGACTTCAAACCCACGCATGTGCTGCTCATAGACGCTGCGCTGCTGGAGCTGAAGCCGGGCGAGGCGACGCTCGTAGGTCCGGAGAAGCTCACCACGTTCCCAGCCTACTTAACGCACATGCTTCCCCTGAGACTGTTCTGCGAATACCTCACTAGGACGGTTGGACCGAGAATCGCGCTGTTGCTCGTGCAGCCTGAGAGAGCGGATTTTGGAGAGGGTTTGAGCGCTGCCGTGGCTTCGGCTACTGAGCGCCTTGAAGTGGCCCTGCGCGAGACACTTCCTTAGGTAGAGCCTATTGCCTCACTTGTTTGTCTGTTGGATAATATTTTTGTTCTAGAGATCAGTTACACAAGTTTTATATTTGTTCTGTTCAATATTGAGTGGGCTGAGGGGATGGTTCTGTGAAGGATTGGTTTTCGTTGCCTCGTGTCTGCGTTTGTGTTTTGATTCCTGTTTTGCTTGTTAGTTTCTATTTTAGTGTGGTTCCTTCGGTGGAGCTTGCTTACGGGGGCAGGGTGCTTCGTTCCGTGGCCTTGTTTGATGGCGGGAGCTCTGAGCCTTCAAGCTGCTTCGAGATCAGCGACGTGGTCGTGTTCCGCCTTGACAGCGCGTGGGCAAACTGGTATACGCTCACGGTTTCGAATGGGACGCGGGACGTTTACGTGGGCAGCGGAGGTTTGGACAGGTCGAAACCCGAGGTCAGACTCGGGTTGTTACCGCCTGCATTTCGCGCCAAAACGGCCTATGCATATAGTCTGCATGTGTCGGCCTTTAACTATCCATTGCCAGGAGGTTCCGTGTCTGACAGCATGATTGGAGCCTTCTTTGTTGAGGGCGCCGAGACCAGTCTCGCGCTGAACGTGACTTATGACGATGAGAGCCACGGGCTTTCCATGGATGCGGTGCTGGTTAATGGCGAGTCTGAGCCGATAGCCAACCAGACGATAGGCTTCTATCTGCAGCCTGACGGAAACGACACCTCGTTGCCTGACAGAGGCTGGGTGCCTCTCGGCTCGTCGGTGACGAACGAAGCGGGCAGGGCGGCTCTGAGTGTTGTCTACAGTAGGGACGGTGGCTGCCACAAGGTTCAAGCACGGTTCACCGAAGCAGACTTCGAAAACGCGACTGCTGACGCTCTCTTCACAATTCAACCCCAAACACCACGCATTGAACTCGCTATGGAGAGCTTCCAGAACGCGTCGAAGCTTACCGCGCGGCTAACTGGTAGCGATGGATACCCTCTTTCGTGCAGGCTGGTCTACTTCCAGTTTGACGGCTCAGAGGAAAAGCGTTACGCGTTCAGTGACGCAGACGGGTTGACCAGCATTTGGCTCGAAGGAGGCGGATCCGCCGCCCTCGGCGAGGAAAGAGTCACCGTCACAGTTGCGGAAGACTCGTTTACGGCAGAGGAATCCGTCAGTAGCGGGCTGAGCATGATTGCCAGCGAATTGGACTCCGCTCAGGCTTCAAGAATGAGCAGTCTCCGGTTGGAGGTGCCACTTGACGGGGAGGCAGACGAGGTGGTGGTGACGGCGGACACAACCGATTGGTATGCGCTTATGGACAATACGCTGTACTGCAGCTACACATCCCACATGAATCACGGCCGGTTGGACATATTCTTCATTGGGGATGCCCAATGGCTCATCGGCCACGACGATGATGTGAGACCCCTTCAGTTCGGTGACCACTATCTCTACGCGGGCTTTCTCGATTGGGTGCCGAGGGAGCTCTACGAACTGGGGAATCATACTGTGGGGGCTTACCTGTATGATCAGAACGCCACGCTTGTGGCTGAAGGCAGCCTCGCGGTCAACATCGACCGAACGCCATGCAACACCGGACTGCTGTATCCAGGAGCGTTCGTCAACGAGAACCTGGGGCTTACGTTGGCGTATGCTCTGCCTAGGACTTATGCTGTGGTGAATTCATGTCCGTACGTGTACACGTATCGGTTGGCTCCTAAGGTCAGCCATGGCAACATAGACTACATAGTTGACGACATGACGTTGCCGACTCCTGTATATGTGAAGGTCTATGTGAATGATGAGCTTGAGGCCAGTTTTCCGGTCAGCGGGCGTGGGTTGACTACGGTTCCTCTGTCCTTGGATTTCGACGACAGGACCTATTGGGATGTGAAGGTGGTTGTGGATCCTGCCGTTACGGCTCAGAGCGAGATCAGGCGCTTCGTCACTCTCACTAAGAACTGGGTTACGTGCGGTGCTGTTCCAAGTGGGGAGGTTGGCTACTCAGGGTCGATGCTCGGTTTGGACGAAACCGATAGAACCTCTACAGTCTCTAATGCGACAACAATGGAGACGTCTGCTTCCTTGTTCGGGGAGCCATTGATGAACCTCTCGACAACCCACATCTTTGGAAGGCTGAAAACCAGACGAGACGCTATGAGGAACACTCCTGACACGACGTGCAATTTCACACGATTCCGCTTCTTCTATAACGCAACTAAGTCAACTGGACCTGCAGTGGCAGACGTGAACAGAGATGGAGTCATCAACGTGTTTGACTTGACTGCCGTGAACAGCCTCTTCGGCAAGACACTGGATGGAATCGGGAACTGGACAAGGTTTGATGAGTGCGACACGAACGGGGATGGAGTGATTAACATTCTTGATACGACAAGGGTGACGAGCAACTATATGAAGCGCGTGTATTACCTGGGAATCAGTGATCCTTCTGCAGTGTTGGTGAAGTTCTACAATAGCAGTGGCAAGTGTTTTGGTCAGAGCTATCTAGACATCCAAGGTTGTGTGATGCTTCCAAGTGCGACTCGCAACTTTACACTGCACTGGAATGGAAAGAGGATTGGTGCGACGTACGAGCAGTTTTCCAATGTTTCCGCGAGTCAAGACTATACTGATTTCACGGGGAAGTTCAGGAGCGGTTTTTCAACAGTGTTGGGGGGCATTTGGCTGGCTCAGTCGAAGGCCGCCGGCTTCACTGGGATCCGCGTGCAGGCCGGGATCAAGTATGATCCTGCTCTAGCTTTGACTGGACGTCTGAACGTGGCTCAGTATTTCTGCGTGATGCGCTGTCCTACGAGAATTTCGCTGGACTTCTCTCCAAAGAATGTGACTGGCCCTTCAGCGAACGTTACGACTGTAGCGTATCTTGTTGACGAGTTCAATGGAATTCCTGTCACGAATGCCCCTGTGACTTTTCTGGTGTATCGATTGGGAAGCCTTTATGATAATCGCACTGACGTGACGAATTCCTCTGGCGTAGCGGACTCGTTCTTCTATGCGAGCCATTACCTGTATAGGGTCGAGGCTTCGTACAAGGGCAACTGGACCTATTTGGGCGCGAACCAAAGCGTCTACGTGGACGCTAGGCACTTCCCAAATATGACGGTCAAAGTTGTGAACCCCGAAATGTACGTTGGAAACTGCACCAGCATCGCGCTTGGAACCGGAGTCCAGTACAGCTTTCTCGTAGATGTTTCTCCAAATGGCGGCGGGTGGATGGGGACTGTGTCGATCTACCTGAACGGCAGATTCAATGCAAGCATCAATGACTATGCCACGTTTTCGTGGATGAGCAGTACTGCGGGCACGTACTTCTTCAATCTCACGTATTCTGGGAACGAGGTCAACAGGCCTTGCAGGTTCAGCTTCGTGGTCAAGGCCTCGCTTCTGCCGCTGCTGATCCACTTCGACGCGTCGCCGACCAAGTTCGAGCCCGGAGACACAGTGCATCTGCACGCGTTTGCGGCTGTTGCGGACACGAACCAGACGTTCATGGGCGGCTTGACGTTCAAGTTCCTGCAGGACGGAGTGTACCCGCCTTTCCACATTGTCACTGTTCCAAGCGGCCAGGTTTGTGAGGCGAGTGCGAACTGGTCTTATCCTAGTGACGGCAACGCGCACACGGTGACCGTGAGCGTCGAGTACGCGGGTGGCACAGTCAAGTACATGGTGGAGCCTGTGACGCTTGAAGCTTACAGGGATACGCGGTTGCTGTTCTGGGTGGAACGCGGCAACAGCGATTTAGTGCATGTTTTATGAAGGATGCTTGATGTTGAGGGTTTTTGCTAGTTTTTTGAGGTCTTGGTTTGTCATCCATTCTGTTTTGAGGTATTCGAGTATTCGCTTTTCGCTGAGGCCTATTCTTCGTGCTTCTCGCACGGCAAAACGGTAGGCCTCGATCTCGGTGGGTCTCTCCACGTAGCTGTAGTCGTGGTCGAAAAGCTCTTTGCCCTCTAAGAACTGCTTCACATGCACCAGCTCATGAATCACGTCCAAGTAAATATCCACCCTGTCACCCTCATTCAAATACCGCGCACTCACAGCCAAATGGCCATCGCGGCTGCTAACCCACATGTACCCTCCAATCCACATCAACTCAACCTTCAGGCTGCCAAGAACATCTTCAGTTCGGTCGCCGAAAATCTCTCTTACCGCCTGCACTTTCTCGAAGCCCTTGAAGTATTCAATGAACGGGTGCATTGAACCTCCGGCTCGTCCTATACGGTCTAGGCCCAGAACGCTGACCACGCGCAGTATCTTTGACTCCACAACCTCACGCCAGTCGGTAATGGCCCGTTCCTCCCGCTCAACCTGAACCTGCGACGACAAGAGCCCATCTCAGCCGCTATCTTCTCTTCTTCGCCTTCTCTTCAGGCGGGCGGCCGCATTTGATGTCCATGGCCTTGGCCAGCCGCTTCAGCTCAGCGTTGCTCATCCACTCGGTCTTCAGGTACGTGAGGATTCTCTCGTTGGTCAGCCCCAGCCTCTTGGCCTCTTCAACCGCGAAGCGATAAGCCTCAAGCTCTGTTGGCCTTTCCACGTAGCTGAATCTGTCGTCGAAAAGCTCCTTTCCCTCGATAAGCTTCTGTCTCACGTGAACCAGCTCGTGGATGATGTCCAAGTAGAGGTCAACGATGTCGCCTTCCCTCAGGTACACGGCGCTCACCAGCAGGTGACCGTCCTCGTTGCTCACACCCATGTACCCCCTCATCCCGGCAAACTCCACGCGAACGTTACGCAGGGCCTCGTCGGTCTTCTCGCCGAAAATCCTCCTCACGGCCTCAACGTTCTCAAAGCCTCTGAAGAAATCCGTAAACGGATAAGTAGTTATCTTGACATCGCGTGTTATTTTGACCTCTAGCCGCGGCTCCATTACTGCTTTTTCTCCTCTTGTAGCGTACTCAAAAGGACGAAGATTAGTAAAGTTTATGCTCACGTATAAGGTTCTGTGTGTCCGCATGTTTCACGTAAGGACAATGACGGAAGAGGACCTTCCGTTTGCGGTTCAAATCACTGCCGAGCGCGGGTGGGAGCTGGCGGACGACGACTTCAAGTTCATGATGGAACTGGAACCCGAAGGCTGCCTCGTGCTGCTGGATGGCTTGGAAAGGATAGGCCTCGCCACCAACGTGGCCTACGGAAAGATCGCATGGTTCGGAAACCTCATCGTCAGCCAAAAACACCGAAACAGAGGCGCAGGGTCGCTACTCGTCAGGCACTCCATCGAGTACCAGACACGCCAAAAGGCTGAAACCGTAGGCCTGTACGCCTACGTCGAAAGGATCCCATTCTATACGCGGCTGGGCTTTGCATATGATTCCGATTTCATCGTCCTCACGGGAAAAGGCTTTTCAGCACGGCCTAAGCCCAATGTGAGACCTGCCAAAGGAACCGAGATAAGCAAGATCATCAACCATGATCGCGCCTGCTTCGGCGCTTCGCGCAGAAAACTGTTGGAACCCATCATGCTCGACCCTGACAACCTCTGCTACGTGGCCCACGAAAAAGACAAAATGATAGGCTACGCCCTGGCCAAAGTATACCGCGGAGTAGCCGAACTAGGACCGCTGGCCTGCCCCAGCGGACGCAGCGACATCGCCGCAGACCTCCTTGAAGCCATTCTCAGCAGACTCAAAGGCGTCGAAGCCACCATGATAGCTCCAAGAAAAGAAACCGCAATCCTTAACATGCTGACAAAGAATGGCTTCAACGAACGCTTCCAAGTCGCAAGAATGTTTCACGGACCGCCAATCGCAGATCGCTGTATCTGCATGGCGGAATCTCTGGAAAGAGGATGAGAATCATGTCGAACCCTGATTTGGCAAGAATAATCGTGGAGGATTTCCTCAAAAGCTCGTGGCCATGCATCGAGGCGCTGGTCAATGAGCTGGCCGCATTCAAAGAGGAAAAAGCAAGAAAGGTCTCCATGTTCCATTTTGAGAAGGGCCAAAGAAGCGGCGTCACGTTTGACGGCGGCCACTTCTTCCTGCGAGCCTCGGTCGAGTACTCAAATCCTCAGCTGACGGTTGAAGAGGTTCAGGGCATAATAGCCGCCCGACTGCTTGAGGTGTGCGGCAACTACTTCCACCAGCTGGGCCTGCATGAGGTTACTGCGAGAGACGTGGACGAAATATGCGCCATCGTAAAGAAGCCTCCGCGTGGGCTGATCGTTTCTTTCCTTCTCAACACGGACGACATCGAGGCAGACAGGTACTCGATGAATCCGCTGAAAGAGTCGATCGTCACAAGCGGGCAAAGCGCCTTCCCCTGTGCCACCGTCAAGACCGAAAGACTGCAAATAGACGAGAAGTTCGTGCAGAAGTATGAAGGATCACTGTTCTGCAGAAGCGAGGTCGAACGCGTGGCCCGCCGCCTCAGAGCGTGCAACAACAGCTACATGGACATGGTGGACGCCGTCAAATACGAGCATCTGGAAAGCCTCTCAGAATCATTCGGCATCGCCCTCGGCATTCCCTCCGTGCGACTGCCACTGTCACAATTGGAAAAGGAGACCACCGAGGGCCTGCTTCACCACATCATACGAGAAACCCACAAAGACTACGAATCAATCGAACGCATCTACAACTGCATGGGCAGAAGCATGAAAAACCTGACGACACTCCTGACGGTTCCTCATTCGCCAAAAGGCTACGCCTCAAAACGCGCGGCTAGAGGAAGGATTTACTTCGACGGCGCGAAACTGAAAAGCGTCAAAGTAGACTACAAAACGACGCAGCTTTATCCTAACGCTATTGATCCAAACGACGTGAGCGTTGCACAGGCTGAAGACACCTTCATTGTCGAGGCAACGAAGCTGACGAACTACAGTTACAGGGAAACGCCTTCTTCGCCGCAGTTTTTCCTGTACTCGCTGGCTTCACCTGAAGACGCCGTCCTGTGGCACGGCATCGGCGCCTTCGGCGCCTCGGAACTGCTGAAAAGCTACACCACAACTCGACTGGCCTGCCAAACAGACTCGCTCATCAAAGACCTAACCGAGAAATACCACGTCACGCCGAAAGCGCCTCTGCAATTCAATCTCGTGCCCAAACACATGTGGTTCCACCCGACACATCGCAACATAGACGCCAGCATAGGCTGCATACAAGACCTGAAATTCCTGGCAGACTTGGGTATGAAGATGGAGCACCTCCCAACCGACCAGTTCATCCGCAAACCAAAACAAAGCACAGAAGGTTGAAGCACATGTTCTTCAAACAGATCAAGCATCTTGGCGACAACTTCTCATACATCATAGCAGACGAGGCTTCCAAGAAGGCAGCCATCGTAGATCCAAGCTTCAACGCAGACACGATAGTCAGAATCTGCAACGACCAGAACCTGAACGTGGAATACGTCATCGACACGCACGGCCACGGAGACCACACGGCAGGCAACGAAGCCGTCAAATCATGTTTCAACGCAAAAATCGTGGCACACAAGCTGTCGCCAGTCAAAAAAGATCTCGGCGTAGCCGATGGAGACACCATCAAAGTGGGCAGTCTGGCGGTCAAGGTGATCCACACGCCAGGCCACACCCAAGACAGCATCTGCCTGCTCGTTGACGGCAAGCTGCTCACCGGAGACACGCTGTTCGTGGGAGAGTGCGGCAGAACAGACATGCCCGGCGGAAGCCCGGAAGACATGTACCACAGCCTCCTTGACAAGCTGGCCAGACTGGATGACAGCCTCGAGGTTTACCCCGGCCACGACTACGGCCCAAGCCCTCAGTCCACAATCAGAAAAGAAAAGAAAACAAACTACACGCTTCAGAAGCGGACACTCGAAGAGTTCCTCGAGTTTATGAGTCAGCCCTGAGCACAGCTGCGGCTCAACTGCTTTTCTGTGGCGAATACCTTTTTCTGTTCGTTAGATACAGAAAGGCTTTTCTTGAATCAGCGAGAGAAGTGAGTTTGTGTGTGTGAACCAATTTGGAGCGGAAGGACCTTCTTGAGCAGCCTGTGAAGCACATTCGAGTCAATGGCAAGCTCAGCGTGGACGAACTCGTTCAGCAGTTTGGGAATTCAGGCTCGTTTGGTGCGGGGCGGCTTTCGACGGCCTGTGACATTTACGAGAAGATGGCGAGAGACGAGAAGTGCACCATCTTTCTGGCCCTAGCCGGCGCCGTGGTTCCCGCTGGCATGCGTTCGCTGATTGCTGATCTGATCCGCGAAGGCTTGATCAACGTGGTTGTGAGCACAGGCGCAAACATGGTTCACGACTCGATAGAGGCGTTGGGCGGCCACCACTACAAGGGCCACTGGCTCATGGACGACCACGTGCTGTACAGGCATCACGTTTACCGCATATACGACGTCCTTGTGCCTGAGGAAGACTTCATCAAGCTCGACCTCAAGCTTGCAGGCATATACGACGAGATCGCAGACGAATACAAGGGCGAAAGCCTGTCCTCAAGCATGTTCGCATGGGAGCTTGGAAAGAGGCTCAACGATCCAAATTCGATTTTGCGTGCAGCGTACGAGGCGAAGACACCGGTTTTCCTGCCTGCCGTGCGGGACTCAGAATTCGGGTACATCTACTATCTTCACGTCTCACGAAGAAATTTCAAGAACACGCTCGTGCTGGACGCCTTCAAAGACGTGCCTGAAATCATCGGCATATGCAGACGTTCCCCAAGAAACGGTATGATCGTCATCGGCGGCGGCGTGCCCAGAAACACGATTCAGTCTGCGGCATTGGCCACCAAGTCAGGCCTAGACTACGCCGTGGTCATCACAATGGACCGCGCTGAAACAGGCGGGCTGTCAGGCTCAACCTTGGAGGAAACGGTTAGCTGGGGCAAAGTCAAAAGCAACGCTTCCTCGGTCATGGTGTTCGCCGACGCCATGATAGTCTTCCCGATGATGGTTGCCTCGGTCATTGAGAGACTCGGCAAAGGCTTCAAACGCAAGAAGCCTACGCAACTGGTGAAGTACCCATGAAAGAAAAGGGCAGAAGCGAACGAAAATTCTGCGGCAACTGCGGCAGCCACAACGCCTACAACTACCCCTCGCAAGTGTTCTGCACAAACCGCTTTCTAAAGAACATGGATCCGGTGGTGGATACTCTGTGGTACTGTGAAGACTGGCATCTGAACCCTCAGGGATGCCACTGCATCGAGAACGCGGAAAAGAAGAAAAGAGCGCAGAGCTCTGCTAGAACCGCCTAGAGAGCCTCTTTGAGAAGCTCCAGAACATCTTTGACGACGATCTTGTTTTCTATGTCCAACACCTTGACGGCATCTTCCATTGTTGTCACACAGTATGGGCAGGCCACCGCGATTGTGTCCACGCCCAGTTCTAGTGCTTCTTTGACGCGGTTCACGCAGGGTCTTTTCTCAGATTCAGCCTCTTCAGTCCACACTCTGCCTGCTCCGCCGCCGCAGCAGAAACTGCTCTGCTTCGTGCGTTTCATCTCAACAAGCTGTAGGCCGCTGATTGACTTCAGTATCTCCCGAGGCGCGTCGAACACGTCGTTGCGTTTGCCCAGGAAGCACGGGTCGTGGTAGGTCACTTTGCGCTTGACAGGCTTCGAAGGCTTGATCTTGCCCTGCTTGATAGCGTCGGCTAGGAACTGCGTATAATGCTGCACGTTCAGCTTCGCATCGCTGTACGGCTTGTCATTCTTGAACGTGTTGTAACAGTGCGGCGAAAGCGTCACGATCTTGCTTGCGTTGAACTTCTTGAACATCTCCACATTGTGGCAGGCAAGCTCCTCGAAAAGGCCTTTCTCGCCCATTCTGAGCATGTGGTCCCCGCAACACCATTCTTCCGCGCCCAGCGTGGCGTAGTTGATGCCCATCTTGCTGAATATGTCAGCGATGATTTTGGCTGCCTCTTGGTTTCTTGCGTCGAACGTGTTGGAGCAGCAAGTGAACAGCAGTACGTCTGCGGCTGTGGCCGACGGATAGGTCTTTACGTTCATGTCTTTGGCCCAGTCCATGCGTTTGCTCTGGTGTGTGGACATGGGGTTGTGATACTTGTAGACGCTTTCCAGCACGTCTTTGACGGTTTTCGGTATGTTTCCCGTTTCCACCACGAGGCTGTGGTCGTCAACCAGCGCATTTGCGCACTGTAGCTTCTTGGGGCAGAACAGGGTGCAGGAGTTGCATTGGGTGCACAGCCACACGTTGTCGGCCATGGGCTTCAGTCGCTCGTCTTGGCCTTGGTCTCTTGAGTCTGAGACGAATCGGAAGCTGGCTGTTGAGGCTGAGGGGCCTAGGAACTTGTCGTCTATGAAGGCTGGGCAGGCTGAGTTGCAAATGGAGCATTTGATGCACAGCGTCAGGTCCCAGTACTTCTTAAGTTCTTCAGGC
>CAZUFK010000026.1:0-6222 GCA_964619695.1 uncultured Candidatus Bathyarchaeia archaeon
ACCTCCTTGTCAGGATAATTGAACGCATGTGCGCCGCCCATCTCGAAAATCGTCAAGTGCCTCCCAAACGTAGGTCCCGTGTTCGCAATGTCCACCATGCGAATGCAGGGCTGGGCGATCACAAGCGGGTTCGCAGGCGGAGGCGCGATGCCCTCCGTCACGTAGGGCTGAAAATCGATAATGCTCGCATGCGTAAGGTAGATGTCGTCCCGCCACCGTGCCACCACCGGATAAGGCTTGATCCTCGCATGGCCATGTTTCTCGAAGAACGACAGAAACGCCTCACGCATCTGGGGCAAAGAGTAGCTCCTCTTCGTAGGCGAGTCACCTATGAACGTGTAGTCCGCACAACCAGACGACGAAGCCTCGCCGCATGTCTCCTGATCAGCGTTCTGCGTCCAAAAATACTCCCCACACCTAGGACACAGCTTTCTAACATAGCCTATCTCCTTGAAGAATGGAAGAGTGTACTCTTCAGCAGGAAACTTCTCCAACCCTGACCCTCCAACAGCAATGCGATATGGCTTTTCAGAGGATAAACGAGGCCCACGAATTTAAACTATTTCACGAACAACTACGTGCAGTTCTTCCGTGCGGCAAGTTTATTATTCCATCGACGGATTAGAATAGCACGGAGAGAGTCACGACGAACCGAAGACTCAGGATAATCATCGCCGTGCTGCTGCTAGTCGCAGCAATAGCGACCAGCGTGCTCGTGTGGTCAAGCGTGACTTAGAGATTCATATTCTCCAGAGGCCTTGAAGTGTCAGAATTCAGGCAGCGAGACACTAGCACACATGAGGCAAATGCCACAGACTTCGACATCGAAATTGTCCGCATATCTTTCTGCATATGGAACTCACCGCCAAACTCAAGCCACGTCTCGATGTACCTCTCAATCTGGCATGACGGGAGCACCGAGCTTGATTCGCTTTTTCTCAGGTTCTCCACTCAATCCTATTTTGCATCTCTGTACTTGAAAGCTTCCGACTGTGTCTGGCCTGAGGCAAGCTTCCGCCAAGACAATCTCGACGCTATTCTAGCAGTAAATGATCTGGGTTCGTACGGCGCGGGAACCGCAACCCTAGAGTTCATTCTTATCGCAAACGAACACACCGAAAACTTGGCCCTGACGATCGATTTCTCTCTGCATTACGCAAAACCCCTGCCATTGACATCACTCAAAGGTCACACATTTCTCGAAGTACCGATTCCAGCATAGAAACATACCGCAATCTAGCTGTGCTATCGACTAGCCGAGTTTGAAGCCCAGCAGGAAGCCAACGACGAATGTGCCAGCGAAGGGCAGGAGCGATATTATGCCTACCAGCCACGAGAACCCCGAGTTTGCGAGGCCAAGCGCGTTGCCTACGGCGTCCCAAAGCGCGCCGTAATTAATGTTGATTATGCCCTGCGTGCCCAGATAGATCAGTGCGATCAGGAACAGGCCTATAACGACGGCCACGAGCTTGCTGAGCTTCTTAACAGCATAGCCAACAATGAAACCGCCCACAGCGCCTATGCCCACCTGAAAACCCAGCTGCGGAAAAATCTCACTCATAATGCCTCGCCCAGATAAGCTATTCACGCGAGTTCATTTAAATGCGTTTTGCACTAATAGCATGAGAGCATAGTGCGCTGCGGAGGTGAACGACCACGGACCTGCTGGACATATACATACTCAACCTTGGACTCACACTCGGCATGTTCGTCGTGCTCATTTTCCGGGCGTGGCTTGAACTCAAGAACTATAAGCTACTCTGGAAAGAGCTAGAATGGAAGCAGACCTACAAGAACATGGGACGAATACTCAAAGCCGAGAAAGACCTGTTCTCAAGAGTAGAAGGCGGCGACGAGCTCTACCACATGCTATGCGAAATGTTCAAAGCCGAACCAGAATAGCCGCTAAGGAAAATGCCAACCCTCAACCATGCCCCCGAACGAGCCACGGCGCTTCTCCAACCCATAACGCCTCAAAGGCTTAGTCAAATGCCGCTGCGACCGAGTAGACGTGAAGTGAAGCCCCTTCTTGAGGTCGCGCTCGATGCTGACTGCGGTCTTCGCGAGGCTTGGGTGCTTTGAGCCGCACTTCTCACATCTGAAACCCTGACCTTTTCCCATAGACTTGAGCCTCTTGCCACATTCCAGGCAAACAGGGTTCTGATAAGTCAGTTTCGGCGCAAGCTTGATCACTCGCATCTTCTCAAGATTGACCGTCAACGGTCTGCCTCCTGCGGGAGCGCGCACAGCACCATAAACCTCCACAGCATCCCCGACCATAAGCCTCATGGCAACCTTCCGAAGCACGCCCGTTGGCTCATACGCCGCACAATCAACTTGCCTGCTCTCATCCTTTATTGGGAAGATGACGTGCCTCCCCCGAATTATTGTTGGATTTGTGGATACGGTGCCTCTCGCAATGATTGAGCTAAACGGTTCAGCTTGACTGAGGCCAGCGATTCGGCTCAGATGCGCATCCGTTCCTTGGTTCGTCCGGAAAACGACCCATCTCTCCACCGGCTCAAGAGGCTTAACAATTTCGAAAGCCTTCTTAACGGCTTCAGCCGTTTCGCCCCTGATGCCGAACAGAATCGGGTCAGGCCCCCTCGGCGTGATTATCACTCTGCCCTTTTCCTCGTCCACGTTGTTGAACGTGTAGGGCGCAGTGGCCTCGTCCATCTCAAAAATCGAGGCCTCATCAACCTTTCGCTTTGTTCCACAGTTGGCAGGAACACGGTACGCGAGAACCTCATAAGTGTGGTCTCTTTCAAGAGTTTCGCCGATTGCTGCTAGGCCGCCGATTATGCCTCTGCCCTTCTTGTAGCCAACCGCCTCAGCGCCGAACCTTCTCAATATCCTCAAAGCATCTTCGAGAGTCACCACGCCCGTTATCGCCTTCCTCGCAAAGGCCCTAACGTCTCTGGGAACCTTCGCCCTCGGAAAGAACACTATGCCAGGATCAGTGCCCTTCCATTCGAAATCAGAGTGCTCTTCAACCGTGTTGACCACGGCCTCTTTGATCTTTCCTTCCGTGCTTTCGTTGTATTCTATTCTGAGGCAGAGGGCACCGTTTCCACGGGTCTTCCATGGCACGTTTGGGTTGAGCCTGATCAAATTCGGGTAATCAACGAAGGCGACGCCAAGCTTTTCCAGTTTCTCCGCAAGCAGGGCCGCAACGTAAGTCGTGCATCCCCGCCTCGTTGAGTCTGTGTCGTCGAATCCGATGTGCATTGTTTTCCTATTCATGTGGCCGCCTGCTTCTCGCTGGTCTGAAGGGTAGGGTTAGGACCGGAATGCTAAAAAGGTGTTTGCTGGCCTCACGAATAAAAAAGAGGGGTGGTCTGCTACTTGTTTTCTTCGACCACTATCATTGTTAGCGTTGATCGGACTTTGTCAAGTCTGCGCACGCGCCACGTCACCATTTCTTTGAGCCTGTCCATCGTGTTAGCCTTGACTCTTGCGATAATGTCGTAGACTCCGTAGACGGCGTAGGCTTCCTCGACGCCCTCAACCTTCTTCAGGTCCTTCAGGACGTCAGCCTCTGAACCTATCTCGGTGTTTATCAAAACGAAAGCTGTAGGCATACAAATTACCTCAACTTAATCTTAGCCGTTGTGTGTTAAAAATTTTGCTACACTTAACGACTAATCTGACATGATAACTCCACGCAAGCCTGCCCGACTCCACAAACCTACATGAATACGCTTATCTCCTATTCTAACGAATTAGCCTAAGAGGATTCTGACATGCCACAAGAGGACTTCATCACGAGCCGTGAAATGCGCGCCCTCGAAGTGAATGCGGAGTATTTCGGCGTTCCGCGGCTGCTGCTTATGGAGAACGCAGGACACGCCGTGGCCTCGGAAGTGGCTTCAAGATTCAAACCAACAAAATCAGTAGCCATCTTCTGCGGCCTAGGAGGAAACGGAGGCGACGGCTTCGTGGCAGCACGACACCTGCTCTCGTCAGGTTTCAAAGTCACAGTCATAATCGCAGGCAAAGCAGAAGACATCGCTGATAGTTCAGCACAGGCAAGCTGGGAAGCCCTCCAATTCCTAAGAGACACGATCACGGTTCACGAGGCGTACGACAGCAGCCTCATACCAGAAACCGCCGCCGACATAATCATAGACGCACTACTCGGCACAGGAACCAAAGGAATGTTGCGTCCGCCGATCTTGCAGCTCGTCAAGCATATCAACGGCATCAAAGCCTACCGTGTCGCTGTTGACGTGCCTACGGGAATCGACTCGGACACAGGCGAAGTCCTCGGAGAAGCAGTCAAAGCAGACCTCACAATCACCTTTCATAAAACAAAGAAAGGCCTTGAAAAGGCAAAGAAGCACGTAGGCAGCCTAGTAGTCAAAGACATTGGTCTGCCGGAGGAATTCGGGAAGTCTGCAGGACCTGGAGACGTCCTAGCGGTCACTCGTCCTAGACCTTCAGGGTCACACAAAGGAGATTTCGGACGACTACTGGTGATCGGCGGAAGCGAAACTTACTCAGGCGCTCCTGCACTGGTGGCGCTGGCTGCCTTGCGCACTGGAGTGGACCTCGTCTATGTTGCCGCGCCTGAGAAGACCGCGCAAGCGCTTTCTTCAATGTCGCCGGATTTGATAACCGTGAAGCTGGAAGGAGCCCACCTGAACGAGGACAACCTATCTGACCTCAAAACCTTCATCGAACGCGTTGACGCCGTGGCCTTCGGACCCGGTCTCGGCTTACATTCTGAAACCAAGAAAGCCGTCAAAGAAGTCGTCAACGCCGTGGAGGCCGCTGGCAAGCCGCTGCTCTTGGACGCTGATGCATTGAAGGCCTTCGCAGACTTCAAGAGGAAACTCAAAGCGCCCATGGTGCTGACCCCGCACGCAGGCGAGTACGCCGTCCTTACTGGCAGGAAGCTTCCAGAAGACCTGCAGAACAAGGCTTCCGAGGTGCAGAAGACAGCCGCAAGGCTCGGCGCAGTGATTCTGCTGAAAGGCGCGGCGGACGTGGTTTCTGACGGCAAGCGTGTCAAGCTTAACTATACAGGTAATCCGGGCATGACGGTAGGGGGCACGGGAGACGTGCTTTCAGGCATCGTTGCCGCTTTTCTGGCGCAACATGCCGACCCGTTTGAGGCAGCCGTGGCAGGCGCTTTCGTCAATGGCGCCGCTGGCGACTTTGTCTTCGAGGAAACAGGACCGCACATGGTGGCCACCGACCTCATCACATGGATTCCGCAAGTCCTCAACGATCCCATGAGCCACCTGAAGGTGCGAAAAACAAGTGCCAAACCAAATTAGAATCACCGTCTACCACGCAAGACAATGCGACCCACGAAAATGCTCAGCACTAAAACTCGAACGCCACGGCCTCGTCCGCACGGTTTCGCAGTTGCGTTTTCTGCCGAAACAGGCCATCGTGCTTAACCCGTTTGCTGAGAGGGCTTTTTCGCCTGAAGACAGGGGGCGCATGGAGGCCTTCGGGCTGGCTGCCTTGGACTGCAGCTGGGAACATGCCGAAAGAATCCTGCGAGACCGTGTTAGGGGAACGTCGCGGTGTCTGCCCTTCCTGATTGCCGGCAACCCCGTCAACTTCGCCAAACCGGGCAAGCTCTCCACCGTCGAGGCCTTAGCGGCGGCCTTGTACATCGCAGGCTTCAAAGACCACGCCCAACAGCTACTGTCAATCTTCGCGTGGGGGCACACCTTCATCGAAATCAACCTCGAACGCCTAGAAAGCTACGCTACGGCGAAGAACAGTACAGAAACAGTAAAATTGCAGAAACGCTTTATGGAAACGCCTAAACACAGTGAAAGCTGAGCCTGGTTGAAATGGACAAAAGATTGAAGGTAGCCCTAGTTGTCATAGTCATCCTTCTGGTCGCCTTAGGCACTGTGCTAGTCTACATTAGACAGAACGTTCAAACGGCAAGTGCAGTCAATAACATCAACACAGGCCTAAGCTACGCCACAATCCACGAAGCCATAAATGCGCCTGAAACCAGGAACGGCGACACGCTGATAGTTAATCCAGGCGTGTATCGAGAGAGCGTCGAGGTCAACAAGACGCTCACAATTCGGGGCAAGAACAGGGACACAACCATTGTGGAGAAGGGGGCGCAACCGGAAGTGTTCTGGATAAAGGCGAATGGCACGACGGTGACGAATCTTACGGTGCGTAACTGCGAGTTCGGCATATGGTGCCGAGGCGTTAGAGGCTGCAGCATCGTGGGCAACA
>CAZUFK010000026.1:6322-18244 GCA_964619695.1 uncultured Candidatus Bathyarchaeia archaeon
AACAACACGATCATCCTAAACCAGATCACGAACAACGCCTATGCAATCTACCTGTGGGACTCCTCAAACAACAGGATCTACAACAACAACTTCATCGCAAACACCCACCAAGTCTTTACCACGCTCTCACTGAACACATGGGACAACGGCTACCCGTCAGGCGGGAACTACTGGAGCGACTATCTGACAAAATATCCAGATGCAAAGGAAATAGACGGTTCAGGCTTGGGAGACAAGCCTTACGTGATAGAAACGCCAAATCAAGACAGGTACCCGTTCTTGCAGCCTGTCAATGGCACAACGTACACGGGAGCATCATTCTGAGAGCCGCGGTTCCATACGTTCCGTCTCGCAATAGAAGACTTAACCACAGGGCTGTTTCCCGAAATGGCCTACCGTTGCAGGGGAAAAGCCGACACAAACCCCCTCTTCTGGCCTTCTGCCGTGCCCTCGCCTCCACCGACCAAACACGTGAGCGGCCAAGCCTTGATTCTGTGAGAGTGGCAAGATATATGGTGGGTGAGTTGTTATGAGAAGAATCTTCATTGCAGGTACATGCTCATAATGATTTTGCCCTGTTTCTATATCTTCGTGCATGATGTTGAGGCTGGTCACGAGCTCGCGAAACCTTATGGAATGAACACGCCTCCATCATTCTTCCAGAACTCAACAGAACGGGGAACTGCCCTTGGCCCTCTGTTCAGGGAAACTTACGAAGACCCAAACCAAATCATCACGCTACCCCTGTCATCGATCCAATGCCTCGAAATAGCCGCCATAATACTCGTAGTATCAATGACCGTGCTGGCAGTGAGGAAAAAGCCACAGACAGAGAGTATGCACCTCGAACGAAGCTAACTCCCAAGACGCTTCGATGTAAACACTGCTTCGAACGCCATTGCATATCTCAGGTTAACCGGTTGCGCTTGCTCTCAGGACTCCTGTGCGTTCTGATGCACTCCAAAGGGCTGGTGTGTTGGTTGTTTCCAGCTTCTAGAGGCGGGTTAGCTTGCCTTTCTAATCCAAATGGCATTTCACGAAACCCTGCCCGGCTAGGGCAACCCCGCAAATATCCCCTAACTCACTTTTCTCTCTCTTGTTGCTTTTGGTTGCTTAGTAGAGTTTGTGAAATGGGTTGCTTTTGTGTCGCATCCATTTCATCCGTCTTAGATGAGGTGAATCTGCCCGTCCCCATGCCCAAACAGGTTCGGGTCCAGACATCAGATTTTTCATCATATACATCAATAGACTAGAAACGCTATTCACTGGTAGTGAAATTCGATTCTGGCTAAAATCCTCTGGTTCAAGTGTTTGAACTTTTTGAGAGCCTTAGTGTTAGATATCTGCCTTTTCAAGAGATGTGGAAGTGCTGAGGAGATCAAGTCTGAAGCTTTGAAAGAGAACATAAATCGAGTGTTATCATCTTTTCATTTGAACGTTCTTCCCGTGGCTTCCCCAACGTATCCAAGGTCCGGAAAGAAAGAATGGTGGACATTATTCAACTCTTGTTTCATGAAAGCGTTTTTTCTGTCGACTTGCTGATTGCAGTGTCCTTTCCAAGAACAGATTGTGCTTACAGCTATAGTTTGAGACACTTTCTTGACAACTGTCTTTCTAAACTCACATTCACCCTCGAAGGCACAGAGCGTACACCCGTTTCTCACAGAAACCCCTCGTCTCTTCATTCCCCGCTTTCCTCTAAACTGACTAATGCCTTAGCCTCATGGGCAAATACCTAAAAAAAGTTATCAAAGTGTTCGACTCCGAAGCTGAACTCGCACGATTCCTTAAACCGATCTTCCGTAACAGAAATCGACACAAGAACCTGAGTGAGTCTGATGGCCGCATCCAACGTTTTGTTAAGTGCGTCAGCCCTTGAAGAACTGATTGTTGAAAGATATGTCAAGACATCGCTTGACATCGTGGTCTTGGCGATCTTGAACGGCAAGCCTACATACGGTTACAAGATCATCGCAGCTGTTCATAAGGAGTTTGGGATTCTACTTAGCCCGGGTTCTCTTTATCCTCTTCTCCATTCGTTGGAGGAAAAGAGATTTATAGAATCACGTTTTGAAGGAGGAAAAATAGTATACATGGCCACTCCTAGCGGGAAAAGAAGATTCCAGAACGCATTCGAGGCGTACAAAAGAGCGGTGTGTACATTTGAAAGATTCATAGAACGGCATGGAGAAGGTACACTCTGACTTTGACTACAAAAGCATTCTAAGCGAGTGCTGTGACAACCTTAAACTATCTTTTTAGACCATTCGTTTCCAGCAAGGTTATGATCTCTCTCAGCTTGTTCATCTCTCTTGGCGCTTCCTCATAGGGCGCTTCTTCAAGTCTCTTGACTGCTTCTCCGATTATCCTTTTTTCTTCGCTCAATGTTTTGTCATCTAGTCTCTTCTTCACTGAATCAATCAATATCCTAGCTTGGTTTACTATTTTTGACTTCATGATCACTCCATTCAAATGCTCAAGCAGTTCATCTGTGTATTCTTTGATTTTCTGAACGTTGCCACTATCTAACGCCATTTTGAGTTTATCCAAAGCTTCTTGTAGAGTTTTTCTCTCCGTTTCAGAAGTCTTTCCGCTCAGCTCTTCTATTGCTTTCTCTGTTCTGCGAATTGCAACTTTTGCACGGTTGCGAGTTTCAATGATTTCCTTTTTTCTTTCGTCCACCTCATGAAACTTGGTTGCCTCGATGATCATTTCTGTGATTTCCTCTACTGATAATGCTGTTGACTTCGTTACTTTCATGATCTCTTTTTTCCCTGTCTCTAGAATTTCGGCAGAGACACTTAGTATGCCATCAGCGTCAATCTTGAAGGTGACCTCGACCTTCTGTTCATATCTAGGGGCTGGTAAGATTCCCTCCAGCCTGAATAAGCCTAAGGATATGTTGTCCTTTGCCATCTCTCTTTCTCCTTGCAGGACATGGATCATCATTGAAGTCTGATCATCATCTTCTGTTGCAAAAACCATGCTTGTTTCAGTCGGGATTGTCGTGTTTCTCTTGATCAATCTGGTAAATACCCCACCAGAAGTCTCCACGCCCAAAGATAGGGGGGTGACATCCAGCAAAAACATATCCCTGATTTCTCCTTTCAGAACGCTGCCATGAATACATGCACCAACAGCCACGATCCCCATGGGATCTAGACCCTTCTCCGGGTTCAATCCCAAAAAGAAATCTCGGAAGTATCTTCTGATGATTGGCATCCTAGTCGGTCCGCCTACCAGAATCAGTTTATCTATGTCTTGGCAGTCAAACCCAGAGTCTTTCAACGCTTGCTCCAATGGATGTAGGAGTTTATCAAGCTCGGGTTTTATGAGCTCCTCCAGTTTGTCTCGGGTTAGAACGATATTCAGTTTGATTTTTGTCCCATCGATCTCCAGCGGAGTCTTTATAATTGTTGAGTGCCTCCGGGAAAGATGGATTTTTGCGATTTCGCCAGTGTCTCTGAGTCTGTTCAAATTCCTTGGGTCATTTCCTAAATTAATGCCGTACTCTTCCTTGGTCGCCTGGGTAAGATAGCCCAGGATCCTGTCGTCCATGTCCTTGCCTCCTAAGCAGGTGTCTCCGCTGGTTGAGAGGACTTTGAAGATGCCATTGTTCATTTGCATGATAGTTACATCGAATGTTCCAGATCCTAAGTCGAGCACTACTATCTTCAAGTTTTGGCCTCTCTTGTCTAAACCGTAAGCTAATGAGGCCGCCGTTGGCTCACTGATGATTCTCAAAACTTGGAGCCCTGCGATCTTTCCTGCTTCTTTTGTGGCGTTTCTTTGGTTGTCGTTGAAATACGCTGGGACTGAGATAACCGCCTTGTCTATTCTCTCGCCTAGGTAATCCTCAGCGTCTCTTTTGATCTTCTTCAATATGAGAGCAGAGATCTTTGCGGGAGAGTAATTGAGGCCGTCTATTTCTACCGTGTAGTTTGTGCCCATTCTCCTTTTAATCCATCTTACTGTTCTTTCCGGATGAGTGTAAGCATAAACTTGTGCATTCTTTCCTACGACTATTTCACCGTCTTCTTTGAACGCTACAATAGAAGGAAACATTTTTCCATAGGGAGTCGGCCCTTCAGATGCAGGAACAAGCCTTATTTTCCCTTCCTTCAGTACTGCTGTAGCGGAGTTAGTGGTTCCAAGATCTATTCCTATTGTCCGACCCATCGCAATCACTCCTGAAGATGGCTCAGCTAGTCTTTTTCTTGTACGAGAATGGTTTCTTCGACTTTTGTTTTCTCAAGGGAACAGAGATAATGCTCACAGTACTTTGCTAGCAATTCATGGGCGTTCTTTATCTTCTTGAATCTCTCTTCAGCAGAAGGATCGTCTGGAAGAAGGTCTGGGTGATATTTTCGTGCAAGCAGATTGTAAGCTGAATCTATTTCAGACATGCTTATCTCCTCTTCCAGACCCAGGGTTTTTCTCGCCTCTTTTAAAGTGTTGAAATCTATTCTTTTCATCAGGATGTTCATGAAATTGAATGGTGGCAGAGGACATGTGTTCAGAAATTGAAGCTTTTTCTCGTATTTTTTCCCTAGTTCCTCCAGAATGCTGTAGAATTCTTGCTCTCGGTTCTTGAGCACTAGAAAAGAGGCATTCAGCAACGTATCTTGGTCAATAGCTCTGTTCTCTTTGAATCCATCTGACAAATCTTTCAGAGCGCATTGTATGTTCTCTAAGTATTCGCTTTTTCTCTCGTCTAGAGCTGATTTCACCTTCCTTCCAAGCTCAATTCTAAGTGATAGCCCGCCATTTTCTTTTACTTCTCTGCTCAGTTTTCGAATTTCTTCGTGTTCGTCTAATATCGATGCTAGAACAGCTTTGTCCCACAAAATCTTTACATTAATCTGCAATTTATCATTCATATTTTCAAGTGCGATTTTGAATTTCATTCGAGCTCGTTTCAGCATGTTTCTTATGTAATCTTCGTTCTTGGCTATGACCCCAAAACCAATAGGTATCACTGTGCGAGTTTCCATGACTTTTGTCAACGTCTTTTCGTGGGTTCTGGCTTCTTCTAAGTCGATCTCGTAATTTTCGGGAATATCACTGACCAAGGCGGCTACGTCTCTATATTGAATTGTGTATACCTCGCTGTTGCGGATACCGATGTTTCCGAAGCTCTCTTCGTTTGCTAATCCTATTATTCCGTAAAGATACTTTCTTATCTTAGCCATGGCCCTTTCTCAGCACCTTTCAACTTTATCATGTTCTGTGAAGGAGTTTGTTGTCAATGCATCTTCAATTGCCTGCTTGAACTCTGTAACCTTGGAAACATGGATGCGAGCTACCCCACCACAATTGGACTGAACGTAAAGTTCGTCTCGTTTCTCTCTGAGGTGAGTTTCCTTCGTCACCGTAAGTCTTTCTATTTTATCCAGTGAAGTCTCAAAGAGTATCTCGGCAGGTTCTCTCCTCACTAGGAAAAGCCTGCTGTTCGTAAGGTACCAAATCCCATTCTTCCATGTGCTAATGATGCCTTGGTCGTTCCAGATGGATCCGAATGCTTTGATGATTATTTTCTCGTTCTTTGCTAATGGTACTGCGCTTCTTGCCTTGTACTCTTTCTCATACCATTCTCTCGTGTTCCTGTCCCATGCCTCCATCATTCCGTATTCTAGCATGGTTTCCATGCCCGCGATGGCAGCCTTTAGTTTCACCCCTAGTAGTGGGATGCCTGCGACCGATATGATTAGATCTGCGTCCAGTGCCAGCCCCTTGTTCAATAGCTTATCTAAGACGTCGTTGATGTCACACTTCAGGTGGCTGGGTTCCATTTTCAGATTTCCTCAAGCTTGACAAAGCTAAATGGCGCCCATGGTCCAGTAAAGCGAACCGAATAACCTTCCTGATTGATCTTCCCCAGAACCTCTCCAAGACTTTTGACCCCGTTTTTGTCAATCAGGCAGGAAAATGCCGCAATTAGTTTCTTGTTTTTATAGCTTTCTGGTACACGCGAAACCTTTTTCTCAGTTTTTATTTCTCCCGCGCTTTCCTTTATCTTTGAAGCGAATTCTTCGGCGAGTTTGCCCCGTAATGCATTGTATGCGTCTTTTACTTTTAGCTCAAACTTTCGACGAAGCAGATAGGAAGTTCGCTCAGGCAATTTCCCAATTTTTTCCTTGAGCCTCTTCAAAGTCTGATCTTCGTCCAAAATTTTGTCGATTAACTTTTCTTGGTCACAGAAGATTTGAACCGTGTATTCTGCTTTATCCCTAAGACTCTCAAGCTCTTGTTTGAGTTTTTCGTAATCCTTGTTTAACCAGTTCCTTATTGCGTCATCATTACCTTTAACGATAGCGTCAAACGAGAATGGCAAAACTGTGCCGAAATGTTCTGTGGCTTTGTCAATTACGTGGTTATGCCTGCAAATCCAATCTATCACTTTTTTTGGGTCCTTTGATTCGTAAGGTTGGCTTCGGCAAGGATGGACGACTGCCGCGATGTCTCTGCATGGAACTGTGTAGACTTTGGTCTTCTCTATCCCTATATTGCCCATGCTTAGCTCGGTTGTGCCGTTGACGATACAGTAAACGTATCTTCCCTCTTCAGACTTGGTTTCTGTAGCGACACGCATTTCGCTCATGTTTTTTCCAACTCCCTCTTCCACCTTTCGGGACTGAGAAACACGTCAGCAACGTCGGAAAGGCCATCGATAACTGACTCGACAACGTTTTCGATGTTGTTCTGTTTCTTTATGTGTTCAAGCGCCTCGTTAAGATCAGCCAACGCCTCTCCGAGTCTTGCCTCTTCTTCAGCATTTAGATCACCGTTCTCAATTCGCCTTATGGCTTGTCTCACGAGAGCCTCCTCTATTACTTCAACTAAAGCGACCACGAGTCCCAAAAGACCTTTTTTTAGATTGCTTTCATCTATATCTATCACCATGTCTTCTCACCAACTTTAGCAAGTGTGACTTGTAAAACGCCGTTGTTGATGTTCTTCGCTACGTTTTTTTCAACTGAGCAAAGAAGCGGGACTTCTTGATAGTATTTTTCTCCAGATATGATGAGAAAATTGTCTTTCACTTCAACTTTGACGTCCTCCTCTTGAAGAGGCAGCGAGACTACTACTCTTAAGAAATTTTTTTCGTCGAAAATGTCCAGTAATCCACAGTCAGATATACTGTCCACAAGTTTTTCGTTAAGCCACCAAGAAAACATGATTCTTTCACCAGTCGACGAATCGATCTTGGAACGTCTAAAGATGATAAGGGGCTCTTCTAGGGATTTTTCCGCCTGTGAGTTTATGACTTCCCTTACCCTGATTAAGACTTCCATATCGGAAGAGGCATGGATTAGATTGGTCAATTCGCTGATCTCTGCGTGGCTCTCTTTTTTAAGGTACGCTACTATTTGTTTGCTCTTCTCATCTAGCGTGCTCACGAACTGATTCACGTTCCTCGAGGTTGGCTGCGAACTTGGTGTGCCCGTCACTTTGTCACCCTTATTTTCACTAGGGCTTCTTCTTTCAGTTTAGCCTTTGCGCTTTTCCAGCCGCACCATGGACACATATCGTTAAGCAGTTGTTCCTTTTCCACCAATTTGCTACATTGTGGGCATTCTTCCTTATCTTGCATGGCTTCTTTCCAAGCACCCGTTTCTAAATTTGTTCCAGAGGGGAACTCTAACCCATATCTTGCTGCTGTCTCAAAGGAAGCTAAGGCAGCTCTTATTTTGATTCCAAGCAACTCGACGCCTCCAACAGAAACGGCGATGTCAGCGTTGATCACCAACCCCTTGTCCAAGATCCTATCTATGGCGTCTGCCAAGCCCTCTGAAGTTTTCTCCTTCTCAGGATTCAGAATCGACACTCACTCCTCTTTTGTTGCATAGTTCCGCCCGCACCAAGAGCGACCATATTTGTCCAGATCTTCTGGTTTGGATTTCATACCGCAAACAGGACACCGTTGGCTTATCACAAGGTCCAGCCATCCAAGTGCGCCAAAATCCGTTCCTTTGAAAGCCTAGACCCAATTCTGCTGCTGTATTAAAAGAACTTAGGATCAAACGGTTTTTCATTCCTAGAAGATCGTCGTCACCAAGAGGGACTCTGAAATCTGCCTCAATAGTCACCCCTTCCAGGATTCTATCAAGCATGTCTCCCATACTGGGATGTTTTGGACCTAACGTCACCATCCAAGTGTCTCCTCTTCTGTTGCCGTCAACCAATTGCTACTTCGTACGTGCCCGCAATCCTTGCTGTCAAGTTAGCTCTCCCTTATTCGTTTTTGAAGCAAGCAACGACTATAACCTCATCTCTCTAGCTTTGTTTACGTCGAATGTACATAAGCAATATTCAAAAAACTGATACGAAAGTTGTTTCGAAAACTGATAACTCTCCTCCGATATTTTTCCAGTACCGCCATCTACCCCAAAAGGGCAAATGAAACAAACCGAGTTTCTGTCTATATGAGCGGCTTTTGTCATTTAGGCATCTTTCATTGCTTGTTTTTGGAAATACCATGACTTGCTCTGCAGATCTTCTGTGTATCTGCCGAAAAGCGCCCGTAATACTCGTGGCTTGATTTGTAGTTTCAGATATATCGTGTCCACTATCCTAATATTATTCTCTTTGTTAGATCTTTTCTATTTTTTAGATCGCTCATTCTTAGTTGTCGGTTCAGTTCCCTACTTCTTTTCTCGTATTCTTCCTTTGTTATCTCACCTAGCTCATAGAGCAATCTGTTCTCCTTTATCTTGTTGTTAATCTCTTGTAGGACTCCCTCTTGTCTTGCATCCTCAACGTAGCTTGTGATCGTTTCCAATAGCCAGAGCATATCAAATGGCGGTACAGACATGCCGAGCGTTCGAAGCAAAAGGTCATCTATCAAAAAGGGCATTCACTCACCCACTCTTGCTGATTTCTATGCCTTCAGTTCCGATTTTTATGTAAATAAAATTATAGGGGGGCCAAGGCCCACTATAAAGAAGTTTCAGCATACGGTATTTTTCCTGTAGCCTGGTCACTTCGTTTGAAAATGTCTCAATGTCTCCTTTGTTGACCAAGAATGATGCGTTTAGAACCAGCCTGTCGCTGAATATGTCGCCTGTGACTGCTTGCTTTGCTATAGTGTTTAATGAACCAAAGATATCTGAAATGCATTCCTTTCTTTTTTCTTGGTCATCAAACGCCATATCATTGCTCAGAACAGCCTTCAATCCTAGCTCTACCATGTTGTCCACGAGCCTTAGACATTCTCTTGTCGGTTCATAGGCCTTTGTTAATAGGCGCCTCAGTATTCTTTCGTTTCTTATTGTTGTACCAAATTCTGCCGGGACAACCGTGTGACTCTCCATTACCTGTCTTAAGACTACTTCATGTTTTCTTATGTTATCCTCGGCCATTTCATAGTCTTTTGCAGGTGAATCGCTGACTACGGCAGCGATGTCTCTATAGGGAATTGTGTAGACCTCATCGTTGTTCATTCCTATATGCCCAAGACTTTTTTCTTCAACACACGGTACTACACAATAGAGATATTTTCGTTCCTCTTCACGTCTCTCTTTCTGTTTCTCAGCTCTTTTCGAAGTCTCTAATCGTGCCTTGTTCAAAAGCTCCGCAAGTTCATTTGAGAGATCGAGTGTTTTCTTGTAGTCTGCCGCTTCATAGCTGTTGTCTGCGTCCGCTAACGTTTCACTTATTTTCCTCATCATTTCAGGAATGCATGAGGATACTTTTCCCTCAATCTCTTTTACGGCTTTCTTCACTTCGCATAATGCATTTTCTGCTTTCTCTCGCTTTTCTTCTGCTTCTTTTTTACGTGTCACTGATTCGATCCATCTTATTAACCTAAGCGCCCGTTCTTTTTCCTTCGTGGCCCTAATTCGTTCCCTCTCTCTCCTAAACCGTTCTTCCCGCTCTCTAAACCTTTTTCTTCTGAGCTCCACGTACTTTTCTCTCGGCATTTCAATGTGCCTCCTCACTGATCGGTTCTTTCTGCAGGTAGTGGGTCAAGAGTTTACGAGTTTGAATGTGCTCCTCGATAATGCCTCTTATTTTCAGTTCAGCGTCCTTGGCGGGAGCGTATGTCTTTGCTTTACCATTCTTGTCATAGACTAACAATCCCCTTTCTTTCAGTGACTGAAGGAGCGGATAGATTGTTCCTGGGCTCAGTAATACGTTGAACTCCATATGTATGGTTCCTATTATTTCGCTTCCACACATGGGTTTCTTTTGAAGCAGAGCGAGGATTATGGTTTCGAGATTGTCTTTAACCATTTTTTCAATGGAGTTGTCTGACAGCTTTGACTTGTCAATGATGTCTCCAGATAATATCGTCAGATCGCTGGTTGTGAGTTGAAGGTGGTTATGGCACGTTGCTAGTTGTCTGATCATGCCAGGGTTGAGTTTTGTTACGTCATAAGTGCACAAACAGCTTACGATTTGTCTCTTGCCAAGTTTGCTTATGTAACGTTCCCTCTCTTCAATTTCAGAGTCTTTCAGGCGAGGCATTGATCCAGCGTCTATAATTATCCTTAGCTTAGAATATCTTTGGTTTTCAAGGTGTTTGATGTTTTCAGGTTTGATAATCTCTAGCTTAACATTCATAGAGTCGAAATCCTGAATAAAGGATACCGGATCATTTCCAGTTATGTAAATCGCCCTTTCATCTTTTCCGATAAAGGCAAGAAAGGCCTTTTGAATCGAATATTTATCAACATCTGACGTGTATAGGTGAAGGGTATGGTTTGGGCCTTCAAAACTCGCGCTAGATCGCCGCTGTGAGTTTACAAGGCTCATGTCTCCTCATCCTCCAAACCAAAACGATTGCTTGCCCATGCTGGTCACCTTCATTTTTCCGCCAGTTTTCTGAATCTCGCTCTTCTTGTGTCCCATTTAGCCTTCCACGCTAGATCTTTGGCTGTCCTCTTTCTCTCCACCAGGTCCATGTGTGTCACAGTTTCAAAAATTATCTCGTGGGTCTTTTCAAGGTGCTCTATAATCTGATCCTTCTGGGTCATCATCGTCCGCTCTATTCTTTGTCTTGGTTCCAGATCGCGTGTATTTCTTGCCTTGAGTAGCCGGAAGTGCCCATTTAGACTTCTTTGCCACCAGCTTCTTTTTCCCATGCTGCTTCCCTTAACTGGCTGCTTTCTCAGCTTGCGCGGGCGATGTTACGTCGCATCTTCTTCTGATGATCTTCTGTGTCCAACCGATTAGTTCGCCGTTCTTATTGAGCCTAATCTCATATCTTCCTAGAAGATCAAGAGAGTCTGGGATGGCCCTTCTTTCTAACGCTTCAACTGTTACTCTCCATTCCCCGTTTATTTCCTCCACACTTATGACAGCTTCTGGTTCTTTGCGTATGTACTTCTTCGCGATGGCAAATGCTTGATCAGTAATTTTTTCCATTGATACTCTCTTCTCTGCCAACATTTTCCACCTTTCTCATGAAACAAGAATGAGGTAAGAGACCTTGCGTGTTGTGGCGTACTGAATCGTGGTGCTGAATGTTTTCAATCTACACATCTCCGTGGGTTTCCTCGATTACTGCTTTTATGAGATCACTCTTTTTCAACAGCTCTTTTGGGTCGCCTAGTTTTGTTGCAAGAACGTCCATGTATATTTGCTCAATTTCTTCCTTCGAGCCATCTCGTCCCAGGGCTTTCAACCCTTGGCCAATCATTATTTCTCCCCTAGTGCCGGGCTTGTAAGGTTCAGGCATCTTTTCTCTGATTGTTCGAACAACTTTCACGACTCTTTCCGTTTCATGAAGTGGCAGATGTGTATGTGCTTGAACGATCTTTACTTCGGTGTCATAGTCGTAGTAGTCCATGTAAACATTTATCAGTCTGTCAAGTAGAGCGTCTTGAGGCTTGTGTATTCCCGCGTATTCAATGGAGTTACCCGTGAAGATTATGTTGAAGTCTGGATGTACTTTGATGTATCTTTCTTCTCCAAACA
>CAZUFK010000027.1:0-18184 GCA_964619695.1 uncultured Candidatus Bathyarchaeia archaeon
GCTGCACTGCGACCGCTCAGGCTTCCCAGGGTCCTTCCTTTCTGCCACGATCTCCAGCTTCTTGTCCCGCTCCTCAACCCACCATTGCCTTAGCTCATCGCTTGCGAAGAATAGGTCCTTATGAATGTTGATTCTGTCATTGTCAACGTTCAAGTAGGCGGTGCAACAGATGTCCACGGGCACTTCGTGGACGCTTTCGAACACAAGCGCGTAGCCCACAGTGTAAAGCCTGTGCCAATCCTCAGACTTGTTGGCCACCTTCAAGTCAAACACAATCGCACGCAAAAAATCAAAGCAATCCACACTAAGCACGCCGCTCAGCCCAAGAAGCTCTCCCGATATCTTGTGCTCTATCAAGAACGGCACAGCGGAAGCCATCAAGTCCAAGTCCGAAGCGTGAGGCTGCCTGCTCGAAACCTCAGCCAGCCGAGCCTCGCACATGGTCCGGTTGAACTGCCATACCTTCCTGCATGGCTCCGCATACTCTTCAGGTTTCCCCGGAATCTCCTGCCACCGGACCTTCTGCCACCAAGCCTCAAAGCTCCTGTCGCCCCTCTGAAGAAACGCCTGCAAACCGTCGCTCACCACGCCGTGAAGAACCTTGCCCAACGCCACCTTACCAGTCGGAACGGGATAAACGCCTTCAACGTGCCGCAAATACGCGTCTCTTCCTGTCGGGCAGTACTTAGAGCTGACCTCATACATCGGAAGCTTCACACTATCGTAGTAGGGCTTCAACGGCGGCTGATGCCAACTCCAGCCCCTCAACTCCTTGCTCACACCCGCCTCGCGCGCCGTAGGCAAAAGCTGATGCAGCAAATACTTATGCTCAATATCAGACAGAAAGTACAATCGCTTCGACCACCAAACGAGTCTTACGCGATTATCTTTATAAATTAAATTACATCAGAATAATAATCGAGCATACAGATTCAGAATCATGTTGACGGCCTCGTCCAATCGACGAATGAAACCAAAAACGGGCCGTGGGTAAGTGCTTGAAAGTCATGCTGAGAATACGGCTTCGGGGAAAGCGTGACTACGACATTAGCAGTGTTCCTTTCCAGAAGTTAGAGAAGGCTAGCAAGTATAGAAAGAAGAGATGGAAGCTGAAAGATGGCTGGCTGGAACGTCGTAGCGCGCGCTTCCGATCAGTTCCCTCCTTTCTGGTCGCTTTCTGCTTTGTCTCAGCGTGGTCTGAGAAGTATTCAGTCAGGAACCGTGTGTCCAAGACTTCCTTCAAGGCTAGTGCTCCTCGCGGAGCTTGTCGATCTCCTTCTTGACTTCCTCCACCTTGCCGTATTTGGCGTCCACGCCTGCCATGTCCTCAAGCCTTGGAACTGGCCTGAAGAGCAACCCCCGCTCAGTAATCTCCACCATCAAGCGGTCTCCTTCCTTGATCCCAAATCTCCGCCTGAACTCCACAGGAATCGTAGTTTGCTCTCTTCTCGTAACCTTAACAAGATTGTGCAAGCAACATCACTCCACACAACAACATGAAGTACTATCACATGAGCATTTCCTATTCTCCACATCTGATAGGATTGGCCTGCAAGTTCAGGACCTGCGTCCTAGGTTTTCTGTTTCGTCTTTATGAGCCATATGAGTAGGGCGCTCGTGGCGAGTAGCGCTATGGCGAATGTGAACGGTGCGAGCAGGCCGAGGCTTGTGATGAGTATGGCGGCTATGAGCGGCGATACCGCGCCGAGGGCGTCGCCTGCGAAGTAGAACAGCGAGTAGGCTGTTCCGCCGCCCGTCCTGCCCATGAGGCTGGCCACAAGCGAAGTCGAGGGCGTCCAGATCGCCGCCAGAAACAGCTGATACATCAGAAACGAGAACGCGGCAAGCGGCAGAAACGGAATGGCGATCAGGCCTGTGAGAAAGACGACCTGCCCGAGAAAGAACAAGGCAAGCGCCTTTCGGTCGCCAAGCCTCGCGCTCAAGTAGCCAGCACCCAGCGAACCCACGATGCCTATCAGCGGCCCCGCACCGAACACTATGCTGGCCACCTCCACCGAAAGGTTCTGAGCCGAAACCAAATACGTCGTCATGAACGCCGACACGCCGTTATTGGCCAGAGCGTTAAGCCCCATGGCCGAAAGCAACAGAAAGAACCCGAGAGGAAGGATGGGCTTCTTCGATAAGTTGTTGCCCTGCGTCACGTCCCGTATGGCGCTTGCCTCCTTCGGTGTTTGCCTTGCTAGCTGAGGGATGTTTACGCGTGCCACGACAAAAGCCCAAGCCAGCAGCGGAGCTGAAAACAGCAGGTAGCAGTTCCGCCACCCTATCTGAGGCATGAGAAGACCTAGGGCGATCGTTCCCACAGACTGGCCTATACAACCTGAGGCGCTGTGCAGCCCAATGGCCGTGCTTCGTTCAGCCTGGTTCGGAAAGAGCCTGCTGATGACGCTGAGGCCTGGCGGATGGTAAAGCGTCACCGAAATCATAATCAAGGACAGGCACATAAGCAGAACGGAGGCGCTGGGCGACTGGCTTAGGAATATCGCGGAAACGCCGCTTATGAGCATGCTGAGGGCTATGAATGGCCGTGAGCCGAACTTGTCTGCGAAGATGCCGGTTGGGATGACGATGACTAGTCGGCAGAGGCTGGGCACGGTTATGAGAAGGCCTGCCTCGAAGACGGAGAGGCCGAACTCGCTTCGGAATACAGGCACCAACGCGGGATGCATCAGCAGATATATCTCGACAAGCAGATGGCTAAGCCAGACAACGCCGAAAGGCCTAGCAGCCTCGCCCCGCACCCTGAACAGCGACGTACCTCCAACACCTATTCCTCCCATCAACCCTAAACCTAATAAGACAAACTGTCCCTCTCCCGAGTTCTATCGGTAGGCATTTGGAACTTACAATAACTCTTAAATGAACAGCCACCTTATGTGTGCGTGAGCGCCTCGCCTGGTTCTCACGAGAGGAAAACAGAGTGGAAATAAGCCGAAAGAAGCTCCGCGAAGAGATTCTGGAACGCATCAAATACGTTAAAACCTGCGTCTTGGCCAGAGAGGTCTGCTTGCTCGTGCGCACAAACCGCGCGGTGCTGGAGCCGAAGGACATTCAGGAAATCTGCCTCTCAGTCTCGAAGCTCTGCAAGGAAGAAGGCTGCAAGGAGCCCAGCGAGATGTGCCAGAAGGCTGCCGAAGCAGTCGGTACGGGAGACGAGGCCAAATATCTTGACCTCTGCGCTCAAAGCTGCATGAAATGTGGCGAAGCACGCAAGCCACAGCCTGACAAAAGCCAATACGTCGCCTAGAAACGTGGAAAGTCTTTTAAACTGCTGATTCACTCGTAAAACCTGAACAGCAAACCGCGTTGGACGGGAGGTCAACTGTCTGTACTTAGCGCCCTACGTTCCGAGTCCCCCGCAGGTAATACGCCAGATGCTTTCGCTGGCTGAGCTGAAGCCAGGCGAAATCCTCTTTGACCTAGGCTCGGGAGACGGCAGAACCGTTATAATGGCCGTCAGAGAATTCGGCGCGAGAGCCGTTGGCGTTGAGCTTCGCGAGGACCTTGTGAAGAAGGCGCTGAGCACCATCTACGAGCAAAGCCTCCAAGACAGAATCACCATCGTAAACAGCGACATATTCAACGTAGACCTCACAAGCGCAGACGTCATCTTCCTCTACTTGACCACAAGCGCCAACGAGAAAATCAGACCCAAACTCGACACCGAACTGAAGAAAGGCGTCCGCATAGTCTCGCATGATTACGAGATCGTAGGCTGGAAGCCCATCAAGGCGGACAATTTCTGTGAAAACCCGAACCTCGGGTATCCCTCGCACACCATCTACTTATACAAGAAGACCTGACCACTGATGAAACGGTGAGACCGTGCCCTCCAAGATCTTCAAGACTCTCTACAGAGTAACATGGGCAGACACCGACGCCGCACAAGTCGTCCACTACTCCAACTACTTCAGACTGTTTGAAAGAGCTGAAGAGGAGTTCTACAGGCGCCTAGGCTTCAGCTTCACCGACTTCAGAACGCAAAGACTCTGGTTCCCGAGGGTCGAGGCTTTCTGCCAGTACAAGAAGCCTGCAAAGTTCAATGACCTGCTTGAAATAGAAGTCACAGTTGAAGAGCTAAGGGAGAAGTCGGCGAAGTACGGCTTCAAAATCCTCAACAAGAAAAACGCGCAGCTATTGGCCACCGGCCACGTAGTCGTCGTTGCAGCAGACAAGCAAACAGGAAAGGCAACGCAGATTCCTGAAGGAATCGTGGAGAAGTTGAGACCCTTCTGCGAGCAGGTTTAATAAGAGACAGACTGATTCTTTGAGTTTTTGTGAACGGGAATTGCAGTTTGTACCATGGCGAAACGTAGCCAACTGGCGATGCATCAACTGCGGCGACTGCTGCAAGCTCTACAGTGTAGTCATAGACGTTGGTGAGTGGCTTCAGATCGCCAAGAACTACGGCATGGAGCAAACTGTCTCAGGCCTGAACAAGCTGTTCATAAAGAGAGCAGGCGACGGCTCATGCACGTTCCTGTGCAACCTCATGGGTTCGTACCGGTGCGGGCTACAGTACATGAAGCCCAAGGCATGTCAACTGTGGCCTTTCAAGATCCTCAACATGCCCAAGTATGGTTACGCAAACGAAGCTGCATACCCACTGCAGGAGGGCAGGCTCTTCATCTACGTTGATTCAATGTGCAACGGCATAAGATACGGAATTCCAACATGGGAGTTTGCCAATCAAACGCTAAAAGAGTTCGTGGAAATCGCCTCAGGAATCCGCAACGTTCAGTTGAGGACTACTGGAAGCATCGGCGTTTCTGGGATGCGATTTCGTCGTGACGGGTTGGGTGTTCGCAGGCTCTTCTGACCAGTATATCAGAAAAAACTTATATATCAGGTTATTGTTACATACAGGCTAGGCTGCCGTCGAGGTAGACGCTTTGAACGAATCTGAAGGCCAAGAAACGGTGAAGATCTTGAAGGCTTTGGCGAATCCGATCAGGCTGAAGATGATTGCCTCGCTGTGCGATGAGCCGAAAAACGTCTACGCGCTTGCCAAACAGCTTAGCCTGCCGTATCCGCTGGCGTATTTGCACCTCGGCGGTTTGAAGAAGCTGGGTTTGGTTAAAGAGATAAGAGAGGTAAAGAAAGTGGAAGGACTACCATCCGTGAAATATTACGCGCCCTCAGACTTTAAGCTCCTCCTGACCCCGCAAAACATCCAGAAAATGTTTCAAAAAAGAAAGGAGATGAAATAGATGATGCGAACATCCGTTTTGACCGCTCTGTGTATAATACTGCTAGGCTTCGGAGTTCCCGCAGTCTGCGTCTACTCTTCAGTGCAATACGGATTCAACTTCATCGTGGCCGGAATCATAGCCGGGCTTGCATTGCTCATCGCTGGCCTCCTCGCCGTAGTGGGCCTTGCCATCGGCAGCGAAACTGTGTCCGACCTCGTGTCGCCCTCAGAAAGAGAGAAGCTCAACGCCCTCCGCGCCGACCAACGCGCAACGCTGGAAGAAATGGACGACATCGTGACCATTCTGAAAGAGATCAAAGACGTACTTAAAGCCACAGAAGAATAGCGAAGGTGAAGACACATGGCGAAGAACCTCAAGTACCTGAAATATTCAGACGAGGAAATTGCAGCGGAAACTAGAGAACGGCTCAAAGAAATAAGGCAACTGCTAGCTGAGATTAGAGACTTGTTGAAAGCCGCCGGTGGACTCGAATAAGGAGGCGATAGGCATGAGCGGAGAAGAACGAAGGAAGGAATACGAGAAAAGACTTCAGGAGGCTGACGGCTTCCCTACGGCACGCATTAGCGGCTCAGGAAAAGTACACATACAAGGAGTGGGCACTATCAGCATTTCCGGCTCGGGTCAGGTTTCTCAAGACGAAATCAGAATCAGCGGAAGCGGAAAACTGCCAGGAGGATTGAAAGTCAAAAGCCTGCGCTGTTCAGGAAGCGTCTCTGTCGATGGAGACATCGAGGCAGAAGACATGAGCTTTTCAGGCTCCGCCTCCATCTACGGAAATGTCATCGCAAGAATGCTGTCTGCGGCTGGAAGCTTCTCTGCTCACGGCACGACCAAGGCAAGCACAATTGAGGTGGCAGGCTCCTGCAAGTTCTACAAGGGAATCGAAGCAGAAGACACTTTACGCGTCGCTGGTTCTCTGAGAGCTCCGACCGATGTTAAAGCCAAGAAGCTGGTTGAGCTTCGCGGAATCTTTGATGTCGATGGAAAAATCGTTACCGACAGGTTCGAAGCAAGGCTCATCAGGTCAAGTAAACCCGATTCGCAGGTACTGGGCGGAATTCAAGCAATCAATGTGAACATAAGGAAGAAAGGAATAGGAGGCTCGTGGATCCTGAATTTGCCCTTCTTTCGGAGACTCCTCCGCGAAGGCCGCCTCTACACGACGAACATAATCGCAGAGGACAGAGTGTATCTGGAGAACGTTTCCTGCGACAACGTTCAAGGAAGGGACGTCACGATAGGCGAAGGCTGCACGATCAGGGGAAAAGTGAGCTATTCCGAGGCGATTTCAGTACATCCAACTGCGAAGCTTTCCCTTGCCCCACAAAAGACGGCTAAGACTGGCGAACGAGAACGATGAAAGAGGCAATAGAAGCCACTAATCTCGTCAAGATCTACCACGGTAAGGAAACCGTGGAGGCGCTGAGAAGCGTCAACATCTCCATAAAGAAGGGTGAGCTCTTCACTCTGCTCGGCCCTAACGGCGCAGGCAAGACCACGTTTCTGAGGATTATTTCCACGCAGCTCATGCCTACGAACGGCAAGGTGAGCGTGCTTGGATACGACGTGGAGACAGAGGCCGACGAAGTGCGTAGGCATATAGCCGTGGTTCCGCAAGATGTTGCCACCTACGCCAACTACACTCCGTGGGAATACTCATACTACTTCACGATGCTGCGTGGCGTCTCTAAGCCCCAAGCAAGAAGTGCCTCCGAAAGAGCGCTGAAGGCAGTTGAGCTTTGGGCGCTGAAAGATCGCACATGTGCCACGCTCTCTGGAGGCGAAAAGAAACGCGCCATAATCGCCGCAGCCTTGGCCTCAGACGCGGATATTTTCATGCTTGATGAGCCTACAAGCGGCTTGGACGTTGTGGCACGGAGAAGTGTTTGGGCTGTTCTCCGCGAGATGGTTGAGAAAGGCAAGACCATTCTGCTTACGACGCACATAATGGAGGAGGCTGAAATGGTTTCTGATAGGCTTGCCATAATTCACAAGGGCTTAGTTATTGCTAACGGAACGCCTGAACAGATCAAAGGACTGGCTAAAGAAAGGTTCCGCGTGGTTGTAGAAGGGGATCTGAAAGCCTTAGGTCTCGCCGTCAACGGCAATCACGTCGCGAAGTTCGGCAGCAAGAGCATCATCTACGTGAAAGATGAAGACGAGGCCATAGACCTCGTGGGAAGATCCCTCAAGAACGGCTTGAAAGCCGAAACCGCAGCCGTCACGCTCGAGGATGTTTTCGTGAAACTCGTAGGAGGAGAAGCAGATTGAAGCTCAAAATAGTAAAGGACACGCTGATCATCACTTCGCTGAAGGCATTCCCAGACCTCAAAAGGCAGCCGCTAATGCTCTTTCTCGTTGGGCTGATAAGCTCGCTGCCACTGTATTTCATCACGGTTTTTGGCGGAAACTTCGGCCTCGGCCTGATAGGAGCCATGATTTCAGCGGTAAGCTTCATCGGAATGTCCGCCGCGATACAGGACATGGCATTTGACAAATACGTGAAGATCCGCGAGATGATCATCGCGATGCCCGTTCACCCAATGTCTTATGCGTTGGGCGTGGCCCTAGCTCCGCTGATACTTTCCACGCCAAGCCTAGTTTTCTTCGGAGTAGTCGCCCTGCTCGTGGGTGGATTGACGCCTGCTTCGCTGCTCTGGGCAGCAATAGCCGTGGTTCTGTGCTGGGCATGCATAAGCAGTGTCGGTTTTCTGATTTCCACCTATCTTCAGAAGGCAAGCACGTACACTTTGAACAGCATGTCCAACATCCTCGGCATAATGCTGGGCTTCCTGCCGCCAGTCTACTATGGGGAAGAGGTTCTCGGAAGCTTCAGCTGGATAGCCGCCATATTCCCAACCTCAAACGCCGCCAGCCTCATCAGAGTCTACTCAGGCTCTCTGACTCTACCATCCGAGGTCTTTGCCGCACGCTGGGCAATCCTGATAACAACGACCATAGTCTGCACCGTGATAACGGCAGCAAAGTCCAGATGGAGAGAACCCTGACCTCAATTCCTTCTCAGCGCTTTCTCAGGTTGCATTGCAGGACTTTCGGACAGACGAGACACTCATCAGGGATGGGCACGTCTTTCGAGACAGCAGTCAGTAATCCAGAGTAGCGAGCACACTTGGCTGGCGATTCAAAGACCCTCGGATATTCGGTGGGCTTGATGCCGACTATTCTCATGTTTTCGGTGATTATGTCGATCTTAGACATGCAATGCGGACACGCATAGCACATCTGTCTCGGAAACGAGGATGAGTCAGTCAAGACGGTAGGCTTGTCAAACTCTTTCCTACAGCCGCCGTACGGGCACTTCAATCTCGTATTGTGGATTTGAAAAGGCGACATCACTCACCCTCCTAGAGCGCTCTCCCCACGGAGCATGATGGTCACCGCAACCTAGTCTAACCACTTAGCTCAGTTTCCATCTCATCATTACCAAACCAAGCCACAGCGACTTATCTAAACATCGTGTAACCAATCTGGGACAGAAAACGGTGACAGATTCCCAGCCCTAACCACTCATGCCGGCCTGTAACAGAGAAGAAAGGAAATCACACAGTGTCAAGTTTCGGGAGGAAAATCCGGAATCCTTCTTTGATGCCAGACTGAAATCATCAGGGCGCAACCGAACCAAAAGAAGCCTCTGCTTGTCGACGCACAGGTAGAAAATCGGAAGGCAAACATTCAGTTGCTTGACTTGGCATTCGTATTTGAGTTCATGAACAAGACTCTCACTGATGTCTCCCATGGGAGCATTGAGCTGGATCTTTACGTGCCTCACCGCTAGTTTGTCCAGCAGCTTGTCGAAGGCCTTGTAGAACATGATCAGACCATTATCCGTGGTCACAAGGCAGACAGAGCTCTTCGCATGAGACAACATGCCTCCAGCTCTCCTCAGCATTTCACCGCGTCCGCGGATGAACCACACGTCTCCCATTTGCTGTTCGATCGGCCTGATCGACGCCCTTTTCTTCTGGATTTCGTCAAGAACCAGTATCGCGTTTTCGAACTCCACGGCTGCCGTGACTTTCTCCGAAAGCTCATCTTTCAAGCCTTGAAGGAAAGCGTCAAAAGAGCCGGCGAGAGAAGCAATGGCGAATTCTGATGGCTTTCCAGGCGTCTCGACGACTAGTCCTCTTTCAACGAGTTTGCTCAATGCGGCATAAGCTTTAGTTCGGGGCACGCCAGAGGCCATGCTCAGTTTTCGCGCCTCAGAAGGACCTTCTACCGCGAGAGAGATGTAGATTCTTGCCTCATAGTTTGACAACCCAACATTCTGAAACAGCTTTTGCCACAATAGGGTCTTGGCTTCCATCTACTCACGCTTCCAGTTTGGCGTGTCATGACGTGGAAGGCTTCAAGGCACGCGGCTCCTCCTCAACTCGACTATGCGCTCGGAAAACGTCCCAGTTGATTCCTGCGCGCTTTGCAGCCCAAGCTTAGAGCAGAGCGTTTTCAGAATCCTGTCCTCTATGACCAATGCTCCTGCGCCCATCAGTCTGTGCAGACAGGCTGAAAAGGCCTCCGGCTTTCCAGCAATCTCCTCTTTTCTTAGACAGCACGTCTTTTCCATGTAGAAGTAGATTGCCCCAACGGCAACGTCGTTGAAAAGGTGTTTGAGCGTTTCGTCTATAGCATCAAGCAACATACGCTTGAAGCTCTCGTTTTCATCCTCTTCCTTGTCAAGGAGAGTGATAGCAGGCTCAACTGTCTTTTCCATCATGCAAGACTTTCCATGTTCCGTCAGCGGCTTTCATGAAGCCGCCATTCTGTCTTCTCCGAAAGGTCGATAGTCTGCCACAGTGGAAATGGGGATTTTACGGCGTTTTTCTTGGGTTTACTGGTTTCTCCTGTTCAAGTTCTTTGACGCGGGTTTTGATGAATTCCGTCACTTTTTCTTGGCTGAACTTCTTTTCTTCCTTTTGTGTCTTCAGTTGTTCTTCGATTGTTTTTAGGACTTTTTCCATGTCGAAGGGCTTCATTATGTAGGCGTGTGCGCCTTTGTTGAGTGCTTCCACGGCGTTTTGGACGGACGGATAGCCTGTTATGATTATCTTCCGCATTTTCGGTGTCATGTCCTTGACTCTTGCCAAAACTTGCGTCCCTTCCATGTCTGGAAGCCGCATGTCAATCAAGGCCAAGTTGAAGAATCCCGTGTTAGTCTTCTCTATTCCCTCTTTTCCACTGGCCGCCGTTTCGACGGTGTATCCGCTTTCTTCCAGCACCGTTGCCAGAACGGTTCTTACGCTTTCGTCGTCGTCGATAACAAGGATTCGGGCACGTTCACCCATATTTGTTCACCTCCTTCTCGTGTTGGTTTTGGTTCGATTGGAACGGTTACTGTGAAGGTTGCTCCTTCGCCGACTACGCTTGTAACAGATATCTTGCCTCCGTGAGCTTCCACGTGCCGTTTGCTAATGGCTAGGCCCAGACCCATTCCTTTTGCCTTCGTAGTGAAGAACGGGGCCCAGATTCTGGCCACGATCTCCTTCGCCATGCCTATTCCCGTGTCAGTGAAAACGAATTCCACGTTGCCGTCCGATGCCTTGCTCGAGATTGAAAACTTGCCGCCTTGAGGCATGGCGTCCATCGCGTTCCTAATAAGGTTAGCGAAGACCCTTTTCATTTTGTCCACGTCGATCCAAATCTTTGGTTGATCCTGTGTTGAATTGTCCAACTGGACATTCTGCGGCATTTGGACAAGAGACAAAGCTTCTTTCACAATTGTGCTTGGATCGGTCTCGGCGAGTTCCAGTCTGATTTCCCGGGAGTAGTCCATGAGGTCGGTTATGATCTTGTTCGAGTATTGGATGTCTCCCTCGATGAGTTCCAGCATTTCTACTGTCTTCTTTTCAGGTGCGGGGCCTAGCTTTGATTTCAAGTAGTAGGTGGCGCCGCTTATGCCTGTTAATGGGTTACGGAGGTCGTGGCCGACCATAGCAGCCACTTCCCCAATCGCGGCAAGCCTCTCAGATTTGACAAGCTGCTTTTCCGCTTCCCTCAACTGCCTCGTTCTCCGCTCAACCAGTTCCTCCAGATGCTGAGAGTACTCCTCCAGCTTCTCGAGCATCTGTTTGCGTTCGGCAATGTTCTTTACTATGGTCACGAAATATCTAGGGCGGCCTGACGCGTCACGCACCAGGCTTGCGGAGACTTCTGCTGGAAACTCGTGTCCATCTGCATCCATGAATGTGTACTCAACGTTCTTCAGTGAACCTCGTTCTACGGCTTCTGCCATGTCTTTCAAGACTCTTTCTCTGTCCTTACTGGCAACGAACGCGAGCGTACTCTTTCCCGCGGCTTCCTCCTTTGAGGCAAAACCGAATACGTCCAAGCCGGCCTGATTTATTTCAACTATGTTCCTGTTTAGGTCTATAACGGCGATAGCATCCGGGGATGATTGGAGTACGTTTCGTATTTTCTCTTCTGACTCGCGCAAAGCGTCCTCCATCTCCTTTCGTTCAGTTATGTCCCTAGCAACAGCGATTATCCCAGTCACTCTGCCTTCGTGGATCAAGGGCGAGCTGTTGATTTCGCCGAAACCGCGGTTTCCATCTTTCTTGACGAACTCGTACACCGTCGAGCCTACACGCTTGCCTGCTAATACTTGCATTGCATTGGCCAAGGCAGCTTTCATGGACTCTGGAGTCATAAGACCGAGTTCTTGAATCTGTTTTCCAACTAGTTCCTCAGGCCTATATCCCAGTGTCTTTTCAACAGAAGGTGAGACGTTCAAAAGCCTGAACTCGTCGTCATACGAAAAGACCACATCATTCACGTTATCAAAGAGGAGACGGTACTTCTCCTCGCTGTCCCGCAACGCATTTTCTATTTTCTTGCGTTCTGTTATGTCTCTCGCGATGCCAAGAATCTCTACTTTCCCACCTTTCTCCACAGGGATGGCCGAAATCTCGACCACGATCGTGCTGCCATCTTTTCTAGTCAGCTCAAACTCCTCTGGCCCCGCTTTCTGTCCACTAGCGTTCTTCTGAAGCAACTCCATTGCTTTAGTAGTATACCTCTCGTGGAGAAGACCTGCGCTGAAGAAATTCCTTCCAATCAGTTCCTCTTTCACGTAGCCAGTCATTTTTTCGGTCTGTTTGTTTCCATCCACGAAATTGCCCTCAAGATCGCTCACATAGATGGCATCGGGAGCGAATTCTATCAACCGTCTAAGTCTCTCTTCAGATTCTGTAATTCTCTGCTCCATCTGCTTGCGCTCGGTTATCGGGACCACCAATTCCAATGCCGCAATGATGTTTCCGTCCTTGTCTTTTATTGGTGTGGCAATGATCTCCGACCAGACAATATTGCCACTGGCATCCTCGCCCATTTGCTCGTGAACAACTTGGTTTTTTCCTTCTTCAAAGATCTCCTGAACTCCACACTCAGGACAAATCGTACTTCGTTTATTGTATGTTGAATAGCAGATCTTCCTTTCAACATCACCGAAAATCTGTTTCAACACCCTGTTTGCCCACAAAGTACGATAGTCTTTTGAAATGATTGCAACCCCGGCACCAATGTTTTTGGTAACCATTTCCAGTCTGTTCCGCTCTTGCTTTAGCTCGTCTTCCATCATTTTCCGTTCCGTAATATCCATCATTATGCCAAGAGCGCCTGCGTAGCTCCCATCTTCATTCCATAGAGGCGAAGCTGTCACTTGGACAGTACGGGGCTCTCCATCTTTACGATAGAGGACGAGTTCGTACCGACTTATCTTCCCTGTTTGTCTTAACTCCGTCTCTTCCATAATTCGCTTCAATCCTTGCTCGTCGACAAGTTTCCGCAGGTTCAAGACCAAAAGTTCCTCTTCCGTGTACCCCAGAATGTCAGCAAACGCTTTGTTTGCAAACGTGACGTTATCTAGTGAATCTGCGGTGACGATTCCCTCTCTAGCTGTCTGAAGCAATGCCTGAAGTCTTTTGTTACTTTGCGCAAGCTCGCTTTCCATTTTCTTTCTTCCGCTAATGTCTCTGGCGACTGCTTGTATTCCAGCGACTTCTCCTTTCACCATGATAGGAGACACGTTGACCTCGAATAGGTCCGAAGAACCGTCTTTTCGAAGAGTCTCAATCTCAAGTCCTTGGACGCTCTTGCCCTGCAATATCTCATTGAAGACTTCAAGCACGCTGGATAGACGAGACTCTGCGAAGAGATTTCTGAAGGGTTTGCCTAAGATATCTTCTGTTCGGTAAGACGTAGTCCTCTCCAATGAAGGCGAAACGTAAGTGATCAGCCCATCAAGATCTACGGTAACTACAATGTCGAAGCTTCTTTCGGTGATGCCTCTGAATTTTGCTTCAGACTCCTTCAACAGCTCCTCCGCGTGTTTCTCATCAGTTATATCATTGCCAGAACTGAGACTGCCTACAACTCGTCCTTCATCATCCTTAAGAATAGTATGGTACCATGCGATCAAGCGTTCCTCCCCAGCACTGGTTACAATGGGATTTTCATAGTAGACTCCAGTTTCTTGCTTCATCAACGATTGGAAGACTTCTTTGACTCCCTTTCTGACCCTAACAGGCACGAAGTTGTCAAACCAGTTCTTGCCCAATATTCTCTCTGATTCGTATCCTAGAATTTCACAACCTTTCCTATTAATGAGACTCAAATTTCCTTCTCTGTCGAGAACAACCAGAACAACACCCGCAATATCCAAGTACTTTTGCGCTCGGTCTCGTTCACGTTTGACCTCTTGTTCTGCCCTTTTGCGTTCAGTAATGTCTACAATTATCGTCTGAAAACCAACAGTCTTGCCATTCACGATGAATCGCGACGGTTTTGACATGAGATGAAGAACACTACCATCCTTGCGCACTGCTCGAAATTCAAGATTTCGCGGTGGCCTCCGCAACACGATAATCTTCAGGAAGAGGCGCACTATTCTTGACCTTTCACCTGGATGCAAGTAACTGCTGAAGCTTCGGCCTGACAGCTCTTTGATGGAATAGCCCAGCAAATCAGCAAGAGCTTGATTCACATACGCGAATCTGCCTCTAAGATCTGCAATAGCTATGGGCACAGCAGCGCTTTCCACCAAGCTGCGAAACCCTTGCTCAGATTCATTCAGAATTTCCTCTAAACTCTGATGTACTGGAACGTTGGTACTTTTGGGCATTTGACTACCACGATGAATACTGTTTTGTCAATCAAGTCTCTTAATACAGCATATTTAACCTGTATGAAGGTGAATGCTGAATTATAAGTAATGGTACATATCCAGAATCCGAAACAGCATCAGAACCCGACACGGGCAGCCCATCACATTAAGCCCCGAGTCCTAAGACAAATGAGCTTATAAGCATGATACCCGAAAAATCCTCGACAAGACAGGACTGAAAAACCGATGACCGACCAGCAGATTGGCGTCTCAATGCTACATTGCCTAAGCGAACCCTTCGAGAAGATGATCAAGCAGATTCCAAAGCAGAAAACCCAGCATGTGGAAATCGTGGACGACGGCCTTCACACGCTGAGCAAGCGCAGAGTTTCAGCGCTGAAAGATGTAGGTAAGTCCTATGGTCTTGAGTATACTGTTCACGCACCTTTCGCAGGCATAAACATCGCGTCTCCCTCGAAACCGCTGTTGAAGGCCACGATTAGAAGACTCAAACAATCAATCACCAACGCAAGCATGCTAGACTGCAGGCTTTGGATCTTCCACCCTGCAATGAAAACAGGCATAAGCATGTTCTATCCCGGCATGGACTGGGCCAAAAATCTGGAAGGCATTCGCCTGTTGAGTCGATTCGCAAGCGATTGCAGGGTCAAGGCCGCAGTAGAAAACGTGATGGAACCGTTCGTGATGAAGAACGTTGAAGACTTCGAGAGGTTCTACCGTGAATCTGATTGTGACATCGGCATGGTTTTAGACACTGGCCACGCACACCTCAACGGGCAACTGGAGCCCTTCCTGACCAAGCTCTCAGACAAGATCGTTCACATTCATGCACATGACAACGACGGCAAAAGCGACAGGCACCTAGGCATAGGCCATGGCACAATTAAGTGGGACAGGTTTGCGGCATTGGTCAGGAGAACCTCTTTCAATGGTGTTGTCATGGTCGAAGCAGTGGAGCATGTCGAAGAAAGCTTGGATATACTCAAGCGGCTGCTGGCCTAGGGACGGTACCCTGAGTGACTGGCGCAGCGACTTCTCCAACAGCGACAATGACGGTCTGGCATGAGTGTTCCGTGGCTTCCCTCTACTGGCTTGCCTCAACCGCGATCTCTCGCGTTTTCTCTCTGCGGGATTTCTATTGTCATGAAGTCCTCTGCCACACTTGTGTTTCTGAAGATTCTCCGCGCTTGTTCCAGCAGTTCGCTTGGGTCATCGTATCTCGCGCTAATGTGGGTCAGGATCAGTTGCCTTGCCTTCGCTTTCTTGGCGATCTGGGCTGCTTGGCTGGGCGTCGAGTGACCGTCCTCTTTGGCTCTCTTAGCCAAATCGTCAGCCAGCGTTGCATCATGAATCAGCAGGTCTGCGTTTCCAGCGATCTTCACAAGGCCTTTGAACGGCCTTGTATCGCCTGTATACACTATCTTTCTTCCCAGCCTAGGTTGACCCAGAACATCCTTTGACGCTACTATTTTTCCGCTGGGCAGTTTCACTTGTTGACCGCGCTGAAGCCTCGACCACAGTGGCCCTTCAGGAACGCCCAGAGCCTTGGCCTTCTCCAGATAGAACCTGCCTGGCCTTGGCTTCTCTGCAAAAACATAAGCAAGATTCGGGATCACATGATCTGCCCAAGCGGCTTCCACCATGTATTCTTCTTCATCGCAAACTGTCTCAGGTTTATCAATCTCGTGAACCTCAACCGGAAAAGTGAGGACAAACTGCACAGTCTCCTTGATTCCATCCAGAAAACGTCCTAGGCCTACTGGCCCATAGATTTCAAGTTTCCTCTCTCTGCCCAGCATGGCCATGGTCTGCATTAGCCCTGGCAGACCCAGAAGGTGGTCGCCGTGCATGTGCGTTATGAAAATCTTCATTTTCCTGTGGAAGCCTCCCTTGGCCTTTATCATCTGCCTTTGCACGCCCTCGCCGCAGTCGAACATCAGCTGCTCGTTTTGGAATTGGATGAGTATTGCCGGTAGGCCTCTTTTCTGGGTGGGAACGCTGCCTCCGGTGCCTAGGAAGACGACGCGCAAGCTCATGTTAATCACACCTTCTCGAATACGACTACCTCTCTGGTCAGGCTTCTGTGAACATAAACGAAATGCGACTCTAAATGCTTATAGCCCAAGGCCGCACCGAAGCGGCTGATCTTCAAAGTCTTCGGAGCAGCCAAACAGACTCGTTGACCTGAGCCTAGCTGCTCACAGAGTGATGTCAGAAGCTCCTCGACTATCTGGCTCGTGGTTCGTTTCACCGTGGTCGACGATATCCCGTAAGGCGGATCAGTCACCACACAACCAACCTCGGCAATAGGCAGGTTCCGCGCGTCAGCCACGATTATGCCTTCGGGTTTGACTCCAAAATGGGCCAAATTCCGCAGGGTTCCTCTTGCCATTCGACGCTGGATGTCTAAACCCAACGTGCGGCAGCCAATCAACGACGCTTCTATGAGCGTGGTTCCTGTCCCGCAGAAAGGATCAAAGACCAAGTCGCCAGCCTTCGGCCTAGCCAAATTCACCATGCACCTAGCAAGCTTTGCCTGCATTGCAGAAGGATGGAAGAAAGGCTTCTTCCTCGGACGCCTCTCAACGAAAGGCTTAGGCTCAATTTCGGCAAGTTTCAAGCCGAAGACGAACCTTCCGCTCGTCAGTATCCCGACGAACGTTCTGTCAGGCTTCTTCAGTTTCACTCTTGCCTTCGGAACGCTGTTGAGTACGAGTTCGCCGAGCTTTCGCTCAAGCACCATCCCGTCGATTTCTGAAGAGTACTCTCTGACGTGTCTTATGCGAACCACGAAGGCCTCGTTGGCCTTCAGAGTTTTAGCAAAGCCAACAGAGCGCATGGCCTTCACGATTGCGGCTGTTTCAGCCTTGCAGTTGAATAGCTCTTGTGCGCAGATTCTTGTGAAGGCTGCTCTGCGCTTCAAGGCCTCTACACACTTTGAGCTTGACTTGAGCCTAACAACTTGATCGAGTTTCTCCAGAACCTCATATCGATAGCCTTCGGTCTCAAGTATTGCCTTCAACTCGGAAACGGGGAGGCTTTCATGTTCGCCAGAAAGCAAGAAAAAAAAGGCTGGCCACTCTTATGCTCCTTTCTGCAGCAGTGCATTCGCGACCAACGGCGCAATGGAAACCTTGCTCACCGGACTCGGCACACAATCCGTGCCTACTATGTCCTCTGCACCATTGTCCATGATTCTCTTCTGTGAGTCGCCAATCAGCAGGGGATGCACGCAGGCCGCGTAGACCTTGCTTGCCCCTTGATCTTTGACGAGTTTCACGGCCTTGGCCATGGTTCCACCGCTGCTTATGATATCATCAAATACCACGACATCGCGGTCTTTGATTGGCAGCTCCTTCTGTTCAAGCGTTACGTTGCCTGTGACTACGTCTCTCTTGGTGGAAACGTAGTCGAATCCGCCCTTCAAGACGCTGTGGGCTTCGGCCGCCACGCTGATAGCCTTCTTGCCAAGTGACAACGAAACTGCGTTCTTCACCAAACCCTTCGTCTTGAAGTATTCTGCCAAGAGAGGAATGGCAGACAGGTCTTCTACTGGAATGTTGAAGGATTTTAGTGATGAAGGGCTGTGGGCGTTGAAGGTTATGATCTTGTTTACGCCGCATTTCTCAAACAGCTTTACGATCGTTTTTATGCTGAAGGCTTCGCCCAGCAGGAAACGTTTGTCCTGGCGGCTGTAGGCGAAATACGGGACGACGACTGTGATGCTTTTGGCTCTGAGGTCTTGGGCGTTGTCGGCCATGAGCAAGAGTTGGAGCAGTCTCTGGTCTTGAGGCGGGCTAGTAGTCTGCACAAG
>CAZUFK010000028.1:0-2128 GCA_964619695.1 uncultured Candidatus Bathyarchaeia archaeon
CGTAGAACAGAAAAACGGTTGAACCAAGGATCAAGCTCGCACAGAAAAAGAGTAAGGCAAAATTCTATTGTTGCTCTCTTTCTTATCGTGCACTATTTTTTTATCTGTGTTCTTCCTATATATCGCAAGAATGGCATCCGAAAAAGCACCGTGATCGTAAACAGTTGAAAGAGTTTTTTGTCGTGCTCTGGTTATGCGTTGTCTTGACATCATTTCTTGAATCTGGGCAAAATTGAGTTGGCTCTCTGGATCAAGTATGAATAGCTTGCCACGGGGTTTGAGAATTTGAACGCATTGTGAAAGTAAAGGTTCACGGTCTTCTAGTCTTATGTCGTGAAGTGTCCAGCTTAGAACTACATAGTCAAATGAAGCGTCGAATGACAAAGTGTTTGATTTTGCTTCTTGAAATACGCACAGTTTTTCGACATTTAGTAACCTAGAAAGGCGTGTGGCAACTCTGAGGTTATCTTGTTCAGTGTCAACGCCATAAACTCGACATTTTTTCTTTGCCAAAAAGCATGCAAGAAGTCCCACACCGCACCCCACATCCAAAACTGTTGACCGCGGTTTTATCCTCTTTGCCAGAACTTCGTGACGATTAAGAAGGAAATTTAAGCTCCGTTCGTATTCATCTAATGGTAGTTTGCTTCTCAACAAAGCTCTTAACAAAGAGTATTCACTCAAGAACCAAGAATAATTCTTCACTAATACCTCAAGCTTGCGTGAATCGTAGCCTTTTTCCGCGAGTTCCTCCTCCAGTGCAAGGAAGACAGAGTCGTAAACGCTTTGCTTCGCACGCGCCGATGCTTTCATTCCAAATCTAAAATCCCCTATATAGCGATTCGGCTATAACTTTTCCGCAAGACCGCCTGTCAGCCGTGGTTTTGGTTGGTTGGTTGATAAAACTTTACCCCCAACCCAAACACACAAGGACAAAGACTTATCCAAACCACAACTGGAAGATGATGACATCAGCCTCCGCCGCCGAGCATCATCTTCTAACCCGAGACGGCTCGCCTCGAGAGCAACAGCCACCTCCGTCTTCGAAAGCCCGCAGCAATACTCGAGACAGGCACCCAGCCTCAAAAAGCTCCTTGAGCCTCAACTCCTCCTCAGCCACCAAAGCCTACTAATCAGGCTCCCTCGTTCCCGGCACTCAATTTACTTCATGTTTCTTTGTTTCAGCCATAACCTTTCTGCATTTCTAGGTGGCTGGGGGTCACACCGCCGTTGTTGGTTGGTTTGGTTTGGGTAAAGCTTAGTCCTAAACCCGAATGGCGGGAGCTGTTGGCTTTCCGTGCTTCTCTCCAGCGTCTTTTCTTGGAGCGTTCTTCCAATCTTTAGGGTTTATCTTCTGCCTTTGCCATAGCTTCCGGATCATCTTCAACCAGTTGCTTGATGGCTTCTGTGATCATGTTGAAAGAAGTTATCGTTTTGTTCGGTGCCATTTGCTCCTTCTTCAGTGTTCCGAGGTTTCTTGATCTGGCTACGAGTGATGTTGGGTCTGCTTCTGCCATCTTGTCTCGTCCCTCCTCGCTTGCGAAGTGTATCGCCTTGAACCCTGCATTTTTGGCTCCCCACACGTCGACCCTCAGGTTATCGCCAACATAAATAGCCTCGCATGGCTTCACTCCCAATCTTCTTGCAGCCAAATGGAATATTCCAGGATCAGGCTTACGGATGCCCACTTCGTCAGAGTAGATCAGCAGGTCAAAATAGTGAATCACTCCTTCATTCTCAAGGAGCTTTCGCAACCCGCTTCCCGGCGTCAATCCAGTATTGCATATCAGCCCAACACGCATATTTCGGTTCTTAACCCAAGCCAGCACTCCTCGCGTATCTGGATTCAGATATGGCGGAACGTCAAAGATGGGAGAAACATAGGCAGAACTCAGATCATCAACCCATTCTTGCCTCATGGCAACCTTTCCTTTTGATGCATGCTTCACGATTAGCCGCAACTGATCCAAGTGGGTGACATCCTTGTTTGCGTCCCAAATCTTCAAGAGGGAAGAGATTGTCTCTTTCAAGGCCGAATCCATCTGCTCGACGGTGACTTTCACACCAAGCCTGTTCAATGCTCTCGCCAAATTCACACAACGCGCTGCCGTCCTCCTTTCACTGTCGC
>CAZUFK010000028.1:2228-17969 GCA_964619695.1 uncultured Candidatus Bathyarchaeia archaeon
CTACGCTGACGATGTAGTTTGCTGTGCAGACGTTGTCAGAAGTGTCTGTTTCGTTCGGGACTTGGTCGGCCTCCACTCTTATGATGTAGCTTCCCAGCACCTGGCCTGCTGTGTCCCAGAGAAAAGTCAACAAGACAGATTCCTGACTCACCAAAGTCGCCTCCTGCGTCTGGATTAGTGTCAGGTTTGCGTACGCAGTCACGTTGAAGGTCTCCGCGCATCCTCCCTGATTCTTCACGGTTGCGTTGATCTGTAATGTCAGGCCCTGTCCCACCGAGGTCGTAGACACGCTGACATCTGTTACGGCAACGTCGTGCACCAGAGGAAGCACTTGTATTTGGGACATATATGGGATCAGGTACGGATGGTCAACCACGGTCAGGTTGTAGGTCCCAGGCGTCAATGGCGCTTTGAAAGTGGCTGTTCCGCTGCTATCAGTGAGGTTGAGAGCGGACCACACCGTCCCGTCACCTTCGCTTCTTGAGAGGCATATTTTCGCGCCTTCCCTCGACCCGCGTGACGGGTAACTACCTCCGCTGATGTAACTAGTCAAGTTCACATTCACGGAGAAGGTGGCCCCCGCGCTCACGGTACTGGGTACGGAAACATTGTAGAACGTTGATGCATCGCTGGGCTTTTCTGACCAGATTTGCAGGCTAGGGTCGCCGAGCAGGTTGAAACCTAGACATGTGGCCATGTGCATCGAAGTCGGCACGGTTCCATCCCAAGACGTTTCCTTGTATGTTCTCTTTGCTTCGAAGAGGGCTGCACCTAATCCCCATTTTGCGGGGGCATAGGCTGTAGGAGAGCTTGTATGATAGAGTTTCGAGAAGGTGAGGCTGGCGAACCTGTCTGACAATGTGTCAAGAACGGCAGGCCTGTTCTGCGGCGCACCATTGCAGTACGTGTACCAGCTCGCACTTGAGCACCCGATGAAGCCCACCACGCCTCCACAACTGGAAGGATCTGCAAGAAGCAGCTCCTCGCCTAGACATTTCGTTCCCGGCCTTGCGAGATCTGTCTGGAACGCGCCAGCGTGACAGGCATCAACAAACCAGAACGGAAGCGCGAAGCCGTTCCTCAACAGGGACACGTCAGCATTCTCGAAAAACGCCTCGTCCCAATCTCCGGGCGAGCCAGATGTCCTTCCCTGCAGAGACTGAGTGTTTCCGTGGCTGACGGACAAGACTGCAGAAAAACCCACGTTGTTCATCTGGCCGATTATGTTGGCAGTGGTTAGGTTGTGGATGTTGTTCAGGTTGCCGTAGCCGGATGACCATATTGCGGGATTGTTGTTTGTGTTGTAGAGTGTTGCGGATCTCGGTATGGGTCCTGTGGTTCCGAACCACCAGTTCTCGCAGTTGCGCTTGATCGACTCTGCAACGTAGGCTCCGTCCTTCCAGACTGGATTAAAACCCTCGCCGTTGTCCAAGATTGCACCGAGAAAGAGCATTCCGCGCTGCCATCCTGCGGGAGCTTGCTGGAGGGCGGTAGCGTGTTTCTCGTAGGTTACGGTCTTGTTGACGACATTTCTGAGCTCCTGTACGGTGTTGACGGGAAACCGGCCTACGTAGACTTCTGGGTTCCAGTCCGTCTCATCCACCGCGGGATTGATGTACTGCCTGGTTGCTGGGTAATAGAAGTCGGCGTAGTATTGGTCAGTGGCATAACTGTAGTTCTCCCCTGATATTGTGACATTGTAGAGGTAGGTTGGGACATATTTGACATCGCCTGCGAGCAGCACGTATTTCAGCGTGTTTTCGACTGTCGTCCAGTTGTTGCTTTTCCAGAAGTCTATGATGTATTGCCTGATGCTTGAGGCGTTTGCCGATCCGTAGGCGCTGGAGACTTCGGTGAGATTGGCCACTTTCACAGGCTGGCAATTGACCGGATAGCAGCCGGAATATTGCAGGCCTTCCCTCGTTTTCCATTCCACGAAAGGCTGCAACGCACCAATCCAGCTTTCATCGTCCGGCACAATGATTATATACTTATAGTACGGCCCGGAACTGCTTGCCTCTGCTTCTTGCGCATGAACAAGAGGCGGGATTCGCGAACAAGCTGTTCCGCCGCAGAGAAGTATGAGCAAGAGGATTGCGAGTTTCCTCATCGCAGCAATTCCACGGCTCGGATTACTGGCTCGTAGTCTATATAAGAGTTTGTAACTGCGAAAAAACACTTTCAAGCGTTGCTTATTGAGGTGGCCTTTTTTGCGCGTACTGATATCTTCGCGACCTGCCTTCCCTAGTCAGTACGCCGTCCTTAACGAGGTCAATCAAGGCATGGGCAACGGCCGTGCGGTCGTAGTGGAAGCCTCGTCTGGCCATTTCATCGTGGACCTCGCTTAGGCCCTTCGGTGTCGTGAAGAAGCTTTCCTGCCAGAGTTTCTGGATGATGCCCTTGCAGGTTTCGGCTCTCGGCGGTTGTGGCGGCCTTTCCGTCATGAGTGCTGTTTCCTTGAGCTTCTCGGTCAGGGTGGAGAGGATTTTGTCGACTGTGGACTGTAGTTGGTCTTCTTGGCATTCTATTTCGAATTCGACCTCGCCGACCTTCATCTTGACGCGTATTGGTGGTCTGTTTTCTTTCTCTGTCACCGTTTCACCTTGTTGGTTATTGTATTGCGCATCTTGTTCATGCACAACACTTAAATACGCCTTACATTGCTTATTGGCTATTGGTGAATCATGTGATTGAACAATACACTATTGCAACAACACCGAAATATAGCTTTCCACAACCCACCATGGATACGACATTACCCCAACGATTCATAGAACTAAGCCTGCACTCACTACGACACGTTCAAGACCAGCCCATTCAACTAAATCAACAAAACCTTCAACAAGCCAACAGCATCGAGATAATGAACGGCGCATACTTCAAACCACAACCAATAGCGCTGAGGCCAAGACACGAAGCCTGCGTCGTGGCCGCAGTAGACACTTCAAGCATCAAGATCGGCGAAACACCCACCGGAATGCTCATCGCCGTCAGAGGCGCAAACGTCTGGAAAGAAAACAAAAACTACCGATACTCAAGACTCGGCCCATTCATATTCCACATCACCGAAGACAACAAAAGGGACGTGTACACGATGCTCCAGAGAGCCTACTTCAGCACTTCGCATGATAGCAGTCACCTGAATTTTCCCAACATCATGCAGATGCCCATGAGGATCGCAAGCCTGCTGGAACGCTGGCTGCAAACTATGCTTTCAAAAACGTTGAACAAGGGACTGATCCTTTTCGACGGTTCACTTACCTCAGGCACGGGCGACACGCCCATACAGCTCATGAAGGAAATACTGACAACGGCAAGAAGAAAGGAAAACGTTGTCCTAGCCTTCTCGAAAATGACAAACCTGAGGATGAACGGACGCCTCATCACGGACGTGCTGCCTGAGAACAGACCGCCCTACTTGCTTGAGATGAACGGTGTGAGGAGTAAGCCTCCAATCCTCTTGCTGGGTGACGTTTACGTGGCCCGTTTCAGCAAGGAAAAATATGCCTTCAGACTTGACATAGACCGAGAAACCGCTTATGACCAGCGGCTTGCAGCCGTTGAAAAGCTCCTGTGGAACGAATCACTCTCGCAGAGTTACCCTGAAACCCTGCGGCTGGCGCACATTCTGTGCACTTTCACGGGTAATGAGGTCATTGCTATGCAGCATTTTGCCGTGCGCAGGTATGGGCTTCAAATAATCAACAGGCCAGACATGCACAGGGTCTTGTTTGGTCCATTTAGCAGGGGAGAGGTCTACTCATGAAGCTGTACAAGAAGGAAGGCAACATACTCCAGATTCTGAGCTTCCCAAACGAGACAGTGGAGAAAGGCGACTACCTACTTGTCGAAGACGCGGAGGCAGGGAAGGGCCTAGTTGCTCAGGTGATCGACGTGCAGTTCGCAAGCGTCCCCGGAGTCCTTGAAGAACTGCTCCGCAGCCTCCCCGACGGAGGAGAAGTCATGCAGGGCGAAGACTTCGACCCCCTCGAGATTGCTCCGCACATAACATACATTCAAGACGCAAGTTTGGTCATCTGCAAGATCCGAGCCACCGTCGAGAACGGCAACCTGAACCCCAACAGTTCATGGCTGCCCTCGCGTTCGCAGTCAACCATAAAAAAGCTGACAATACCGACACTGCTCAAACTCGCGAACGTCGATGGCAAGCTTCCAATAGTCCTAGGCGGCACGAAGGATTCCTCACTTCTTACAATAGACGCGTCGCTTTTGGATGGAAGATTGAACATAATAACCGGGAAGAAGGAGACAGGCAAGTCGCACTTGTCTAAGCTGCTGATGGCCAACTTGGTGGGATTCAAGGCCACGGTCGTGGTGTTCGACCTGAACGGCGAGTACTCAGGCCTAGGCATGACATCCGATGGAAAAAGAAACGCCTACTACGACAAAACCCACGTACTGACGCCTTCCCAGAACTTCAAAGTGGCTTTGAAACAGCTCAACTTGCATGTACTACTAGGCATCCTAATTCATGCATTACACTTGCCTGGAACTTCCGCGAGAGAGTTCAGGCGAATATGGCAGGCGCTAAAGGAAAAAGAGAAGCTAAGCCTACACGAGTTGGGCGAAACCATTCCCCTCTGGCAATGCAATCAACACGTTCGCGACGCCCTGTTTTCCAGATACCATTCTCTCGTCAATTCGGGATTCTTCACAGACAACTCTGCTGAGGCCTCGTTGTTGGAAGAGTGCCTGTTCAAAGCGAAGGAGCAGGGCGGCGCCGTCATAATCAACCTTCGAAATACCTCCACTATCGACAGGCAGATAGTCGTCGAATACGTTCTCGGCAAACTTGTGGAAATGCTGACTGGCTGGAAGCTGAAGGCCACGTTCCTGTTTGCTGAGGAGGCACACCTATACTTGCGCGAAACCTACTGGGACGACATAGTAACACGCATGAGACACATCGGCATCTTCACCACATTCATAACAAACCAGCCGGACACCATACGCGAAAACATCTACCGACAAGCCGACAACATATTCCTCTTCAACTTCACCAACGAACACGATCTCGACGTGGTATCCCGAGCAGCCAGAGTAGACGCAGAAACAGTAAGATCAATAGCCAGAGACCTGCCACCACACCACTGCCTCACGTTAGGCAAAGTCGTTAAAGACTTCCCGATGGTCGTCAAAGTGAAAGCCCTAGACATCAAGACAATGGGAGAAACCAGACTCTTCTTCAAAGACACGAATTGAGCTTCTCCAATTTCTGTCGGTTTCTTTCAAAGAAGGCACTGAAGGTTTTCGTCAAATCGTATTCTGCCAGTCTGTCCAGCGCCACCCATTGAAGCTCCTCAGCGTCGCTGGCAGCCCGGGCATTGCCGCCCTTCAGCTTCACGAGGTAATCGATTATCACAAAATGATATTTGACCTTGCCCGTTTCGTCCTGAACTACGTTGTCAACCACATCAATGTGCTCGGGCTCGTCAACGTCGAGGCCTGTTTCCTCTCTGACTTCTCTGATCACTGTCTGCTCTGCGGTTTCGCCCAGTTCTATGAGGCCTCCCGGGATGCTCCACTTTCCCTTTCCAGGCTCGTTGCCCCTCTTTTCAAGCAGGATCTTGCCTTCACTGATTATGACGGCGCCTACGCCTACGAGTGGCTGTTTCGGGTATAGCCTGTTCAGATTTCATGCCTCCTATCCGGTAGGTGTATCGTCTTACTCGTATCTTAGTGCTTCTACTGGCTTAAGCTTGGAGGCCCGCCAGGCTGGATACAGTGCGAAGACCGCGCTGACTCCTACGCCGAAGGCCAGAGCCATCATAGTCACCGTCGGAGTCAAAACCGGGGTTATCGTCATCCCGCCTGTTGCTGCGGCTTGGTTCCCTATGCTGCCTCCTCCTCTAAAGACCGCCGCAACCACATTGGCCAGAATCCAGCCTGAAGCTATGCCGATCACTGCACCCAACAGGCCGATTATTACCGATTCACAAAGGAAGATCAGAAGCACCGTCCGACCTCTAGTGCCGAGCGCTTTCAGTATGCCTATCTCTCTCGTACGCTCCATCAAGGAAACAATCATTATGTTCATTATGCCTATTCCTGCAACCAGCAGCGAGATCGCGGCGATCCCGCCTAAGAAGAGCTCTATGATTGAGAAAACGCTTGAGAGAATGTTGAGCACGGCTGTTGCAGACATTACCGAGACTTGCTTGTCAAAGGCATTCTTGATGGCGTCGGAAACGTTTTGGATCGTTGTTTTGTCATCGTTTTTCAGCTTCACGATTATCATGCTGCATTCACTGGTTCCGAAGAAGCTTTGGGCCTTGGAGATGGGAACGTAGATGCTCGTATCTGAGGGCCCACCTATGCCGAAGCCTCCGACCTCTTTGAGAATAGCTGCGACGCTGCCCGCATAAGTCTCATTCCTCTGTGGGCGGGCAGTCGCATTCGGCCAGACGACTTCAACAGGGTCGTTCGCTCCGCACAACAGGGTCTCGTTCTTCCAAGGATCGCTCACTCGTTTTCCGACGACGACTGATCCGTTTTCTGGATTCAGAGGCACTTCTCCGCTTTCAGCCACGAACGTGCTGCTGTAGACCTCTGCATATTTCTCGAAATCCACACCTACTACGGTGACAGCCAGCGATTTTTCGCCGAACCTGACAAAGCCTGCCTTCTGAATAATCGCTATCGACGTCTCAACGTTCTCTAATCCGTTGATCGTAGCCGTGTCGCTGACTAGCAGTTTGAAACCGGAACTGCTTCCACCCATTCCGCTTTGTCCGCCGAAGCCAAGACCTCCTCCGGCAGAGACGATCAGCGCGTCAGTCGCGAATCCCTTTTGAAGCTGCACGGTTATGGTGTCCTGTAGGCCTTGAGTGATTGAGAGCAAGGCAACGATGGCCGCGATGCCAATCACCACTCCCAAGGTCGTTAGACCCGCACGGAGCTTTCTCAGCTTAATGGCTCCAAACGAATATGACAGGATGTCTCGGGCTTTCAAGTTAGTTCACAACCTCTTTGGTTATCAGGCCATCGAACATCTGCACCATTCTCTTCGACTGACCTGCTAGATGTTGATCATGAGTGACCATGATTATGGTCACGCCTTTTTCTTCGTTGAGTCTCTTGATCAAGCTGATTATCTCACCTGCATTCTTGGAGTCAATGTTTCCCGTAGGCTCGTCCATCAAAAGGAATCTCGGATTGTTCGCCAACGCCCTCGCGATGGCCACACGTTGCTGCTCCCCGCCGCTTAGTTCGGCAGGCTTGTGGTTCATTCTCTCTTTCAACCCCACAGTCTCCAAAAGACTCTCAGCACGTTCCCGCCTGTCCGCCCTGTTCATGCCTGCTATGGACATCGCCAATTCCACATTTCCTTTCGCCGTAAAGCGTGGAATCAGGTTGAAGAACTGAAACACATAGCCGATGCCGCGCCTAAGGTCTGCGAGCTGGTTGTCGTTGAGCGTGGAAATGTCGGTGCCTTCGATTAGCATTTTTCCCTCTGTTGGCTTGTCCAAGGCTCCAATTAGGTTCAGAAATGTCGATTTGCCGCTTCCAGATGGCCCCAGAATAGAGACAAAGTCACCGCTCTCGACCTTCAGGTTGACGCCGCGCATGGCCTCAACCGGGACTTTTCCAAGCATGTAAGTTTTCTTCAGGTTTACTGCTTCAACAATCGCTGTCATGGGTCTCTCTCCTCTTTCAATCGTAGTCTACTTGCTCAGGAATCTCCATGAAAGGACTATGCCTATTGCTGCAACTATCACTGCAAACACTCCGACATATGCGAAGTCCACGGCAAGCTGTGTGTAGTCGACGGTATTGAATATCAAGAGCTGCCTCACTGCGTCGTTGGTGTAGGTTAAGGGGTTAGCTTGCACGACGGGCTGGAGCCAATCAGGCATGAGCTTTGAGGGGAACATGGCGTTGCTTGCAAACATCATTGGCAGGCTTATCAGGTTCATGACAGCCATTGGAGTCTCCATTCTCGTTGATCTTATGGTGATTGCAATGAAGGCTGAAGACAAGCCCACGCATATTAGGAACACAATCGCGAAGATGCCCAGTATGTTGAGTGGAGTGAAACTTGCCCCAAACTGAAGACCGAATGCGACAGCAATGAGTACTACGATACCTGCTTGAAACATTGATCGCAATGTTGCGGAGAGGACTTTAGAGAATACTATTACTCCTCTGGAAACGGGTGTGCTCAGAGCCTTGTTCAGAAAGCCCAAACGTCTGTCCCATACTATTGACATACCACTGAACATTGTTGTGAAGAGGGCTGTCATGCCAATCTGGCCCACAGCCATATAAGAGAAATAGTCACTTGTTCCGAAGCTTCGCGTCATGACAGTCTTCACGTCAATCCCAGGTATGTTTGTTGGTATGAGAGCGCTAATGTTCATTGCTTTTCCGAGCAGACCCATCCAAAGAATCGGCTGAATTATAGAAAGCAGGAATATTACAGGAGCTTTGTACCATTTCTTAAGCTCTCGGTTTGTCAAAGCCCAAAGGCCGTGTAGTTTGCTTTTGGAATTGCCGTTTGCTTCGCTCATTGTCTGGCCCTCCTCATCGTCATCCTTTGCGCGGCAAAAGCCTCTCTAGACTCTTCTGCATCACGCATAGATTTGCCAGTGTACTCAAGATAAACCTCGTTTAGTGTTGGCTCTGTCAGCGAAAGCCTCGTTACTGTATAGCCTTTCTTCCGCAAGGCTTCAATTATGAAAGGCGCGGTCACTTCACCAGTTTCGGCCTTGATGCGGTAAGTTCCGTCTTCTTTCCGGACTTCCTTAACGTGCTCAACCTTCTGTATCAATTCGCTGACGTCTTCATTTTCCTTTATTGCCACGTTTATCAAATCGCCGCCCAAGCTGTGCTTCAGCTCCTCTGGAGAACCTACGACGACTATTTTCCCGTGATCGATTATTGCGACGCGATCGCAGAGCGCATCAGCCTCTTCAAGATAATGCGTCGTCATGAAAAGCGTCATACCATATTCCTTCTTTAGCTTTCTAATGTAATCCCAAGTTGCGGTCCTAGTCTGTACGTCCAAACCTAAAGTGGGCTCGTCCAAGAAAAGCACTTTTGGCCTGTTAATCAGTCCACATGCAAGCTCTAGTCTGCGACGCATTCCGCCAGAAAAGGTTTGAACCTTCTTATCTTTGAAATCGGTCAATTCAACAAGTCTTAGCAGTTCTTCCGCACGTTCTTTTGCAACATGGCGTGGAATTCCGTACATGTCTGCGCATAGAAGGATATTTTCCAAGCCTGTCAGGTCTTCATCAGCCGTATATTCTTGCGGCACAACACCTATCACGTTTCTAACGTTGTAGTTTTGTTTTGCAATGTCAAAGTTCAAGACTGAGGCTTTGCCTTCAGTAGGCTTCAAAATAGTTATCAGCATGTTGATTGTTGTGGTTTTTCCGGCACCGTTGGGTCCTAGGAAACCGAATATCTCTCCTTTCTTGACTTCGAAATTTACGTGATCCACTGCGACCAAGTGCTTGTTGAAAATCTTGGTCAGCCCTTCAGCTTTGATAATCTTGTCACTCATCTTTCGATCCCTTCAGTTTCTCGTTTATCTCCTCAAGCTTTTCAGCAGTGGTGTCTAAGAGTTTCAGCGCTTCATCGAAAGCTTCTTCGGACGCATGCTCCTCTATGCTATGTCCCAATTCAAAGAAAGCAGTCACAAGCTTATGCATCGTCTTTCTCGCCTTGTCTAGCTTTTCTTCGGGCAAACCAGCCAGCAACTCGCCCATAAACGGTGGGGGCATGCCAGCGAAGAAAGCGCCCATGAATGGTGGAGCGAAGAATCCTTCTTCTTTGAACCTGATACGGTTCTTCGCGTATTCTTCCATTTTTTTCCTCTGTTCCGCCATTATCTTCCTTTGCTCCTTGAGTATAGTTTTGCCGCTCTCGGTTAGTTCATATCGTTTCATTCCGTTTTGCCCAGTTGGCAGCTCTTTGATGTGGCCATTATCCTGCAGCCAAGCCAAGAGCGGGTAGATTGAGCCTGGGCTCGGCTTCCATCTACCGTCTGTCCTGCTTTCTATCTCGCTTATTATTTCAGAACCTGACATCGGCTTCTCACCCAGGGATTCAAGAACCTGATATCGTACGAAGCCCTTTGGAACCATTGCCGTGTGTCTCATCCAATGTCTTTTGTGTTGGAACGTTTTCTATCACCATCGATATCGTAATTGATATCGACGACGATATCAACAGTGATATTTAAGCTTTATGTCGAAAAACAGACGTTCCGCCTAATCAATCAACGTGCCAACGCGCTCGCCTTTGACGGCTGCCAGAAGGTTTTCAGGTTTGAACCCGTTCACGACAATTACCTTGACCTTTGAGCGTTTCAAGATCTTAGCCGCCTCTGGGTCGATTATCTGGTGCATCCCGGCCTTGTGTTTGTCTTGTGAAAGCACTTTAGGCAAGTCCTTGAACGTTAGGTGGTCAAGCTTGACGGCGTCTGAGTGTTTTCTGGGGTCTTTGTCGTAGACACCGTCTTGATCAGTGGCCTTGATTAGCATGTCAGCTTTCGTTTCTTCAGCAACCAGTGCCGCAACTGTGTCGGTGGTCATGCCTGGCTTCAGGCCTCCCATGACGACCACCTTGCCCCGTTGCAAGCAATTCGTAGCCTCCTCGACAGTAAACGGAACGTTCACACAGCCCACGGCACCGAGCCTCTTCAGAAAAAGCTGGGCGAAGACTCTTGAGACTGATATTGCGATTTCGTCTTGAGCCTTCTCGTTGAGGCCCACGTCTTTGGCTGCTTTGATGAATTCCCTCGCATACGTGCCGCCGCCAACGACGACTGCAATGTCGTGATCCTGTTTCTTGAGCTGTTCCAGCAGGACTGCGTATTCGTTCATCACAGATGGATTGATAGGTGAGGCTACGACTGAGCCTCCTATCCTAATGATGACTCGCATCAATCACACCTTTCATCGCACACTATACAGCAAACTCGTTAAAACGTTTTACAGGATCTCGGTTAAGCCTCACCTCAGTCTTCCTCTGGCGTCTGCGTGCCCGCGGTCCACAGTCACTTGCGGCATCCCGTCCACGGAATGCTCAGACACGTGGGTTTCCGTTTCGAGCAAATCGTTAAGGCTTGCTGTGGAAATGCTTTTCTTAGGGTTCCTCCAAGTCTATTGACGAAGCCGAAATGAAACCTAGCATTGTGAGCGTGTCGAAAGAAAGTTTCAAGGACATTCCTCATCCGTGCAGATGCTGTCTTTACTGGCAAACGACGGGCGACCACGGCGAGGGAATGCTTGATCTAGCTGGCGAAGCAGAGAAGCGAAGATGGTTTGACACCGTGACTCGGGAATTTGGAGACTGTATGAAGATTGCCTACATCAATGGTCGCCCAGTGGGCTTCGTTCTGTATGCGCCAGCAAGGCTTCTCCCACGCACAAAGGAATACGCCTCCGGACAACCGAACGAAGATGCGGTCTTCATAGCATGCCTATACGTTGAAGGCGAGGAATGCCGCGGAAAAGGACTTGGTTCGGCGATGCTCAAGGATTTGGAGGATGAGCTGAAGAGAAGAGGCTTCAGAGTGATTGAGACGTTCGCAAGGAGAAGCTCAGCAAACAATCCCTCAGGACCTCTATGGTTCTATGTGAAACATGGTTTCAGGGCGACAAACGATGAGCACGATTTTCCGCTGGTGCGTCTAGAACTCTGATTGCTCTGTGGCAGCGTAAAAGAAAAAATGAAAAAAGGTGTGGCGTTAGCCGACGTGTTCTGTTTGGCTTGCCTTGTTTTGCATTGTTTGTCTACTTTTTGCCTAGCGTTATTTCCATTATTGAAACCATCCGCGACCTGTTTTCGCCTTCTCTCGGTGGCATCTCTTCGGTTCCGATTGATATCTTGTTGACGGTCAGGTCCTTGAGGAAGCGGCTTCGGGTTATTTCGGCTACGTCAACCGCTGTGGTTATTGCTTGTCCTCGCGCTTTCAGTGTTATTTCTTTGGCAGTGCCTGACGAGAAGGCTGTAATGACGGCCAGGACGTAGTTCATCGGTGGTTTGCTTCCAATGAAAACAACGTTTGATCTTTCTGTCATTCTTTTCTCACTCCTTTTTGGTTGTCTTTTGTAACGTTGCTGTGTCTGCGCATCTGTCAACGACAGAACGTCACTGTTAAGCAATCCGCAGACTCCCTTATAAGCACAGCTAGAAGAAAAGCTGAACAGACACAGGGCAATCAACATCATCGCGACTACAAAATCCGCTGACCAATAGGGAACTGTAGTCTAGACATTGGACTGCAACGAGGACACAGCCTACTTGACAAACTTCATCGGATTCCGCTTAAACCTTTTCTTACACTTTAGACAGCAGAAGTAGTAGGTGTCACCTTCGTAAGTGATCTTGAACTTGGTTGTGTTTTCGTCTAGAACCACGCCACAAACTGGATCTGTAGGCATTATCTTGCTCTTAACCTCACATGGCAATGAACGTATAGAGCATGCTTCTGTCTTTTATCATTAGCGGTAAAGTGCATTAAGAGATTGTTGAAAAACAAAAAAAGGATTGTGAACTAAGGATATATGTTAGCTTGTGAGCTTAATATCTCCTTTGAGTTCTGCGCTTGGAATAACATTCTCGGCAGTATACGGGTCTAGTTCCGTCGGGCTTGAAAGGAACTTCGCATTCTTTCCCGCATTCAGCACAAACTGCCTTATGCGTCTCTCTACTAGCCATTTCTTACTCAACTCCTATACTATTTAGCGCAAAAACCGTCGTTTTTGCACACACACCATATTGCGCCTCGCCGTATTAAACTTATTCATGCCTAGACATTCATTTCGGCATCCTGCCTGAATCCATGGAGAGAGCTTGTGGGATGGTGGACAAAACTTAAGTATGACATACGTCATAGCTTCAAATGTGGACAGCAGTCTGTCTCGCCCAGAGAAAGCATGGAGTGCCCGAAACTGCTCTGCAACGTGAAGCCACGTCGGCAACGCGGTTTTGAGCCTCCGCAGTCTCCTCTCTCTCAGCAACGTGAAGCCTGAATGGGAGGGAAGGCAAAATGGAGAGAAACAAGCTCTACACGATTGACTTGACCAAGATAAAAGGAAAAGGGAACGTCAAGTGCCCTAAGTGCGGGGTTGAGATATCTCCTGACGACATGTCGGAGGACGTTTACACCGTTCTGCAGCCAATAGTCAACAAAGACTGCCTGGAAAGAGTCGTCCTGCAATGCAACAGATGCGGCAGCAGAATCAACCTGATAGGATTCAACAACACCAACAACTAGCAGCCTCTCAATATCTAGATTCGGTCTATCAGCCTAACTGTTTGTCGCCACTTTCGTCTCGATTGTTGGTGGATTTTTCGCATAGACAAGCAGGGATCACATAAGGCAACCGTTAATCATAATTGTTAAATCTCTTGGGTTGTTCCCTCTAATCGTGCTTGTTGATACGAGGCAGGGCTGGAGAACGAAGCTTGACACCGTGATCGTGCGTTTCAGCGGCGAAATAGGCATCAAAGCCGAGTGGACACGCCGCACCTATGAGAAGCTTGTCTTGACGAACGTGTACAATGCATTGAAGCACCACGACGTGGCCTACGATAAGCTCAGTCGAAAACGCGGAAGAATCTACGTAAAGTCAAACAGCGCTTCGGAAGTCGCTGAAAAGCTGACTAGGGTTTTTGGAATATCCTCTGTCTCGCCTGCGGCAAGAACCACCTCAGACATGGACAGAATCGCCGAGGCTGCGGTCGCGGTGGCGTCGGAAACGGTTGTGCGTGGGAGCAGTTTTGCGGTTCGCTGCCACAGGGTTGGAGAACACGCTTATTCAAGCTTGGACGTGTGCAGGCACGTGGGAGAGCAGATTCTCTCAAGGCTTGAGAAGAAGCTGCACGTTGATCTGACGAATCCGCAGTTCACGGTTAACGTTGAGGTTCGGGAGGCTGAGGCTTACGTGTTCGCGGAGACGTTGCAGGGTGCAGGCGGGTTTCCAGTCGGCGCGCAGGCCAAAGTCGTGGGTTTGCTGAGCGGCGGGATCGATTCGCCTGTGGCGCTGTGGCTGGCCATGAAACGGGGATGCACCGTAACACCCGTATACTTGGACAACGCGCCGTTGACGGACGAAACCACGACCGAAAAGGCTCTGGAGACGGCGAGAAAGCTCTTCGAGTGGTCAATAGGCTACCCTGGAAAAGTCTACGTTGTGCCACACGGCAAGAACCTGCAAACCATAATGGAGAAAGCGCCAAGAAAATTCACGTGCCTCCTATGTAAGAGGATGATGTACCGCATAGCTGAACGCATCGCAGACATCGAGAAGGCTGAGGGCATAGTGACGGGCGAGGCCATCGGCGAACAGGCCAGCCAGACGCTCGTCAACCTGCGAGTCCTAGACGAAGCTGCAATAAACTATCCAGTGCATAGACCGCTGCTAGGCTTTGACAAGACTGAAACGGAGGCGTTGGCGAGAAGAATCGACACCTTCGAAACGTCGATACGCAAGGCGAAAGGCTGCACTGCCGCACCAAACCAGCCGTCGACGCAGGCGAAGTTGGAGGCAGTGAGAGCGGCAGAAGAAAAGCTCGATACGCAAGGCATGGCAAAGGAATCAGTCAAAGCCGCCAAAATCGTCACGGTTTAGCCTTGACGAAACTTATTAGCAGAGATTCTCTAATGTGTTTTGTCATGTCTTCGGCTGATGTTGCGGTCAGTGTGTTTCGCAGTCTGGAAAATGATGACCTCAGAGTACTGCAGGTCATAGAGACCGCCATGAGCAAGCATGAGTTCGTATCGAAAGAGCAGATTGCGAAATTCGGCAAGTTTGATTTGGCGCGGGACACGGATTACAGGCTCAGCCGCCTCGACAAGCTGGGCCTGATCTACCGAATGCGCCGCGCTTACGTTGGATACACGCTGAATTTCGCAGGCTACGATTGCTTGGCGATCAATGGTCTTGTTAAGGCCTGCGTGCTCGAGGCGTTCGGCAAGTCTTTGGGCGTAGGCAAGGAGGCAGACGTCTTCGACGCTCTGAACCCGAAAGGCGAGCGCATAGCCGTGAAATTCCACAGGCTAGGCAGGATCAGCTTCCGCCAGACCAAACGAAAAAGAGACTATTCAGGCGAAACGGTAAGCTGGCTGTACCAGTCGCGTTTGGCGGCGGAAAAGGAGTACGAGGCCCTCAAGCTCATTCAGCCTTACGGGATAGCTGCACCGGAACCGATAAGCCAAAACCGCCATGTGGTAGTTATGAGCATGATTGAGGGCGCGAGGCTGACTGACTGGAAAGAGTTTCCCCATCCGGAGAGGGTTCTGAAGGAGATACTACGAAACGTTAGAAAGCTGTATCTGAAGGCTCATGTGATACATGGCGACTTGAGCGAGTACAACGTTATCCTGAAGCCTGACATGCACGTTCTCATCATCGACTGGCCACAATACGTTACGACTGATCACCCGAATGTGCAGGAGCTGCTGGAACGCGACGTTCACAACGTTTTGCACTATTTTAGGCGGAAACACATGTTGAAAGCTTGTTTAAAAGAAGCAATGGAATACGTGACTGGAACCTGCAGAACTCTTGCCTTTTAGCCTGGCCCCAGCGCTATGTAGAGCACGTTGTTTCCGCGCAACAGAACGTTACCGTAGTTAGTCATCAGCTGCTCGTCCTTGCATTCGGTTGCGCCTTCAAGGAGAATGTTCATGTGGCCGTCGCACTTTATCATTTTGCCTTTGTATTCGCAGCCATTTTTCAACATTACTGAAATGTTGGCATT
>CAZUFK010000029.1:0-17404 GCA_964619695.1 uncultured Candidatus Bathyarchaeia archaeon
ATATTCCAGTCGTGGCTACCCAGATGCCGAATCCCAGCAGGCCCAGCAGCACCGCGATAACAATGAAGATGACCACCGCGATTATGCTTATGACGAACGCCATGAGCCAGCCGCAGTCGAAGAAGTGCTTCACGAGCGCAAGCCAAACCACAAGCTGAATGATCGAAGCAATTATGCCCGTGAAAAACGCTGAGAATATCGAGCCGAACACCGTGCCAATGAGCACTATCCAGACGGCATCAGTGAACTTCGCCTTCTCCCTCCCAACAAGAGCCCTCCCAGCCAGCCACAGAACAGGCGACAACACAATCGTAGGTATGACAACGTGCAAGATCACATTCATGAGCAGCACATCCAAATTGGCAGCCAACATCAGGCACTCTCCCTAGACGCTCTTTCTTCTTATTCCGAAGATGCCTTAATAATTCTTGCGGGTTCAGCAAGGCTCATAGTTACGATACTCCTTTATACCGAAAGCCTCAGATCACTTTTGAAGGCGGAAACATGCCCTACTGCAAGAAATGCGGAGCCGAACTGAAGGAAGATGCACAATTCTGCCACGTCTGCGGAGCACCCGTGACGCAGGCAGCGCCACAGAAACAGCCGGAAAAAGGAAACCGCGTACGACTGATCTGGCCCGCCGCACTTCTGATCGGCATCCTCATCACTGCAGTCATCGTTGCCTCCATCGTCTTCCTACCTATCCACCCCACCAACCTCACCAAATCCGAAAGCGCCCCATTCCAAACAGGCATCGACGCACTCAAACTCAACTTCAGCGCAGACGTCGCACAGGTCAACATCACCTTCGAAAGCCTGCCAGACAGACTTGTGATCCTTAACGTGTCTGCTGTCGGCGCCGTCGGCATCTTGGCACCGCCTGACCCAGTCAGAGTGACCTTCAATCACACCTTCACCGGCCACACGCTGACCGTGAACTCCCGAGTCCACAGACCCGGCGACTGGACATGGTACCCAGGCCTCAGAGTCGCCTGCGCCCTCCACATCGACCCATCCATGAACCTAACCTTAAACATTAAGACCACAATAGGCGAGATAGCCTTGGACACAAAGGCAGGCGTAGCCTTCGACTCGCTGAAACTCGAGACAACCACAGGAGCCATAGAAGCCAGCCTAGCGCAAGGCGTCCTCATCAACGGCGACATCGCAATCCGAACAACAACCGGAGGCATCAACTTCGCATGGGACAACGTGAAAGCCGCAAACAACGTTCAAATAGACATCAGAACTACCACAGGAGGCATAGACATGAACGCCACACAAAACACAAAACTGCCCGCCAACATCACCCTCAACGCCCAAGCCACCACAGGGGGAATCGTCTTCGCCCTCACAATCAAAGACGGCATCGCAGCCAGAATAGAATCCAACACCACATACGGCGGAGTAACAACGGACAAAGTAGGGTTTTCCGGAATCAGATCACCGCTTCAGTCAGACAACTATCCGGAAAGCAGCAACATCGTCGCCAGCCTCAGAACCACCACCGGCGGAATCTACATCAACGCAACCTACAACCCATAAAACCCGACCTCAATAGAGCGACGCCAACGCAATAATCGCGAACGGCGCAATAAGACTCAACACAAAACCGCTTGAAAACGACGTTATCAAAGCCTCAGAACCGCTGTACCGCACAATCACAGGCAACGTAGTATCCATCGTCGTAGCCCCACCAACCGCCACAGGCACATTCTTACCACCCTTCGAAGTCAAAGAAACCGTCAATATCGTGAGCAGCTCCCTGAGAAAGTTCACCACAAAACCCAAGGCACCCCACTCAGCGCCCAGAAGCTGCCCAACCAAAGGCCCCGCCAACGTATACCAACCGAAACCAGCACTCACCGCCATCGCCCCAGCCACATTAATCCCCAACACAAACCCACCCACCAACCCACCCAAAACCGTGCCCAAGCCAACAGCAAAAGGAACCACCAGAATCTTCACCCCAGTCCTCCGAATCTTCGCAACCGCATCCCTGTCCACACTGAAAGCAACACCCATCACAAAAAGCAACAACAAAAGCGCACCATTGAACAAGTAGTCTGAAACCCAGGCATTCTCAACCACTTCTGCCCAGTTACTGTTGAGATATCCGACCGTGCCGCCGAGGACAAGCACGAGCAGAATGTATTTTATCAATCCAGCTTCACCAGCCTGCCAGCAACCTTCACGAAGGTTACACTGAACCCCACAGCCAGCAACACAATCACCACCGCGCTGGCTCCCACCCTCGGAAGCAAACCCAACAAATCGCCATTCGAACCTATACTGAAACCAAGCGAGAAAATCAAAAGCAAGATAACGCCGAAAGTGACCCTGCCCAAGTTTACCTGCCTTCTCCGACGCAGCAAGTACCCAACGGCGATTCCAGCAATCAGCGAAACGACAAGATACAGCAACATGAGGCCCGGCCTTTGCTTGACTAAGCATTCTATGAGTTTCGGATTTAATCTTTCCTAGGAAGCCCAAATTGGAAAAGAGGAAGGCGGAGAGGCTGATGCGTCTGAGATCGTGCTTAGGCTTCTTCGAAGAACTCCTGTGCTCTCGGCGGCACCGGGTTTAGTCCTCTGCGTTCGCGTATCTGCTTAATCACTTCGGCCTGCAGCTGCTCCGGCACAGGCGCCCATCGACTGAACTGCGTCGCCCAGAAAGCTCTGCCCTCAGTGGAGGACCGCAGCTCCTCAGCAATGCCGAACGATTCAGCCACAGGCAACTCAGCCTTCACGATCATCATGTCCTCCTCGTTCACCATGTCCAAGATCTTGCCGCGGCGCTTCTGCACAATGGCGATAATGTTGCTTACGAAGGCGTTAGGCACTTTGCATTCGAGGCTTGTGAGAGGCTCCAGAAGCTTAGGATCGCTCAACAGAAAGGCGCACCAGATCGGGCGCCAAGTCATCGGCAGAATCTGCGCAGGGCCTCTGTGCACGGGATCCTCGTGAACCGTCACGTCTTCCAAGTTGATCTTCAAGCCGTGCGCCGGCTCCTTCGCCAAAACCGACGTGTTCACGGCCTCGCGAAAACCTGACTTAATGTGATCCATGATCTCTTCAACGTACTGCCTTCCCTTGATCCGGTTGACGAGAAGGTTGTTACCCTCGATGGCGACAGCATTCCGAGCATCGTCAGTTTCCCAGCCGAACCCTTTGAGAATCTTTTGCCTCTCTTCACGTGTCTGCATCTCAGAGATCTTGCCCATTCTTATGGCCTCAATGATCTCCTCTGGCAGCTTCTCCAGCGTTATCCAAACCTTGTTGTGCTTGTTCGGGCTCTTGCCCATGACTGCTGGACCCTTGTAGTCGTGGCTGATCGTCTCGCGGTAGATCACGATAGGCTTGCTGGTTTTGACTTTAAGGTTGGCTTCCTGCATTCGGTAGGCCGTGATTTCCAAGTGAAGCTCGCCCATGCCGCTCAGAAGGTATTCGCCGCTTTCCTTGTTGATTAAGAAACGCAGGTTCGGGTCCTCCGTGGTCAGCTTGTGCATCACCTTGTCGAACAGTGGCAAATCCTTAACGTCAGCCGGTTCAACCGCCACCGTAACCACAGGATCAGAAACGTACCTCAAACCCTCAAAAGCCTGCGTGTTCGAATTCTCCTCAGCAACCGTTTCGCCGACATGGATAGCCGGCAAACCGGAAAGGGCAGCAATGTTCCCGGCTGGAACCCTGTCGATTATGACTCTGTCAGCAGCCATGCTCATGTAAACCTGTTGGATGGTACCCTTCTGCCTGCTCGTGATCAACTGGACAACCTTCCCCTTCTCAACCGTGCCGCTGAAAACGCGGCCAATCGCAACCAAGCCGCTATGAGGGTCAACCTCAATCGTTGAGATGCACATGAGAACGGGCCCGTTTGGATCAACGTTCGCCATAGACTTGCCCACCGGACCATTCGGGTCGCCAGGCCAGATTTGGCTCTGCCTGTACGGCTGCGCCTGCAACGGGTTAGGCAAATGCTCACAGAACATGTCCAGAATAGGCTCATACACCGGCGCCTTCTTAGCCAAAGCATCAACTTTCCTGTCGATTTCGTCTTTCTCGCCCTGATAGGCGTCGATGATTTCCTTGAAGGTAACGCCCTTCGCCTTCATGTGAGGCAGGTTCATACCCCACTTGTGGAGGGCCGAGCCGAAGGCCACTGAGCCATCCTCAACCTTGACCTGCCAATCCTTCTTATGCTCAGGAGGAGCATACTTCTCGATGAGACCGTTGACGCGCGTAATGATCTTGGCGAACTTGCGCTGAATGTCCTCAGGCGTCAGCTTGATCTCCTTAATCAGCCTATCCACCTTGTTAATGAACAGAATCGGCTTGACCCTCTCTCGCAGCGCCTGCATCAGCACCGTTTCTGTCTGCGTCATGGGGCCTTCCACAGCGTCCACAACCACCAGCGCCCCATCCACGGCACGCAAGCTTCTAGTGACCGCGCCGCTGAAATCGATGTGTCCAGGCGTGTCGATTAGGTTTATCAAGTGATCCTTCTCATTGAAAACGTGAGCCAAACTAATGTTTGAGGCAAAAACCGTCATCTGCCTCTTCTGCTCAAGCTCCCACGAGTCAAGCACAAGCTGCTGACCAGCCCTCTGCTCACTGATAATGCCTGCCGCAGCCAAAAGGCTGTCCGACAACGTGGTCTTCCCATGATCCACGTGAGCAATAATGCTCGTGTTCCTGATCATCTCGGGATAATTCATCAGCTTCTGAATCTCTTCAACCTGTCTATAACGTACCATAAACAAACCTTCCCTAACCTAACAAAACACTCCGAACACGTACATACGAAATGAATTCAATGCCAGCTTGCCTAAGCATTTGCGTCATCACTACTTGAATAGGCTACATGGAAGTGAAAAATGTCTCCTATTAACTTTATGCCAATGCTCGTGAGAACTCTGGCTGGCGGAACAAGATGAAAAGCGAAGTTGCGTCTCGAGGGCCGCTGGCTTCTTGTATGCTTCGTCCTGCAACGCTGCCTGAACCCGTGAAGCCGATGCTCGTCTGGACGTGAATTGTATAAGTTTATATAACTGAAGATCCCAGCAATAACAGGGGCACGAGCGTGATCCGAAAAGTCATCCATGAACCGCAGCTCGACACAATATTAATGGTTGAAAACGCAATCAGAAAAGCCAAGTTATATCCAACCAAGCGGGAACTCCTAAAGGACCTGCCAAAACAGGTTCAATACCAGACATTCAACAGAATACTCGAATACCTTGAGAGTTCAAACAAGATATTGTTTGACGGTCGTCAAATTGTGTGGGTTTTTCCTAACAACCCTAAGCTGAAAAAGCTACTAGAGGCGAGTGTCAGGCTTTAGGTTTCGAATTCTACTTGTAGCCGAATCTTCTGCAGTATTCTTTATGATCAAGGATTTCAAGAATGACCACGGATATTCCCAAGTCATCGGAGACAAGCGTATAGATAAGGCGATGCCTGGAATTCAGATTGAGCTTGTACAAGTTACTCAGCCCATATTTCCTGATGTAGTGTTTCGGAAACTTGATTTTCTCGATTCTTTCGCCAGCAAGCATGTTGTCTCTCAGCAAGTCAAGGCCACAGTTGACGATTTTCAGCAGGTAGGATTCTTGTCTTAGCGAGGACACAAAGCCAGCGAAGCTGGGATCGGCTCTCATCGAAGAGGGCTTTTTCAACTTCAACGCTCCACTACACTTCCGAAAGTATATTGCGGACATCTCCCAACCTTCGGTGGGGACCTAGGGAATCGGGTTTTTCCCAGGCCAGCCACACCTGTTGGTTTCATTCCATGAGTAAGAGTAGCTCGTCTGTGGTTCTTTTGCCTACGTAGAAGCCTGCTCTCGGCAGCCTCTTCTGACCCAGAAGCATGCGAAGATTGCTCAACGGTATGGGCCTCGACGCTTCATGCAGATCTTTGAATCTGATGAACGAGACTTTGCTCTTTCCGTTGACAAACTTCTTGTACTCGTCTTTCGAGTTCAGTACCGATTCATGTCCGTAATCCTTCCACATTTCTCCTGCTTCGCCGACCTTCCGTTCAATAAACTCTGCATAACCAGCCATCTCGCCAACTGGCTTCGTCACATAGAACAAAACAACGGAAGCATCGCCGGGCGCTGCTTGCCCCATTCGTATGTATGACAGTATTTTTGCCCCTTGATGGTTCATGCGGAGGAATTCTTGCCACCACTTGTCTTGAATCATGAATACGAAGCCGTGTTTTCCACTTGACATTGAACCACCTTTTACCAATATGATTGGATTCCGAATTTAAATCTTGCCAGACCTGAAAAGACATCAGCTCCGCCGATTGGTTTAAATGCAACCCCTTTGATTGTAAGGGGAGCAAAAATCGGTGATCCAAGCAAACGCCGTCAAAGCTTCGCAGGCAACCACAAGCTGAGGATTGAAATGTGCATTCTCCAGACAGCCTTGCTGAAGGCAATCTCGCCACACGTTGACGTTTTCTTAGCGGAGTCAATGACCCAGATTACCTGTCCCAAGGGACCGTAATCTTCTAGGCGTTTCTCAGAAGTTTTAGGGCGGTGTCTGTTTGGAGCACATCATCCGATTGCATGCTAAAGACGTTTTTGAAGTGCTGGCTTCTTCTCCAGAAGGGCTGACGAGCGACGAAGTCAAGAGAAGGCTCCTCAAGTACGGGCCAAATGCCCTTGTGGAGAAGAAGCGGGCATCTGTCGTCTACAGGTTCCTCGCGCACCTCAAAGACTTGTTCGGAATTCTGCTGCTCTTCGCAAGCCTGTTGGCGGCGCTCGGCGGCATGCCGGAACTGAGCCTAATCATACTAGCAGTAGTGCTTGTTAACACGGTTTTCAGTCTCTTCCAGGAATGGCGAGCCGAGAAGGCCATAGAAACTCTGAGAAACTGGATGCCTGAATACGCGAAGGTCATACGCGACGGCGAATTGAAAAGGGTTCTTGTGAAAGAGCTGGTTCCGGGCGACGTTATCGCATTGGAGGAGGGCGACCGCGTGCCTGCAGATGCACGTCTGATTGAGGCCTACGATCTGTGGACAAACAACGTGCCCTTAACCGGCGAATCAGAACCTCAGCCTCGAACTGCCAAGCCGACCAGTTCGACAGGCGCTTCCTATGTTGACGCGCCAAACCTCGTGTACATGAGCACGAGCGTGGCCAGAGGCAACGGCAAAGCCGTCGTGTTCACAACTGGAATGGAAACCAAGTTCGGCGAGATTGCAGGGTTGACTCAGGAGATAGCTGAGGAACCAAGCCCTCTTCAGAAGGAAATCGCCTACACTGCCAAGTACGACTTCATCTTGGCCGTAACCGTGGGAGTGGTCTTTTTCCTGGCAGGTTTCGTTGTGCTCCACATAAGCATCTATGAGAGCATTCTTTTTATGATCGGAGTGATGGTGTGCTGCGTCCCCGAGGGCTTCCAAGTCACCGTGTCAAGCGCACTTGCCATAAACGTCCTCAAGATGGTCAAGCAAAACGTCCTCGTCAAGCGTCTCTCCGCCGTCCAAACGCTCGGCAGCGTCACCGTGATCTGCACCGACAAAACCGGAACCATAACTCGCGGTGAAATGACGGTCACTAAGATCTGGGTGCCCAGCAAGACGGTAGAAGTCACTGGCGTCGGCTATACCCCGATGGGCGATTTCACACTCGACGGCAAGACCTTGGACAAGCCAGCGCCCAGTGTCGAGAAGCTGCTTGAGGTCTCTGCGCTCTGCAATGCCGCGAAGGTTGATCCGCCCTCAGACCGGAACAAGGCATGGAGCGTCATCGGTGACCCCACGGATGGAGCGCTACTCGTCGCTGCCCTCAAATACGGTCTGAATCTAGAGAGCCTTCTGGCGGAGAAGCCTATCGTGTCCATGATACCGTTCGATTCCAAGAGAAAGAGAATGACCACAATCCACCAGCATGATGGCGAGTCCTACGCCTATTCGAAGGGGGCACCGCGCAGCATCCTCTCGATATGCAGTAGAATGCTTGTAGAAGAGAAGATAGAGAGTCTGACGGAAGAACATGTGCATTCTGTGGAAGCGAAAATCCGCGAGTTCGCAAGTGAAGGTCTTCGCGTGATCGCTGTGGCCTACGCGGACTCGCCTTCAAACAAGCCGTTCAAGGCAAAAAACATCGAGGAGAACATGATTTTCGTCGGCCTTGCAGCCATGAAAGACCCACCCAGGCCCGAAGTCGAACATGCAGTAGAGCTGGCAAAGCAGGCAGGAATAAAGACTGTGATAATAACAGGCGATTACGGTCCGACGGCCCAAGCAATCGCACAAGAAGTGGGAATCGTCGAACCTGAAGGCTGCCGAGTGGTTCGCGGCGTCGACTTGGAAGGAATGAGTGATCAAACGATAGTTGACGAGGTCAAGAAGGGAAATGTAATCTTCGCTCGGGTCTCGCCTGAGCAGAAGCTCCGAATAGTCACCACCTTGAAAAAGAGCGGCGAGGTCGTAGCCGTCACGGGCGATGGTGCAAACGATGCGCCTCCGCTGAAGGAGGCGGACGTCGGCATCGCAATGGGAGTCTCGGGGACAGATGTGGCGCGAGAGGCCTCTGACATGATTCTGCTCGACGACAGCTTCGCCTCAATCGTCAAAGCCGTAGAATCGGGCCGCACAATATACGAAAACCTACGCAAATTCATCGTCTACGTCTTCGCACACAACTGGGCCGAACTCATTCCCTATGTGCTGTACGCTACTCTTGGAATCCCTCTGCCGCTTCTCGTCGTTCAGGTCCTAGCTATAGATCTGGGCATCGATGTTATTCCCTCGTTGGCCTTGAGCCGTGAGCCTCCAGAACCGGGCATAATGCAGGAGCCTCCTCGAAGCATCAACGAAAGGCTCTTCAGTTCAGGCACGTTTCTCCGTTCGCTCTACGTAGGGTTGATAATCTCGGCGGGCGCCATGGTCGGTTGCCTCATGGCATGGTCGGCAGGAAGCTGGCATATTGGCATGCACCTGCAATCCAATGATCCAGTCTACATCAAGGGCACGACCATGACTTTCGCAGGCATAGTAGTCGCTCAAGTCGGCAATGTTCTATCTTCCAGAACCAGCAAGGCCTCGATCTTTAGAACAAGCCTCAAAACCAACAAATGGATATGGATCGGCATAGCCGCACAACTATCAATAATATCCATACTTATCTACGTCCCACTCATGCAAGATCTCTTCGGCACGACAGCGATTGGCGTAGTTGACTGGGCATTCCTAGCACTACTGGCCTGCTTAGTCATAGTCGCCGAAGAGATACGGAAATGGTTCTCAAGAAGGCTGAGCAAATAGTCTTCAGCCATGTCGCAAGGATAATCGCTAAGCTTTTTACAGGCAAACCTACCATTTGACCTCAATGTCCGGCAGAGAGTTTTTCACACGTCGCTACGAGCAACTGGGCTGGAAGTTCAAGGCTGTTGAGCCGAGGCAGGCCATCAGGATCAACTCTGCAAACGGCAAGAAGGCGGAGACGGTTCAGCGGCTTGCCCAGCGGGGTGTCGGACTGGAGAAGATTCCGTTTCTGGAGGACGGCTACTGGGTTAAGGCTTCGAAGTTCTCGGTAGGCGCCACAAGCGAGTACCTCGTGGGCCTCTACTCGATCCAAGAAGCAGCAGCCCAAATCCCTGCCACCCTCTTCACAAACCTTGGAGGCACAACAGTCCTAGATGCGTGCGCCGCACCTGGAGGAAAGACGGTACAGCTTGCCGATCTCATGCGGAACACAGGCGCAATAGTAGCCTTGGACATTGACAAGCGAAGACTGACCGCCCTCTCAAACCAGCTGGAACGATGCCACATCAGGAACACGATCGCCCACTACATGGACACCAGAGAATCCTCGAAACTGAACATCAAGTTCGACAGAATCCTGCTAGACGTACCCTGCTCAGGCAACTTCGCAATCGACAAAGCATGGTTTAGCAGGCGAACACTCCAAGACGTGCAGGAAAACGCAAAGGTTCAAAGAGAAATACTCGAAGAAGCCGTCCGAGTCCTCAAAGACGATGGCGAAATCGTCTACTCTACATGCTCGTTGGAGCCGGAAGAGGATGAGCTGAACATCGACTGGGCTATACGAAGCCTAGGCCTCAAGACTGCGAGCATCAAGTGCCATGGCGAAGAAGCTCTGACAAGCGTGTTCGGCAAACAGCTAGACCCAACAATAGAGAATGCTAGGCGAATCTGGCCAGAACAGACCCAGGGTTTCTTCGTTTGCAGACTCACAAAGCAGGAGTCATCTTCATGAGGCCCGTGACGGATTTCGTGAATCGCCTCCACGCCGAAACCAAGCTGGACGAAGCACTAGTAGTCAAGAAGAAAGACCGATACTTCCTGCTGAACAACAGGTTGAAAGGACTATTGTCAGGAGACTTTTTCCACGCTGGCACATATCTGGGAAAAACGAAAGGCGGCGCTTTCTTTCCAAGCTTCAGCCTTCTAGCCCTGATCGCCGAAGGCAAGGCAAACAAAGTGACGGTTGGCGACAGGACAGAGTGGCTCTTCATCTGCGGCAGGGACGTTTTCGCAAAAGGCATCACCAAAGTCGTCGGTTCGAGGAGAAGAGGAGAATGCACGCTGGTTTTGAACAGGCATGGCGAATGTCTGGGGTTCGGCAGAATGCTCGGAGACCTGCAGGCGAAAAGCAAAGAGGTTGCAGTGAAGAACATTTCGGATGTGGGCGACTTCCTGAGAAGAGAAAGGCGACACGCCTAGGCTTCTATTGCCTCTGCCAGACCTTCGATTTTCACCGTGGCTTGCTCCCTCTTCTGGAGCTTCTTGAGCACCACGGCTCTCTCTTTCAGTTCCCGTTCGCCCACTATTACTGCCCAGTCGATTTTTCTCCTGTCTGCGTCTTCAAGCGCCTTGCCCATTTTCCGCCCCATGACCTCCATTTCGACGCGGATGCCTTGGCTTCTCAGCTGCTGCGCGATCTTCAGCGCCTCTGCCCTCAGCTCCTCCTGAACAGGAATGACCGCAATCGTCTTTTCCTGCCCGATTCCTCTCAAAGCCTTCTGCTCCTGCATCGCCAGCATTATGCGGTCTAACCCGTGAGCCACACCTACCGCAGGCGTCGGGTCGCCACCGAAGAGCTCGATGAGTCTGTCGTATCGTCCTCCGCCGCCGAGGGCTATGTTCAAATCTGGAACGTGAACCTCGAAGATCACGCCCGTATAATACTCTAGACCCCTTGCGAAGCCAGCGTTAACCATAATGTCGATGTTGCTTCCGCTTTGCGAGATCAGCTTGAGGATTTCGTTCAGGTTCTCCGTGGCCTCCGCGGCTTTCTCATGGCCTGCAACAGTCTCCTTCATTTTCGCCACAACATCGAAGACGTTGTTTCCTTTCAGCTCCACTAGCCTTCGGAGAGCCTCTAAGCCTTCCTTCGAAATGCCAGCATCCTCCAGCATCCTCAACGCATCATCGTACAGCTGCTTGTCCATCAACTGCATAACCGCATTCTGCGTCTTGTCGTCCAGCTTTTCCTGGTTGAAGATTCCTCTGAGCACGCCGACGTGGCCGATTTTCATCGCGTATTTCAGGCCTACTGACTTCATGAGGCTGTCAGTCAGCAGGATGATCTCAGCGTCTGCCTCGGGCCTATTTGAGCCCATCAGCTCGAAGTTCGACTGCCAGAACTCTCGGTATCGTCCCTTTTGGGGCTCGTCGTAGCGGTAGATGCTGCCCACGGAGAACAGCCTGAAAGGCCTGGGTTCAGTCCGCAGAGCCGTGGCCACAAGCCTCGCCACCGAAGCCGTAAACTCAGGCCTCAAAGCAACCATACGGTCGCCCAAATCCTTGAACACAAACATACGCGACCGCACTTCCTCGCCTGCCTTCGCCGAAAGCAGCTCATACGACTCCACAATAGGCGTGATGATCTCCTTGAAACCGTACAGCTCGGCGGTTCTTCTGGCCTTGGCCTCAATGTACTTCATGATCCGCGCTTCCTCAGGCAGAAGATCCCGCATCCCACGAACCGTCTTAAACTCAGACATTCCCGTTTCCCCACTATTTCAATGTAAGCTGTGAGACTGAATAGTAAACTACTTCGCCTCGTCGATTCATGACCGCTAGGATGAGTTCTTTTTTGAGGCTTTGGCACTGTTTCAATGCGTTCGTCAGGTCTTCAAGTGAAATCGGCTTTCCCTCTTGAATGCTCAGAATGAGGTATTTTGCGGTGTCTTTGCTGTATTCGCCTCGCTCGTACACGCGAAAATCGACGCCTGAGCCGAAGCCTTCTCTGACCACGTAGCCTCGGCTTCTCAGATCACGGTAGGCCAAGTACTTGACCCAAGCGTTCTCATCAGCGCTCTCATAACGCCGCAGGAGTCCCTGAAAGCTTTCCTTTCCGCCTTTCTCGTCTTCGACTTCTAGCATTCGTTTGTCCACGAGATACAAAGCCTCAAAGAACGTCAGAAGGAATTCTTTGCCCTCGCTTACGCCGTAGCCGCTTGAAGACAACTTGTCCGCAGCCTGCCTTTTGGCAATCCTGACTCCTCTTTCTGTCAGTATGCCTTTGACGGTAAGCTCTGACTCGTTTGGGCCGCTATCCTTGGTGTTGCTCATTCAAATCCTCACTGTGATTGGACTATGACCTAGTTGTCATGTTTGGCTTTAAACTTGCGGAAATCCTCCTTATATAAAATGCCGCTTTCGCAGATGATGGCTGTCACGTATTCGAGTGGGGTTATGTCGAAGGCCGGGTTCAGAACGTTTATGCCTTCTGTGGCGATTCGCTGCATGCCTACGTGCGTGACCTCGTCAGGGCTTCTCTGCTCAATCGTAACCTCCTCAGATGTGCGCGTCAGGTCAAACGTGGATTTCGGAGCCGCAACGTAAAACGGGATTTCATGCTCTTTGGCCAGAACGGCAACCGTAAACGTTCCGATCTTGTTAATCACAGCGTCTCTGACTATTCGGTCCGCGCCTACGACAACCTTGTTGACGAGGCGCCTGCGCATCACGTAACCAACCATGCTGTCCGTGATCAACGTGACAGGAACACCGTCTCGTCTAAGCTCATAAGTCGTCAGCCTCGCGCCCTGCAACAATGGGCGGGTCTCAGTAGCGAATACTTCGACCTTTTTGCCCTGCTCCCACGCCGCACGCACCACGCCAAGAGCCGTGCCATAGCCCACAGTCGCCAACGCGCCAGCATTGCAGTGAGTCAGAAGAACGTCGCCATCGCCCACGAGCTCTGCCCCGTGCATGCCGATCAAACGGTTGGCCACTACATCCTCGTCAGCAATTCTCTGAGCCTCATCAGCAACAAAAGCCGCCATGCCTCCGAAGTCACCGCCGTATCCTCTTGCCTTGTCGAGAATTCTGTCTAATGCCCAGAAGAGATTCACCGCTGTCGGACGTGTAGCCCTGACTGTGGCCGCTGCCCTTTCTAGATCGCGTATCAGGTTCTCCTTGGTTTTTGCTTTCGAGTTGAAGGCGGCCAAAGCCAACGCGAAGGCTGCAGCAGCACCTAGAAGCGGAGCGCCTCTTATCTTCATAGTTCTTATCGCGTCTGCCACGTCATGATAGTTCTTCATTTCCAAAAGCACCGTTTCCTCTGGGAGCTTTGTCTGATCTATCGTTATGACTGTCAGTCTCGGTGCGCGACGTAAGGCTATAGTTCGGTTTCCGAGATTTTCAAGGCTCATGCACTTGCCTCCTAGTCTCTGGCCTGACAATTCTGCATTTACGTGGATGATAAAGATATTGCATCGTTATTCATTGTACTTCGAGGCTACATTAATAGATAAATATCTGGAGCATCTAGTATTGTTTGGGGGAGGCATAGTTGATTTTTCGAGTCTTTTGCAGAAGAACGCTTCCCATCATTCTGCTAATCCTCCTAAGCACAGCGACATGCGCGACGTCTCTCGCCCCTCTTTCATCTGGAGCGAACTCCCTGAAGGGGATGGCGTCCTCGGAAGCCAGAACCGATCATGCGTCTTCTTCTGAAGAATCCTTTGAAGATAGCACTTCCTGGAGCTTGGAGACTGAGGATCTTATCGTGGCCATCGACGCGGGTAACCTTTACAGTCGCCAAGACATTTTTCGTCTAGTAGACAGGTGGAACGCCAAGGTAGTGAAGACCGTTTCGCCCAATAACGAAACTGATGCATTCCGGGTCATGATTCCTCAACGTAAGGCGTCTGCTTTCACAGCTGAGGCGTCCTCTAGCGGTCTAGCAAGATACGTTGAGCCAGACATCAAGTACAGGACTCAGCTTGCTCCAAACGATCCTTACTGGTTCGTTCAATGGGGGCCTCAGAAGATTCAGGCAGACTGGGCATGGAACACTACTGTCGGCAATTCCTCAGTTCTAGTCGCAGTCATCGACACAGGCATAGACTACAACCACCCCGACTTGGTAGCTAACTACATTCCTTTGGGCTGTGACTGGATCAACAACGACACTGACCCGATGGATGACAACGGGCATGGCACTCACTGCGCAGGCATAATCACTGCTGTGCTCAACAACAGTGTTGGCATCGCAGGCATAGCTCAGGTCAGGATAATGGCTGAGAAGGGTCTTGACGCAGGCGGCTCAGGAGACACAATCGGCCTTGCAAACGCCATCATCCACGCCGCAGACCAAGGTGCAGATGTGATAAGCATGAGCTGGGGCGCCTATGGAAAGAGCAGGTTGCTTCACGAAGCCCTCCAGTACGCCTACGGGAAAGGAGTGTTGCTTGTTGCCGCTGCAGGAAACGACAACACTGCTCAGAAGCTGTATCCTGCGGCCTATGAGGAAGTGATTGCAGTAGCAGCCACAGACGAAGAGGACGACCCAGCATACTTCAGCAATTACGGTGACTGGATTGAGCTGGCAGCGCCAGGCGTCAACATCTACTCAACGATATCGGAAACGCACGATCCACGGTTCGAATACCCCTACTGCCTGCTCAGCGGCACCTCAATGGCCACGCCACACGTCGCTGGCCTAGGAGCGCTAGTTCTAAGCAAATATCCAAATGCGACAAGCTCCTTGGTGCGCCTTCGAATCCGCGACACCGCTGACGACTTAGGCGAAACAGGGTTCGATTCCTTCTATGGACATGGGAGAATCAACGCTCGAAAGGCTCTCGAAAAGCAGGTGCCTGACCATGATCTCCTCATAATGAATTGGGAAACGCCTCAATACGGCGAGCCAGGAAAGACGGTATTGATCAATGCAACGATATTCAACTTCGGAAAAGCCGAAAGCAACTTGACCACGCAGCTATTGGTGGACGGCAATGTCGTCGATTCGATTTCTACAGATTTTCTTGCAGGCGGCGAGTTAGCAACCGTTACCTGCCCTTGGACCCCGATGGCTGAGGGCGCTTACAACGTCACAGCCTTGGTTCGTCCTGTTCGAGGGGAAACCAGCACGGCAGACAATGCCAAAAGCAAGCAAATAATAGTCTCCAACAAGGTCGTTGCACTTCTTCAGAACTATGAACCATGGGCTTACCCAGCCGACGAGAAGGCTCTAGCGCTGTACGGCATACCCTGCGCTATCTTCGACTCAACAACCTTCGGCTCAGCGAACTTGACCAAGTTCCCGAAGGTCGTCATCGCCGCTGACCAAGATCAGGGCTTCTACCATGCCTTGTACGACTATCGCTGGTGGTTCGATGACTATGTTTGGAACGGTGGCACGCTTGAGATTCATGCGGCTGATGGTGGCTATAATCAGGGATATGCGCCGGGCTATCTCCCAGGCGGGCTTATGTGGAGACATCGTGCCTTCGAAAACGTCACCATAACCGACAGAACTCATCCCATCGTGAATTCGCCAAACCGAATTGCAGATGATGAACTTGGCTTCTGGGGGCTTTCTGCACATGGCTACTTCACAAACTACCCGTCTGACTCTCAAGTCATAGTCATCGACCCTCACCTTGGCAGAGTCCTGCAGCTCGTGTTCAACTATGGCTCTGGCCGCATAATCGCCTCAGGACTGACGCTTGAATGGGCATATAGACAGCAGTATAGCCGGATTTTGGAGAATACTCTGCTCTACACTATTCCAGACTATCCCACGATAAACCACGATGTGTCAATAGTCAGCGTTTCGCCTTCCCAGACTTCCATGTATGCAGGAGCCACGATTGACATTACGGTGGTTGCGAGAAACGAGGGAAATGCCACAGAAACGTTCAGGGTAACTGCCCACTATGACAATGCGACCATAGGAACGCGAAACGTCGTTGACTTGGCTCCGGGTAGGGAGGCGGTGATGGTTTTTGGGTGGAACACTTCAGGCTTAGCGCCGCGAACACGCTATGAGGTATGGGCCGAGGCCAGTGTAATCCTTAACGAGGCCAACACTACTAACAACATCTATGCAGACGGGGAAGTGAAAATGAGAATGCTGGGCGATATCAACGACGACGACAGGGTCGATATCTACGACGTGGTTTTGGCCGTGCAGGCGTATGGCTCAAAACCTGGAGACCCAGAATGGAATCCTTATGTTGACTTGGCGCCTCAATGGGGGATAATAGAGATCTACGATATTGTCACGCTTGTATATCATTATGGTTCATGATCTGGTTAGTAGCGCGTGGTCTGTTCGTGGGGTGATTTGAGGTAGGTTATGACTTCTATTGGGCAATCGCTTGAGGGTTTCAGTTTTCTCTTCCACTCCTCACCCACGGCTATGAGCGAGAAAATGCCCGAGATTTCCGCCTTAGCTTTGCGAACCAAGTTGACCAGCGCTGCTTGGGTCTCGCCGGTCTTTATCATGTCGTCCACGATCAGGACGCTGTCTCTCTTTTTGACTGATTCTTTCGGAATGTAAAGCGTCATGGTTACGCCTGAGTCTCTAAGAGCGTAGGTCTCCTCCAGAAATGCCTTAACACCGACTTCCTTGTTTCTTTTTGCCACCACGAGGTTGACGCCTAGCGCGTTGGCAACCATGGTGGCGAGCGGTATGCCGTCGACTGCGGCGGACAGCACCTTTGTTACTCGTTTTCCAGCGAAGTTTGCGAGGGCGCTGTTGGCTGCCTGTTGGAGGATGTTGAAGTCGCCTACGATGTCGGTGTTGTCAAAGTAGCCTTCCTCGTCGAACTTTATTCTGCCTCGCAACTCTGTCTCCAGGCCCACCAGCTTGGTGAGGACTTTCCAGAGTTGTTTTGCTCTGGCTGTGTTGGGTAGGACGTGTCCTTTGGCGTATCTGCTCAGAACTGTCACGGGCAAGCCTGTCTTGGAGGCCAGCTCACGGTACGTGATGTTCCTCTTGTACTTCGCAGTTCTAAGCAGTTCAATAGTCATTAATCGAAGCTTTAAATCATCTGCGTGTGTGCTCATTCCAATCCCTTAGACACCGACTAGTCAAACGTTGAAGCATTTACCCTTTATTATTGAGTTGGTAATTTATAATTTCCGCTTGAGAAGTTGGCAAGCATGGCGGGTCCGCTGG
>CAZUFK010000030.1:0-16878 GCA_964619695.1 uncultured Candidatus Bathyarchaeia archaeon
AACTCCTGTCAAGGCATAAGCTACACGTACACCGAACCAACGATATTCCTCGAATACGCCCATGACACGGCCAAACTTGCGCATCAAGTTGGTTTCTTCAATACTTTTGTGACCAACGGCTACATGACGCCTGAAGCCGTGAAGGCAATGGCGTCCTATCTGGATGCTGCCACGGTTGACTTCAAAGGCGGCGCGGATCCGGAGTTCTACAAGACCTTCTCCTCCGTTCCTTCAGTGGTGCCGATCTTCGAGGCTCTGAAGGAAATGAAAAGGAACAGCATCCACATGGAGATCACGAACCTCATCGTGCCCAAAATAGGCGACTCAATCGAAAGGATAAAGGATCTAGCGGTGTGGATTAGAGATGCGCTTGGCAAAGACACGCCACTGCACTTGCTGCGTTTCCACCCAGACTATAAGATGACAACGACGCCAGCAACGTCTCTTGAGACGCTGGAAAAGGCCTATGTCGCCTCAAAGGAGGCTGGACTCGACTACGTCTATATCGGCAACGTGCCCGGCCACCCGAGCGAAAGCACGTATTGCCCGAACTGCAATGAGCTAGTGATCAAGCGATACGCCTTCGAGATCGTAAGATGGAACTTGGTCAAAGACATGCGCTGTCCAGTGTGCGGAACGGAAATCCCAATCAAGGGCAAGCTGCACCCAGGTGGACACAGTTTCCCTTATGCCCTGTTCTGACACTCGATTAGTGCGGTACGAGATTGAACAGCGATGTGGAGGCTTCTCCGTCCAGATGCACAGGCAGTGCTGAACGATAAGATGGTCGCGAAAAGCTTGAGTAGATACTTCTCCGTAGTGGAAAACGAAAGGCCAGCAAAATTCCTAATCGCCAACAAAATACAGGCAGACTTCGACAAAACCGACTCCACCGAACAGCTTTGGCTCAAACACGACAGGCTCACTGAAGAATTCTGCAGTACGGAGAAAGACATTGACGACACAGGACGAAGCATAGACGAGTTGGCTAATCCTCGCATGTCCTATTTAGACTTGAAAATCGAAATCGCCACAAGAATTCTGGCTGACTGCCATCTTTGCGTGCGTAGATGTCGCGTTGACCGAGTTGTGAATGAGCTGGGTTACTGTAGATGTGGCGACAGAATTGTGGTGTCAACCATTTTTGATCATGTAGGTGAGGAGCCAGAGCTTGTGCCTTCTGGAACGATTTTCACTATGGGTTGCACAATGAAATGTGAGCATTGTCAGAACTGGACGATCTCGCAATGGATAGAAAAAGGGGAGGTCTACAGACCAGAAGAACTGGCCAAGGAAGTTGAGAAGCTGCGCGCAGGCGGATGCAGGAACGTCAACCTCGTTGGCGGGGAACCCACGCCATGGCTTCAACAATGGCTCCTAGTGTTCAGGCATACAAATGTGAACGTGCCTATCGTCTGGAATTCGAACAGCTACTACAGCCCAGAAACAGCCAGCCTGCTAGCAGGATTCGCTGACGTTTATCTGCTTGACTTCAAGTACGGGCCTGACGCTTGCGGTTCAAGAATTTCAGATGCGCCAAACTACTGGGAGGTATGCACACGCAACCACCTAGAAGCGCAACGACATGGCGAGCTAATAACCCGCATACTAGTTTTGCCCAATCATCTCGAATGCTGCACAAGGCCTATTTTGAATTGGATCGCGAACAACCTAGGAAGGGAAACTCGCGTTAACGTTATGTTTCAGTACAGACCCGAGTGGCGGGCTCGCGAGGTTCCTGAGCTCCATAGAGAATTGAGAGAGGATGAGGTCGAAAAGGCCGTTCAATGGGCAAGAGATGCCGGACTAGTGAATTTCATAACGTGATTGCTTCCAGATCCGTGGCAGGGAAGTGTGCGTATGGTTTTTATAGGTCGTTACTGCATCTCTTAGAAGCAATTTGTCAGAAGGAAATCCACGCTCATGTATGCTGTCGAAACCCAGAATCTGGTTAAACGGTACGGTAAGGCGTATGCGCTTAAAGGCCTCGACTTCACGGTTAACCCAGAGGAAATCATGGTTTTGCTGGGACCAAATGGCTCTGGAAAAACAACACTTTTGCTGACTCTTGCGACTGTTCTTAAACCCACATCTGGCACCGCGAAAGTCATGGGTCTAGACGTGATCAAACAACCGACCAAGGTTCGTCAGATACTGGGCATCTCGTTTCAAGATGCAAGAGGTTTCTGGCGACACAAGCCGGCAGAGATTCTGCAGTTTCATGCTGCGATGTGCGGGATCAAGAAGAGTGAGCGTAAAGCTCTGATAGAGCGTGTTCTGAAGGAATTGGAGCTTTGGGACGCTCGTAACAAGCTGTTCATGCACCTGTCAGGTGGCCAAGCCAAACGGCTTGAAGTAGCTAAACTCCTGATCCAACGCCCCAAATTCGCCATCTTCGACGAGCCAAGCAGCCAAGTAGACTTACGAGGCAAACGCACAATCTGGGAGCAAATACTCAAACTAAGAGAGAAAGGCTCAACAATCTTGGTTGCCACGAATGAAGTTCGCGAAGCAGAATACTTGGCTGACAGAGTAACGATTCTCGATCAGGGAAAAAGCATCGTTTGCGATACGGTTCAGAACCTGAAGGACAAGATCACAGGCGGCGATATAGTCGAACTGGAACTGGAACAAGCCGTGAATGATGCAGAGATCCAAGCGGAATTGGGCAGAATCCCGGGCACTGCAAAGCTAATCCCTGTGGACAAGAACAAGTACAAGGCTTATGTTTCAATAGGCGAGGCTTGGGTTCCCAAGATGACAAGCTTGTGCTATGAAAGAAAGGCTCGGGTTCTTTCGGTTCGTGTAACAGAGCCTTCGTTGGATGATGTCTTCATGAGCTTCACTGGCAAGAAACTGGAGACAGAGGCAAATGCGTGACGTCATTCGCTTGATATGGTTCGACCTAAAACATGAGCTCACACCGCCGGTTTGGATACTTCTCGAATGGTTCACTTTCTCGATACAGCTTTTCATATATGGAGCCCTCATTTCACAACTGGTGAGAACGCAGGCGATAGCCAATTATCAGCAATTCTATGCGGTGGGCTTCATAGTTATGATGACGTTCGAGATTGGCTCTCACACCGGACGTAACTTTGTGGAACATGCTCATGAAGGACGACTACCATACCTCCTCAGTCTTCCGATGTCACGATCTAAACTATTCCTAGCCATGACCCTGCAGGGCGGAACTGAGCTGGCAATAATGCTGACAGTTCCTCTTGCCGTCACTCTATCCTTGCTTGGAAATCTCACGGTTTTCTCGGTGGTCGCTGCGATTGCCACTCTGTTCTGCTTAGGGTTTGGTGTTGCTGGATTGATGCTGGGCTTATCGTTTATCGCTTTCAAATCGAGTGATATGTACACAGCTATTGTAACGGGCCTAAGTACTATCATAATTCGCTTCAGCACGGTGCTTTATCCGTTCATATTTCTTCCAGCAGGCTATGCTTCAGTGGCGACTCTTAGCCCCTTGACTTATGGTGCTGACCTAGTTCGTCTTCTCTTAGGATTTGACCCTGCAATACTTCTTAACCCAGTCTATGCAGTTGCTGTCCTTACGGCTCTTGCAGTGAGCACTCTCGGGCTAGGCATGTTTCTTCTGCAGCGTTTAGTTGAAGGTGTGAAAAGCGGATGACAGAACTTCTTTGCATCCTGCGGCTAGCCCGCAACGACTTCTCCTACTTTTTCAGAACGAAATGGCTTATGGCGGTCCTCTTGAGTCTACATCTTTCGGACATGCTTGTCGTCGCCCTAGTATACAACAAACTGATGACATTCAACTACTTCAATTTCTTCGTCCCTGGCGTCGTGGTTATGGGACTTTTCGCCGCTGCCCTAGACACTGGAAGGCGCATTTGGCTAGCCATCCGTGAAGGCGTAATCCAGTATTACCTGTCCTTACCCATCAGTATTCATGGAATCGTTGTCGCTTACCTGCTCGCTGGAGGGCTCGCTGCAATCGTGTACTCTTCATCGCTTCTGCTCATTGCACTCATTGTTCTTCCAGCACAAGCGATCTGGAGCACGCTTATTCTCTTGCCGTTTCTGTTCGTTCTGGCCATGGGACTCGCGGGCATCTCAGCCACACTTGCAGCATTGGCATCAACCCACGGAGAGTATTTCTTCGCATATCAGCAAGTTGTACAAGTCTTGCTCGTAACCTTCAGCACAGTATTCTACCCCATAGACACTATCAGGATGTACCTTCCAGCGTTCTTAGTCAATGTTGTATCTGCAAATCCGCTCAGCCTCGCAGCTGAGGCCATGCGCCAGTACACCTTTGCAGGAAATCCCATCCAACCTCTTTTCCTGTTAAGCATCCTTCTCACAAGCATTCCGTTCGCAATAGTCGGCGCTGCATCCTACCTAGTAGCGCTCCACGGAATCCAGGTGAAGGGAAAGCTGTAGTGGCCTGCTGCGCAGAAGACACTCTATCCCTTCCGAAAGAAATCATTCTGAGGCGTGGAAGCGAAAGCTATTTCTCAAGGCATTTTCACTTCTAAAGCGCAGAAAAAGTGACCATGATGACATACTGCCCAGAATGTGGCGGCGAAATGCATTACATGATCGAAACGAAGCATTATGTATGCAAAAGCTGTGGTCTGTCGGTAACGCAGCAAGAGCTCATGGAGCTTAGAGAGAAACTGAGGCCAAGCACGGAAACACAGGAAGAAGAACAGCAGAACCGAAAGAAAGAATACCTAAAATGGTGGCTCAGCAAGAAGAAGTAACCGCAGCACGCAGCTTTTTAAGCGGAAAGATAGCAAACAGCATAAAGGGCCAGTTTTGTTGAACCAACGCTTGGGGCGGATGCACTAATGAAAAGGGAAATGGAAATCCTTTGCATAGGCAACGAGTTGCTGATAGGCAAGACGCTGAATACGAATGCGCATTGGCTCGCAGGCCGCGCAACTTCGCTGGGAATGGTTGTCAAACGAATAACCATAGCGGGAGACGAAATTGACGAGATAGCAACTGTCGTGCAGGAAGCCTTGGATCGAAAGCCACGATTCATAGTAACTACAGGAGGTCTAGGCCCAACCTTCGACGACAAGACCCTTGCAGGCATCGCCAAGGCCCTCAACCTGAGACTGGAAGTCAACAAGAAAGCCCTGGAAATGGTTAGAAGGAAGTACGAGGCACATTTCAACAAGAGAATAGAGAAGAAAGACTTGACCCCGGCAAGGGTCAAGATGGCCACACTGCCAGAGGGCGCTAAGCCGCTATCGAATCCAGCGGGAACAGCACCCGGTGTGCTAATAAGCGTCAAGCAAACGTTTCTCGTCGTGCTTCCAGGTGTTCCTCCCGAAATGGAGATGATCTTCGAAGATTCGGTTGCGCCGCTGCTCAAGAAAGAGGCCGGAACGATCGGGTTCTTTGAAAAAAGCATATACGTTGACGGCATCGTGGAGTCGACTCTGACCCCTTTGATTGACGACGTTATGCAGGACAACCCCACTGTCTACGTGAAATCACACGTTTATGTCAGGTCACACACGGGAAGCGAAGCGAAGAAACCGCAGATAGAACTGCACCTCTCGACAACCGCAAGAAACGCCAAGGCCGCACGAAGCTGTCTAGACGATGCGGCTGCTCAGCTTGCAAGACTGGTGGAGAAAAACGGCGGCAAGGCTGTGCCTCAGGAAGCGGAGCAATAGCGGAATCAGAGAGATTTCTGGGCGAATCTTGGATTTAACGGCTGACTGAGCTTTAAAACTGTTTTTCGCTCCTTATTTCCGGTTCATAAAGGCCATTAGCTAGGCAAGCCTCAGCTTTTGCTAGGTATGAATGAGAACCAAAACTCTGGCAACGCTGATCGTGGCCATTATCGTTTTCCAGCTTTCTTACACGTTCCCGCGTAGGCTAGCGGCAAGCTACAGTGGTTCCTATCAGCTTCTGGAGCACGTGGGCGGTTCTGCGGAATATAGGCTGAACGTTGCCGTTTCGCAATCACTTCAGGATTACTATGCCGAGAAGAGCCACAGAATGACTTCCAATGATGATTTCGCGAAATTCGTCACGCCATACGCACTGGAACCCATCGCGGGCTGTCTAGAAGGAATCTACACGAACGACGAAGGCTTTGTCAACGGTGTGCTGATGGTTGTACATCAGATCCCGTATGAAGTGACGGTTCCGTCTAAGTATCCTGTGGAAACGATAGTCGACAACAAAGGAGACTGTGACCTCTTCTCCTATGTTGCGGCCTCGATAATCAAGGCACACGGACTAGACGTTGTGCTGCTCTATTACGAGAGCGAGTCCCACATGAACGTTGGCGTCAGTCTTTCACATTCGCCGAGCAATGCGAGGGACACAGCCTTCTACGTGACCGACAACGGCGTCAGATACTACGTGGCCGAATGCACGGGAGGAAACTGGCAGACTGGCTGGAGGGTCGGCGAATGCCCAGACACATTGAAGCACGCATCCGTGCAAGTGGTGACGCTTGAAGACCATGAACAGTCTTCTCTTGGCCAAGTTTCAGCAAGCCTCAACACCCTCTCGTCTTGTTCCATATCCTTGAATGTGTCACCCTCTTCTCTAATACAAGGAAGCATCGCCACAGTCTTAGGTCGGCTTTCCCCAGCCCTACAGAACAAAACCATCACAATCTACGTTAAGACAAACAGTCTGTCATGGACGGATTTGGCCACGGTTACGACGGATTCAGATGGGCAGTTCGCGTATGCCTGGATTCCAGACACTGGTGGCGTCGAGTACATTCGCGCAAGCTGGTCTGGTGATGATTTTTATGCGGCGGCAGACAGTCCAACCCAGACCATAACCATACTGTCTACGTTCTTCGTTATGCTGCTTGGCCTGATCATCGTTCTTGTTGCCGTAGGAGTGACCATGGCAGTGATCTCAAGAAAGGCACAGCAAGAAATCCAAGCGCCCCAGCCACCTGAGATTCCTTCTTAAACAGAAAGAGTTTATACTTCAAGAACACGTGATACATGAACGCAAGAACTTCACGCGAGTGATGAGGTGGTTTGAGTATGCTTGTGTTGTTTATGATTGGAACTGCGGGGTCTGGCAAATCCAAGCTCACAGCGGCCTTCGGCGAATGGCTGCAAATGTCCAAACAAAACGTTTCTCTGGTAAATCTTGATCCGGGAGCGTTGACGCTACCGTATTCGCCTGATGTGGACATTCGCAACTACGTGAACGTTGAAGACCTGATGCAGAAATACACTTTGGGTCCGAACGGTGCACTTGTGATGGCTGCTGACTTGATTGCGGACGAGATTGAGCATGTTTCTAGGGACGTTGAGGAGCTAAGGTCAGATATCGTGTTGGTGGACTCTTCAGGCCAGATGGAGCTTTTTGCTTTCAGGGCAAGCGGGCCCTATATTGCCAATGAGCTTACGAAGGAACCTAAAGGCATAGTCTACTTGTTCGACGCGGTGTTCTCAGTCAATCCTCAAAACTACGTTTCAAACATGTTCCTCGCCACCGCCGTCCACAACCGCTTCGTTATACCCCAAATACACGTACTGTCAAAATGCGACCTAATCCCAGAAGAGGAGACTAACAGAATCGTCGACTGGTCGGCGAGCCAAACAGCTTTAGAGGATTCGATCGACCAGAAGCTTGAAGGCACAAAGCGCCTGCTTAGCAGAAGTATGGCTCGCGCAATCCAACAACTCGGACTGAAGTTTCCGTTAATCCCCGTTTCGGCAAAGACGAACGAGGGCATGATAAACTTCAACACCGCCATAGAACGGATTCTGATGGGCGGAGAAAAATACACCTACTAATGCAGACGCATGTCGAATCTTCAGCCCTAGCTCAGGAGTGTCCACGCGGCTGCCAACGCGCCGTACTCAGCCTTCTTGCCGTTCTCAGCGCTACTGATCACTATTGCATCGTTCTCTTCAGGCCCGAAGAGTTTGACTATTTCTCTCGCGGCGTTCGGGAAATCCCTAGCTACGTCTTCGCTCACGGACGGGATGATGAGAAGCCTGTTCTTGGATACAATGGTGGTTACGCTTCTTGTCCCTGTCAGTATGGCGGCGTCCCTTTGTTCTATGCCTGACTTGACTTTGCTTCCGGCGTTTCTTATCAGGACGCCAAAGCTGTGCTCAGTCGGCGTTAGCTCATTCTTCATGATTTGGGCCTTTCGGAGAACTGATGAGCATTCCTTCCAAAGCCTCATGCCTTTGGCCGTAAGCGAGCAGCCAGTCTTGGACGTTTCAACCAGTCCCGCATCTGTAAGCCGCCTTAGTATCGTGCGTACGACGCCTTCTCCGACCTGTAGTTCCTCGGCCAGCTTGTTTCTGCCAATAGGCTTTGTGTCTATTATCTCGATTGTGGCAAAGAGGTCGAAGACTGAGAATGTTGGGGAAGGTCCTGCTGCTTTTTCCCGCGTCAGTCTCTCCAAGGCTGTCTTGAACGAGCAGGGCATGTACTTCACAGTTATAGCTGGAACGATCGAGTTTATTAAAATTGTTTAAGAATGAGGAATGATCGCGTGCTAGGGTCTGACTATCTTGTCTTTGTTGCGTAGTATTCCCGAACGATGCCCGCAGTCAATGCAACTAATCCAACTGCAAGCAGGTAGATGAGTGGATATATGAATACTGAAAGCAGGGTTTCGTAGGTAATTGATGATGGCATTTGGGGCGTGAAGAACAGGGAGATCCAAGTTATTACGAAGGCTCCTATGCACCCGATGCCAAGGCCTACGGAAAGCCCGTGAATGAAACCGCTTCGGTCCTCGGCGCCGTCATCGTGTCTTTTTCTCTTTTTCGTCTCTTGAGGGTGCTCAGTTGCCTCTTCTGCTGTCGCGTACTCTTGTTCAGCCTCTTGCTGAATGTTTTCTTCGTAGACCTCTTCTGCGGCTGGTACGCTTGGTTGTACTTCTTGCTCAGTTGCCATAGTGTTCCCTTCTGTGTTTTTGTTGTGGAGTAGGCTAATAAGACTATTCAATTCTGGATTCTAATCCCGAATACGAATCTCAAATACGGAACAAGAACACTTGGTTACTTTGCGGTGAGCTTCGGTGCCAGCTGCTCTATGGCATTCTTAAGCTTATTCCATTCCTCAAGATCTCTGACGTTGAACTTGTGCTTTCTCTTCCATTTGGCTTCTGGTTCTTGCTCGCTTTCCGTTTCCTGTTTGTCTTTCCTTTTCTGCCAGAGATACATGCCGATTTGGCGTTTCCCATAAGACTCAAAGACGACTATGGCCTCCCACCATTTCTCGCTCTTGAAAATCGTAACGTAGTCAATTACCTTGTAGAAGTCGGATATGGGCAACTTCTCTTCTTTTGCCTCAGCCATGTTTCTCAGCCTTCAATAAGGTTCAGCTTTCGGTGATTTAAGCCTTTAAGATTGATGTGCTACAGTTTTTGGAAGACTCCGTCAACAAGCACTTTGAAGGTTGAGCCGTTTTTGTTGGTGACTTTTACGGTGGGTTTTGACATGAGGAGATCCATGTGGTTCTTGGATGGGTTTTTGCCGCCAGGCATGTCGGAGTTGTCGCCGAAGGCTATGTGAATTGTGCCTAGCAATTTCTCGGCCTCAAGGAACTCCTCCACGAATCTTGCCTTTGAGTTTATGCCGAAGGCGAATTCGCCCACGATGCTGGATGTCTCATCGGTGTTCAGCGAGTCTCGGACTCGTTTGAGTACTTGTTTGTCTTCGCATTTGGAGTCTTGGGCTTTGCCTTTGCTTGCGGTGAGCGTTACAGGGGTTTTGAGTGGGCCTATGCCGCCTATGGCCATGTCGCAGACTAGGGTGCCTTCTAGCGAGTTTTCGACGGGTGCGAGTATGACTTCGCCCGTGGGCAGGTTCATCCATTTGAGCGTTTCCCAGTCGATTATCGTGTCGGTGAAGAAGGGTCTTGCTTTGGCGCTGAGCGTGAGCTTCGTGTCTGCTGGCGTGGTTATTTCGAGTTTCTCGGTATTGGCTAGTTTCTTGATGAGGGTGTTTGCGAAGGCCTGCATCTTTCTGTGGCCTTCGGCTGTCAGCGCCATCGCCCCCTCGGTGAGCATGTCTATGGTTACCCCGGGACAGTGGCCGAGTCGTGACTTGTGATCCTTCGTTTCGAGCTTGATGAGCTGTATTCTGAAGGGTGTTTCTTCGCGCACTCCGCGCAGGAGATTGATGTAGATGTTTGGCGGGTGCTTGGTTATTACGTCCATCAGTTCTTGTGGCACGGTGGTTCGGTGGGTTTTTGCACCTGCTTTCAGGTTCACAAGTCTGGTTTGCATGCCCAGTCTGAGGGCGCCTATGGCGAAGGCCTCTCCGATCCCGATCTTCTCATGATCACAGAAAATGACTATCGTTTCGCCTTCCTTTGCACCCAACACGCACTCCAAGGCGTTCTTTGCGGCTTCCCATGCTTCCATCTAAACACCTGTTTGCAGAGACATTCTGGAATCAACCAAATGATAAAGCTTCGGTTGACCACGTCTTATTTCTTTTTCGAAATGAGATAGAGCGGAATCAGAAGCAGGAGCACGACTGCTGAGCATTTGAAGTAGCTTGCATAGTCTGACGATGGTATGAAAGCGAGCGTAGGCGCGAGGTTTGCGATTCTGCCGATCATGAGGCCTGTTTCCATAAGGACGAGGATGCTGGCGTATTGCTCTTTGCTTAACGAATCCGCGTAGTGGGCGAGCCATGACACGTTGAAGGCTGCCGCTATGCCGTCAAGCAGCGAGAGGGCCACGATCTGGTAGGTCGAAGTCACGAAGGACAGGACGAAGAACCATACAGCGTGCAGGCTTGCGCCTACGATGGCGAAGCCTACGCGGGTCTTCTTGACGTCTGAGAAGTAGTTTACGAGGAAGGTGGCTACGGAGATGAGGATGGCACTGAGGGCAAGCACTATGCCCATGTTGAGAACGGTTCCTGAGACTCCCAGCACGAAAAGCGGATAGCCAAGCCAGTAAGCCTCAGACAGTCCGAGGAGGATGAACGAAGCAAAGAAGATGGCAAACGTTTTGTTTCTTGGGATCGAGAATTTGTAGGCTTCGGGTTTGAAGTCTATTCGCATCGACAAGATGAAGGCAACCAAATACAGGACAACTGCGGTCGCGAAGAGGGCCTCGAATTGGAAGTTGTCTATGATGAAGCCTCCTGCGGCTGGGCCTGCGATGCCTGTGAGTGTCGGGATTATTGAAGAGAAGAAACTTATTGTCCGTGCGCGCATATGTGATTCGCCGAGGCGGAACAGGAGGAGGTTGAAGCTGGGCCAGTACGTGGCAATGCTCAGGCCATATGCCAGACCCAGCACTATCGGATTTCTGACAAAGATCAACGCCACGTAGAAGATCATGGTGAGAAATATGCCGTAGCTTATTATCCTCTCGAAGTTCTTTGCCGTTCTTAGCAGGAACAGCGGCAACAGGCCTATAAGCGGGAACGTGAAGAGCAGAATTTCCGCTATTTCAAGTATGCTCATTTTCAGCTCTTCGCGGTAGTAGACGGTGAGGAAGCTGCCCGAGAGGCTGCTTGTGAAGAAGAATATGGCGACCACGACGGCTAGGGTCTTGACAGAGTTGGCTTGCAGTCTCTTACTCAGAATGAAATACACATGAGGAAAATAAGAAATGGTGCTTTGCTTGCGTTGCGTGCGTTCTTGGAGTGTCAGCAGCTTGGGATCTTGCCCTCGGCGAGTTCCATGCAGAACTTCTCTATGTTTTCGAGTTCACTGTCAAGCACATCGTTGATTTCGCGTTTGACTTTGTCGATGTGGTTGTTGCCTTTCAGGACAACCTGTGCGGCTGCGACGGCTGGGTGATCGATGGGGCTGCCTATTTTGCTGAGGAGCCAGATGTAGACCTCGTCGAGTTCTGAGACTTCTTTGTGGACTCGTTGGGCAATTCGGAACGTGAGGAAGTTGTAGATCTTGCCTACGTGGCTGACGGGGTTTTTGCCCGCTGCGGCTTCGGAGCAGAATGGCCTGTTCAACGATATGAGGCCGTTCACGCGGTTGCCTCTTCCCACTTGGCCTGAGTCTCCGCTGTCAGCGCTCGTGCCCAACACAGTCAAGTACAGCCCGCCTAAGCCTCTGCCCTTCATGTCCAACGTATTGAGCTTAACGTCGACACTGTCGAAGTCCGTGTTGACTGCCACGTATCTATGGATTTCGTCTAGGATTTTTTCTTTCTTTTCGAAGTAGTCGGCTTCGCTGTTTACGTAGCGGTCTACGAATGCCATGGCCACTGTCAGCTGTAGGTCGTTGCCGTTTCTGAACGCCATTACCTTTATGTCTTCGCCTGATTCTGGGAAGCGTTGTTTGAATTCCTTGGAGTTCAGGTAGTGTTCGGTTTTGAAGACGGTTTCTTCGGTGCGTGTTAGGGGTGCGTAGCCTACGGCGGCTGAGGTGTCGTTGGCGCCGAGCACGTGGCCCTTTCGCTTGAAAATGTCCGTGAGGCCTACTGAGCCGGGTTTCAGCTCGCTTTGGTACTTCACGTGCTCATCTGGGTCTATGAAACGCATCTTCTTCTTGAACCAGTTTTTGGCGGCCTTTATGGCGATTTCATCCACATCTATCTTTTCGCCGTCGATTTGGCTAGTGGCTCTATCGCCGAAGACGAACAGCATGGGTTGCAGGACCTTGCCTCCGCCGAATTTCGGTTCAGATTCGCCTGCTGCGAGAAGGGATTTGTCGACGTTGTGGTGCAAGATCGCGCCTGCCTTCTCCAAGTATGTCTTACTGAGCTGTATGGAAACCTGATCCATTACGGCGTCGCAAATGTAGTCTGGATGGCCAAGCCCTTTGCGTTCGACTATTTCCATCCGTTGCTTTTCAAGTGGCGTCTGTTTTAGATTGTCCACGACGATGTTACGCATGTTTAAATCTCCTTTCCTGTGAAGTTTACGCTGTATGTGTAGCGACAAATATATATTTTACTGTATCAACTTATAGCTAGACATAACTGGTGGTTATATTTCGGCAGTTACGAGCGATCTGCTCAAAAGACTGAGGCTGGAAGCAGGCCTAACGCAGAAACGCTTAGCGGAGCTTGTTGGGATTTCACAGGCGCACATCGCGAAAATTGAGCAAGGAAAGGTTGACCCACGACTTTCGACGGTCAACAGGGTTCTGCAGGTTCTGAATCAGCGGAAAAAGAAGAAATGCATGGACATAATGAGCCGAGGCGTGATCTGCACGAAGCCCGGGGACAAGATTCTAGACGTGAGCGAGAAGATGGTGAGGCATGGGATTTCTCAGGTTCCCGTGATCGTTGGCGGCAGGGTGGTGGGGACCGTGACTGAGGAGTCTATCATGCGGCGCTTGGGTTCAGGCATCGTTGATGAGACGGCGGAGAAGGTTATGGTCGCGGCTTTGCCGATCGTTGACGAGGAGGCTGAAGTCGAAAGCATTCGGGGACTTCTGAAGACTCGCCAAGGCGTGCTTGTGGCCAAGGGCAAGAAAGTAGTCGGCATCATCACTCGGTCTGACTTGCTGAAGGTAATATGCGAACCTATTTAGGTGCAAGTTGCATTATTGGTTATTTGGTGAAAGCTTGTCTGTCAAGATTAAAGAGGTTGACGAAGACCTCTTTGACGATGAGATCCACCTGTGTTTGCTTCCGAAGGACTCGCCGAAATACGCCGCTTTTCAGGGAGGGATACTGGAGAAGCGGGCGTGGCTCAAGAAACGCTTGGCTGAGCTGGGCTCAGTGGCCCAGATAGCCTACTACGACCGCCGGCCCGTAGGCTTCATAGAATACGTCTCCGCAGAATACGCCCCAGTTCCCGCCGACGATTACGGGAAAACGGCTTTGGTCACCTGCATCTACAAGCCGAAATTCGAAGGCAAGGGCGTTGGCTCGGCACTTCTCAAAGTAGCGTTAGAGCGGCTTCGCCAGCTAAACATGCAGCAAGTCAAGACTCTTGTCAGTCGAGGTCCTGAATGGATCAACCGCGGAATCTACCTCAAACACGGCTTTCAGCTTGAGAAGACGCTTTACAAGCTTGGAGGAACTGAGCCTTTTGACCTGTTCACCTTAAGCATCGGGGCCACGCGAACGCCCGTTCAAAAGCCTGTCACGATGAGGTTCGAGCCTCAGCCCACTGATTCGCTACCAGTTCACGTGATCTACTTTTGCTCAGGACAGTGCCCGTTTAACCATCTGATTCTTGAACGGCTTCGGAGAGTCTTGGCGAAATTTGACGCAAAGCACATCGTTCTCGAAGTGCTGGATTCTTGGGAGAACTGCAAGCTTGCCCGAGAATGCGGGGCCATGAGCACTGCCTTGCTCGTGAATGGCAGAATGCCCTTCTTGGGTCCGCCCTCAGAAGAGAAGATGGAAAAGGAAATTCGGGAGGAGATCGAGCGGATAAGAGCGCTAGGCTAAGCGCCAACGAACGCCACAGGCAGGAGGTCTATCACGCGCATTCAGCATCCATATCGTCCTCAGACCACAGTGCCTTTTTCATGTTCCTCAGTACTCATAGGCATCTGAATGCCTGATTGAGTTGGCTTCGTGTTGTGAAGGCGCAACATATCCTAGCGAATCGGCTTGCTCTTGGGAGGTTATCTATAAAAGGGGAAGCGTACTACTCTAGGTAGTTGCAGAAGACTGGGAAACTATGACTGAAGAATCAGGCAGCAAGGAAGCTGCTTCACCTGAGAAACTGTTGATTGATGACTCTTCTGATTTTCTGTTCCATGCGGCCTATTTGGCCTATTCTGCCGCGTTTGACAGGACTGCGAGTCCTGAAGGGAGGCGGCAGCTGAACCAGAGCGTTACCGCGTTGCAGCAGAAGCAGGTTGACTACGCGACGTTTTACAGGAGCATAAGCCAGTACCGCGGAGACGATGGGTCTCAATATCACCACGGCAGGGCTTTCATAGAGACGCAGAGGAAGAAAGACTGGCGCCGAAAAGCCCAAAAACAGGAAAGAATCAAACGCCATCGAAAATAGCCACGTATCCAGTCGAAAACCCGCAGGATTAAGATACAGCGCACTTGAAGACTCTATTACACGAAAAAGTTATATTCATAAAAGACCGAAAATTACACTGTGCTTTACTAAAACCGAGAAAAGCGCAGCCACGATTTCCACTTTCACCATTTTAGTCTGTACGCTCTTCAGCCTCGCTTTGAATGAATATGGCTGCTGCTTCGCCGCGGCCGTGAGAACGCTCCATTTATGACCAAGCGGTTGAACCTCCGTCAGCCTTAGGTTCTTCTGGATGGCGTTGAATCGCATAATATTAGCATGTTTCTACAGAGGTGTTGCTGGTCGCCGTATCTTTGGCGCGTAGTCGTGGGCTATTCTTCTCTTTTCTCCGGTTCTTTTACTAACGCGAGTATCAGCAGAAACGAGGGCAGGACGGTTGCCGTAGCGATTAGGAAGGGCAGTTTGGGATCCACGTGCTCATATAGGTATCCGCCCAGTAGACTGCCCGAGGCCATGATTATGTAGTTGGCGAAGTTGATGAAGCCGTTCACTCTTCCTCTTTGCTCCTTGGGGGTCAAATCCGTTTGTAGTGCTCCGAAGGATGCGTTCATCATCACCTGTCCCGCGCCTATGAGGATCAGAGACAAGGCGACCCTCGCTAGGTCTGCATAAACGAAGATCCACATCGCCAGTCCGAAGATCAGCGTGGCGGCGAGGAGAGGTGTTTTCCGCTTCACTTTGTCCACGAGCTTGCCTACCGGTATGGCCAAGATTATAGTGGTCACAGGCACAACGGCAATGACGAAGGCCCACACTACTTCGTCTATGAGGAGCACTTTCGTGGCGTAGACAACCGTGAGGAGGCTGGCGGCGGAGAAGCCAAAGGTCGTTATGGAGAACGCTACGAACAAGTAGAGCATCGACTTGGGCAGTTTTCTCCACACGCTGAAGCTTTCCTTCAGGGCGGTCGGATAGCTTTGAAAGATCTCTCTTAGATGCGGCTTAGACGTGCTTACGACGGTTTCCTTCAGACCGAAGAACCTGAGGCAGGCTGCAGCCAGAAAGAGGGCCACAACGATGCCGTAGGCTATTCTCATGCCGTTAATTAGGCCGAACTCCGCACGCAGCACGCCAGCGATAGCCGGGCTTGGCGTCGTGGAGACGCTGGCTATAAGCATCACTATGCTGAATCCCATCCCTCTCCTTTCTGCGGGTAGCGAGTCAGAAATCATTGCGTTCAGGGCTGGCTGATAAGTCGAGTTGAAAATGCTCATGAGCACGACGCCGACGAGCAGGAAGGGCCACGAGGGTGCGGCTGCATAGATGATGAAGCTCAGCGCCACGCCGAAGGTCATGGTCGAAATAAGCCATTTTCTTCCATACTTGTCTGCTAGATAGCCGCCTGGAAACTGCATCGAAGCCAAAGCCAGAAACTGCGAAAGACCTACAACGCCCAGAATGGTCTCAGTGGCGCCAAGTCCAAGCACGTACAGTCCAAAGTACGTGGCCGGCAGCTCACTGGCGAAATCTACGATTATCCAGCTTGCAATCATAACCGCATAGTTGCCTTTTATGAACGAGAATTCCCGTCTCAGAGTCTCGAGGAAAGTCATGACTTGCCCTTCTTTTCCGACTAGAGGACCAAGCACCCTATTTTAGCATTCTGGAAGCGCACGCAGATTGTGTATTCAATGACTTTTTTCTGAACGCACGCAAGACACGTTTCTTCTTTGGCCAGAGGTGCCATTCTCCGCCCCTCTGAGTGAGACCTAGCCGAATGCGCGTATAAAGGGCGACGCACGTCTTGTAGTCACATCTTGTGACCCTCCTTCGAATGCCGCGCTGGCAGTTCTCTGGACAGTATGCAACATGTAAAAGACATGCTTTTCAGAAAAAGCAAGTGATCGCTATGGGAAATCTGCAAAGGTTCGGAGTTTGTTTGTGGCGGGCGTGGTGGGATTTGAACCCACGACCCCCAACTTAGGAGGCTGGTGCTCTGTCC
>CAZUFK010000031.1:0-16622 GCA_964619695.1 uncultured Candidatus Bathyarchaeia archaeon
CTTGACGGCTTGGCCACAGCAAATTCTTGAACAGTTCGGCTTTTCCTTCGTGCGCGCTCCGACGCATTGGATCATGACAACGTTCTTGGCCTTGAATTTTCCATTGGCTATCTGCTCTTCAAGCTCATGCTGCGTCATAACTCTATGGTCTTTGCCGTAGAGGTATTCGGTGGGTTCGTATTCAACTGCGCCTGTGGCTACGATTACGATGCCATGGTCAATCTCTATTTCCTTGCCTTTCTGTTGTTTTATCCTGGTCTTGAAGTTGCCAACGAAACCGTAGACGTCAATCACTTCGGCACAGGTGTGCACGTGTATCTTGTTGCTTTCCATGACGGCCTTTGTTAGTGCCTCTAGTTTCTCTTGCGGATCATCATCCTTTTCAAGCATGTAGTGAATCTTGCGTAAATGCCCACCCAGTTCCTTTTCTCTTTCGACAAGGTGGACTTCGTATCCTTGCTTTGACAGCTCCAAGGCGGCTGTCATGCCTGCAACGCCGCCGCCGATAATTAGGCCGACGGGTGTAACACTTATCATCGGCTTCTTCAATGGTTTCAGAAGCCTAGCTTTTGCGACCATGGCTCCAACAAGGTCTTTGGCTTTCTCGGTTGCCTTCTCGTGCTCGTGCATGTGCACCCAGCTGCACTGGTCGCGGATGTTTGCCATTTCAAACAGGTACGGGCTGAGGCCAGCCTCTTGAACAGTCTCCCTGAACAGTGGCTCATGCGTTCTAGGAGTGCATGAGGCAACAACAACGCGGTTTAGGTTGTGTTGTCGGATTTTTTCAGCAATCAGTTTCTGTGCGTCCTGTGAACATGTGTAGAGGTTTTCTTCGGCATAGGCCACGTTTGGTAGCGTCTTGGCGTATTTGACCACTTCTGGAACGTTGACCACTGAGCCAATGTTGACGCCACAGTGGCAGACGAACACGCCTACGCGTGGCTCTTCTTCGCTCACATCTCTTTCAGGTGGAAACTCTCTCTTTCTGACAAGTTTCCCTCTTTCAGTTGCGATCACACACATTGCCTTTGATGCAGCGCCACTTGACTGGGCCACGCTTTCAGGAATGTCTTTCGGCCCGGCGAATGCTCCACAAACATATATTCCTGGCTTTGATGTTTCGACGGATGAGAAAGTGCCTGTTTCACAGAAGTTGTACTTGTTGAGCTTTATGCCTGTGATGCTGGCGAGTTTCTCGACGTTCTTCGGTGGCTTCATGCCAACTGAGAGAACGACCATGTCGAACTCCTCCACCTTCGGTTCCTCGTCTTCAACGTAGTGAAGGAAGAGGTTGCCAGTCAGTGGGTCCTCGGTTACACTTGCCACTCTCGACCTCACGAATCCTATCTGCCACTCGCCCTTGGCTCGTTCATAATAGGCGTCGAACTCTTTCCCATAGGCTCGCATGTCCATGTAGAAAATCTTACAGTTCAACGGCGTGGAGCTGTGCTCTTTGGCTATGACTGCCTCTTTTATGGCGTACATGCAGCAGGCAGCTGAGCAATAGTTGTTTCCGAGTTGGACATCGCGTGAGCCGACACACTGAATAAAGGCAATTTTCCTTGGTATCTTGCCGTCGAATGGCCGCACGATCTTTCCGCCGAAAGGACCGGAAGCATTCATCATGCGTTCGAATTCGATGCTTGAAACCACGTTCAGGAACTTTCCATAACCGTATTCGCTTTTCAGGTGTGGATCGAATTCCTCAAAGCCGGGAGCCAGAATCACGGATCCAACGTTGATCTTGACAGTTTCAGGCTGCTGATCGAAATCTACGGCCTTGGCTGGGCATATTTTTTCACACAGGTGGCATTTGATGCAGTTTTCCACGTCGATGGCGTACTTGAGGGGGACTGCCTGTGGGAAAGGAACGTAGATGGCCTTTCTCATGCCCATGTTAACGTCAAACTCGTTCGGAACCTCGATCGGGCAGTTCTGCGAACACATTCCGCAACCCGTGCATTTTTCCATGTTCACCATGCGTGGGCGTTTCAATATTGTTGCTTCGAAGTTGCCGGCCTTGCCGTTGACTTCTTTCAGTTCAGAATGAGTGATTAGCTGAATGTTCGGGTGCCTGCCGGCAGTGACAAGCTTTGGCGCCAAGATGCACATGGAACAATCGTTCGTGGGGAACGTTTTGTCTAGTTGTGCCATGGTTCCGCCGATACTTGTGGATTCATCTAGAAGGTAAACCTTGAAACCAGAATCCGCCAGATCCAATGATGCCTGTATGCCAGCAACTCCACCGCCGACAACAAGAACCGCACCGACTTTATCATCCATTTTTATTCCCCAATCTAATGGATTCAAAAACTTTCCATAAGTAAACCTCCTTATTAATGTGATGATGATCTTTCGCGAAATCTCAATGTTACTCAGAGCTCTCTGACAAAGAGCCAGAAAATAGAGAAATGTTCCATCAATGCCTTAAAATATGTGTGAGAACCTATACTTCTATTGGCCTACGATGCCCCTCAGAGAATAGGAGTATGGTGATTCTTGTTGAGTAACCTAGATGAGGACTTCATGCATGAGGTTGCGAACACGCCGAGAGGCAGAGGCGTTTTGGCATGCATACAGTGTGGAAGGTGTACAAGCAGCTGCCCTGTCTCCAGAGTCGTGCCAGAACACAACCCTAGAAAATTGATGGAGATGATTATCCTTGGTTTGCGCTCAGACGTTTTGGGCGAAGAGTTACCGTGGTATTGCCTTTCATGCTTCACGTGTCTTGACAGATGCCCTCAGTTAGGAGATGTCGGTGAAGTCATGTTTGCAATAAGGAATTTGGCGGTCAGGGAAGGAAAGGTTCCCGAGGGGATACTGGTCCAAGCAAGAAGCCTGTTCGAGAACGGACGCGTCGTGGTTCCTAGCAGAATGGCTTCGGCTCAAAGAGAGAAGCATGGATTAGGCAAGGCACCCACAGTTGATGTGGATGCTGTCAAGAAGATTCTGAAAAGAACATCTTTTGACAAACTGGTCAGCAAAGGTTCGTGAGCCTATGAAATACGCGTTCTTCTTGGGTTGTCTGATACCGGCTAGGGAACCGCAGTACGAGAATTCTGTCCGCAAGATTGCACCCGAACTGGGAATCGAGCTCGTAGATATGGAAGGCGCCAACTGTTGCGCGCCTTTCAGCATACAGTCGATGGATTACACGAGTTGGCTTGCTCTGGCTGCCAGAAACCTATGTGTAGCTGAGCAGATGGGCCTCAACATACTGACCTTATGCAATGACTGTTATGAATCACTTCTGGCAACGAACACAATTCTGAAAGAAAATCGAGAAATCCGGAATGGGGTTAACGGTATTCTTGCAGATGTTGGCTTGGAGTTCAAGGGAAAGACGGATGTGAAGATCTTCAGCGACGCGTTGTATGAGGATGTGGGGTTGGAAAAAGTCAAGGATGCTGTCAAGAAGCCCTTCAATAGCCTTCGAGTGGCGGTTCAGCCTGGTTGTCATTTGACGAAGCCGAAGAGAATTCATTTTGGAGAGCGCACAGGCGTCGCGGCCTTGGATGAGCTTGTTCAAGCCACTGGCGCCGTATCGGTTCCTTATGAAAGGAAAGAGGCTTGTTGCGGAGGGCCGTTGCGAGGAATCAAGGACGACGTTGCCTTGAGCGTCGCGAAACAAAAGCTGGATTCAATGAAAAGAGCTGGCGTTAGTGCAATAGTCACCGTTTGTCCCTTCTGTTATCTCGAGATGGACATGGGACAGGTAGAGATCAGAAGGCACTCAAGTGAAGAGTACAATCTTCCGGTTTTGAATTTCGCGGAGATGCTTCGTCTGGCGATGGGCATGAAACTTGAAGATTGGGAGATCAGGGCTCACCGGATTCCCATAACAGGGCTCCTGGGTATGGTGGAGGCAAAGTGAAATGAAGAAAGCAGTAATGGTGATCGGCGGCGGAGTGGCTGGCATACAGGCGTCTTTGGACCTAGCGAACAGAGGCTTCAAAGTCTATCTTGTGGAGAGAAGACCAAGCATCGGCGGAAGGATGGCACAACTGGACAAGACATTTCCCACGATGGACTGCTCTATGTGCATTCTGGCCCCAAAAATGATAGAATGTGCCCATCACCCGAACGTCACGTTGCTCACATATTCGGAAGTGAAAAGCCTGGAAGGATCAGTTGGCAACTTCAAGGTCAAAATCATCAAAAAGCCCAGGTACGTGGATGAAAAGAAATGTACAGGGTGCGGCACTTGTTCAGAAAACTGCCCACAAGAGGCACCCAACGAGTTTGATGAGAATATCGGAATGAGAAAGGCGATTTACATGCCCTTCCCGCAGGCAGTGCCCAGAGTGGCTTTGATAGACAAGGAAAGCTGCGTTGAATGCGGGCTATGCGAAAAAGTCTGTCCATCGGGAGCCGTGAACAGAGAGCAGAAGCCTGAGGAAACTGAGCTGAGTGTCGGAGCAGTAGTTGTGGCCACGGGATTTGACGTGTTCGACCCGTCGGCGATCGCGCACTTTGGATACGGACGCTACAAGAATGTGATCACGGCGATGGAGCTGGAACGGTTGTTGTGTGCTTCTGGGCCAACGGGAGGGCATTTGATAAGGCCTTCAGATGGCAGGATCCCCAGAAGCGTAGCCTTCATACAGTGCGTGGGTTCCCGTGACAGAAGAGGATGGATAGACCATTCCTACTGCTCTAGTATCTGCTGTAAATACGCAGTCAAGGACGCAGTTCTGATAAAAGAGCATGAACCAGACTCGCTTGTGACGATTTTCTACATTGACATGCGAGCCTTTGGCAAGGGATTCCAAGAGTTCGTGAACAGGGCGAAATCCGAGTTCGGAATAGAGTTCATCCGAAGCAACCCGGGAGAATTTTTCGAAGACCCAGCCTCGTCTAATCTGCTGATTTCGTTCGAAGACACCATAACGAGGACCGTGCAGAATATCACGTTCGACATGGTTGTGCTGTCCTCCGCATTGATTCCAAGCAAAGGGGTGCAGGATTTGGCGAAGACTTTGGGCATAGGACTGGATGGCTACGGCTTTCTTAAGCCAGAAGATGCCGTGAAAAGGCCACTTGACACGACTGCCCCTGGAATCTTTGCCTGCGGGTATTGTCTTGGACCAAAGACGGGAGACATTCCTGATTCCATAATCCAAGGGAGCGCCACGGCAGCGCGGGTGGCTGAGGTCTTGGCGAAAACGGAGGTCTCTTAGATGAAGGAGGAACCACGCGTAGGAGTTTTCATCTGTAGTTGCGGCACCAACATCGGCGGCGTAGTCAACGTTCCAGACGTAGCTGAATATGCAAAAACGCTTCCACACGTTGTCCACACCGAACACAACCTTTACACGTGCTCAGAAGCCGGACTGGAGGCGATAAAGCACGCGATAAAGGAGCAGAACATAAGTCGCGTTGTCGTAGCCTCTTGCACACCAAGAACGCATGAACCCCTCTTCAGGGCTGCCTGCAAGGAGGCAGGACTGAACCCGTACCTGTTTGAAATGGCAAACATCCGCGAGCATGTCAGCTGGGTGCATCCTCATGAGCTCGAAAAGGCCACGCTGAAAGCCAAAGACATAGTTAGGATGGCAGTGGCGAGAGCCGCTCTTCTGGAGCCTCAATCTGAACCCGAGGTTGAGGTGAAAGGTGCTTCGCTTGTGATTGGAGCCGGAGTGGCTGGGTTGACTGCAGCGCTTTCTATGGCTGATCAAGGTTTCAAAGTGTATCTCATTGAGAAAGAAAAGGAGCCGGGTGGAATGACCAATAGGCTCTACAGGCTTTATCCGACTTTGGCAGAAGCCTCAGAGGTCGTGGATCCACTGGTCGAGAGCGTGAAGTCTCACAAGAACGTTGAGTTCATGGCCTCCACGACGCTGAAAGACGTCTCGGGATACGTGGGCAACTTTAACGCTGTCTTGGCGGGTGCTGATGGTGATAGGGAAGTAAACGTGGGCACGGTGATCGTGGCTTCTGGCTCGTCGAACTACACGCCTCCAAACGGAGTGTACGAGTATGGCGTGAATGACCACGTGATAACACAGCGGGAACTGGACGAGAAGCTGAAGAAAGGCGAAATCGGGCAGCCAAAGCGAGTCGTGATGATACAGTGTGTGGGCGCGAGAAAAGGCGAGATCAAGCCTTCAGAGCTTGAGGCCTTTCCAAAATCGGACACGGCAGAGTTGCTGAGGAAAATTCTGAAGGCCCGCAAGGACGAAGGATGGCCTTACTGTTCAAGGATTTGCTGCATGAACGCCATAAAGAACGCGATACTCGTAAAGGAAGCTTCTCCAAAGACCGACATTGTGATTCTTTTCGGCGATCTTCGTGTCTACAAGGAGTACGAGGATTTCTACAGGAAGGCAAGAGACCTTGAAGTAAGGTTCATAAGGCACATAGAAGAGGTTCGCCCAGAAATCACGCAGACACAGGAAGGCAAGCTCCAAGTGACAGCTTATGACGCACTGTCTGGATTGGAAGTGCATTTCCCAGCCGATTGGGTCGTGCTTTCGACGCCACTGATTCCGAACAAGGACGAGATCATCCATGCCAGAATGCTCAAGATCCCGATAGGGACCGATGGCTTCGTCATGGAGGCTCATCTGAAACTCAGGCCCGTGGACACGAACGTTGACGGCGTCTTCATCGCAGGCACAGTTAGTGGACCGAAAGACGTTTCAGAGAGCATAATCTCAGGCGAGGCAGCAGCCGGCAGAGCGTCGATTCTGATGGGCAACGGAAAGGTCAGTTCCGAGGCCACGACAGCCGTCGTGGATGAAGATGAATGCATAGGTTGCGGATTATGCGAAGAAATATGCCCATACGGGGCGCCAAAAATCGAGGATGGAAAGTCCAAAATCCGCGAAGTATTGTGTCGAGGCTGCGGTTCATGCGCGGCTGAATGCCCGAAACGAGCCATAACCATGCGCCACTATGGAGACCACCAGATTTTGGCGCAGGTGAAGGCGCTTCTGATTCCCGAAAGCCTAAAGGAGGTCAGGGCTTAAATGGTGAAAACTGTCGCTGAAGAAGGAGAGACAAAACAGGAATTTGAGCCGTTGATTGTAGGCTACTGCTGCAATTGGTGTTCCTACGCTGGAGCAGACCTTGCTGGAACAAGCCGCTTTGAGTACCCGCCAAACATTAGGATAGTCAGGATAATGTGCACGGGACGGATGGACCCAGCCTTGGTGCTGGAGACGTTGAGAATGGGTGCTGACGGCGTCTTGATAGCGGGATGCCATCCTGGAGACTGCCATTATCAGAAAGGTAACTTCATGATGGAAAAGAGGTACGACTATTTGAAGGAAGCCGTGAGAAGCGCGGGGATTGAGCCTGAACGCCTGAGACTCGAATGGATTTCGGCCAGCGAAGGCGGAAAATGGGCGGCGCTAATCAGAGAGATGACAGAGGAGATAAGACGACTTGGACCCAGCCCCTTCAGACTGACTGGTGATGCAAAGAGGACTGATGCGGCGATAGATGCTTTCAAGTCGCAGAGGCTTCGATGGGTCGTGGGAAGATCACAGATAAGGGTGGAGATCGAGGAGGGCAAATATCGGCAGGCAGTCAGTTCAATCATGCATGTTGAGATTGAGAGAAACCTGATAATGCATGCCTTGAAAGAGAAAGGTCCCCTCACCGCTGAGGAACTTACACAGTTGACTGGGCTTCAACCGAACAAGACGGTGCAACATCTGATTGCCCTCAGGAGAGACGGCAGAATAGGTGAAGCTGGAGAAAAGAACGGCCAGTATCTCTACCAGCTGATTTGAGTCTCCGCCCAGTCTACAGTTTCTCTACGCACGCTGGGTGTATGTCGCCTGGAAAATCGTGGTCGTAAAAGTAGACCTTGCTGCTTTCGAAATCAACTTCGGCGCGGTCATGAACCGATGCCCTGTTCAAGAGGCTTTCAAAGTCTTCCTTGTTTAGGATCTGAATCCTTCTGAGTAGCTTTTCTCTCGTGCTCATGGGTTTCTCGCAGACTTCGCACATCATTTCAACTACCCGAATCAGTTCGAAGCCTTTATCCTTCATTTCTTCGAATCTGGCTTCGGACAAGCTTTTTCGCAAGAATTTCTCCATCCTATTCTATTCGTGAACAAGGATTTATTTGTGTATGGCTTGTGAGGCTGAATCCTACGTGGATTGTTGGCCTCGTTGCCAACTATTTTTATATACGGCTTTGCGTGAAGCTTGTTTCTGAGGAAGCGGAAGTCTTGTCTGAAAAGCCAGCGGTGGACCCTGAAAAGACTAAGGCGATGCAGGAGCGCGCTAGAGAGAGGAACCTTATAGTTCGAGAGATGAAGAGTCAGGGTCCGTCGACGGTTGAGAAGCTTTCGAAGGCTACAGGAATTGAGAAATCGAAGCTTCTGAAGCATCTGATCGCTATGAGGCAATTTGGAAAAGTGTCAATCGTGGGCGAGCAGGACAACCAGTTTGTCTATGATTTGCCAAAGGAAGGCAAGCAATAGCGGGAGTAATCAACGTATTTTTTGACAATCTCTGGCCTCGTTCATGATTTGTGTTTCTTTGTATTAGTTGACGTTGCTGTCTGCCAAGAGGCTTGATTCCCAACAAAAAAAGACGCAGCCATTGCAGCAGACATTTGCAAAAGCTTCAATAAGCTTCATGATCATTACATGCGTGTTTCTTTTACAATTGTAAAATAATGCTTATATTTGACCTATACAACATGATAGTTACAAGACAAATGATTGGAGAGAGCGAAATGTCTAGTTCCAAATCATGGGAAAATGACTGTTGTAGATGTGAAGGCGATGTTAGAGTCAATCTGTTTCCAGGCAAGAGGGCTTGCCACATAGCTTGCGGCCCTTGCGCGTATCCCGACGATTGGGGTAAGTGCGCCTCTTGTGAAATCGTCGGACACTGCAGCTATGCTGTGGCCTACCTGAAGACGCTGAAGCCCAACGGCATCAAGAAAGGATGTTACTTCAAATGGCAGTTGACAGGCGAAGAAACTCTGTATCACACGTTGCAGTTTGTGAACGCAAACCAGCAAGTCGTGAATTCGGCTGGCGAGAAGGCTCACCTGGAAGAGCTGAAAAAGGCGAATTCAAGGAGCCCATGCCTCCAGAATCGCCTCTAGCCCATGTGTTCAGAGTTGAGAGGTTTGTTGGTTTCTGGCATATTGACTTAGGATGGTGAATGTTGATGAATGAAGCGTTGCGTGTTGGTGACGAAAGAGCGGCGAAAGAGATCGCTATTGAGGCTGCAAAGTCGATGTGGCGGTACACGATCCCGAGTTCGTTCTATGAGGCTGAATATGACGACAAGGCCAAGTGCTGGATAGTGCAAGCAAGCTACTTCGAAGACAAGCTGTCGTTCAGAATTGATGCAGTGACTGGCAACGTGTCATCTTTCAAGGTTGAGAAAACCGCTCACGAAGAATAGACGCTGTGCCCCCGCAAACGGGTGCATAGTCTGTTGCTAGATTGCTTGTGCTTCTTTTTCCTGCTTTTGTTCGATTTGGGTTGTTTGTGTTTCGATTTGCGGTTCTGCAGTGGCCTCAGGTTCTGCACGTTGGACCTGTTCTTCTTCTTTGAGGTTGACCGTGCCTTTTACGGTTCCGTCTTGTGGGTATGTGATGGTGAAGCCCATTTTCTTCATGAGGTTGATGGCCCGGAAGTTGTCAGGCAGCATGATGGCGTAGAGGGTTTCGATTTTCATGTCTTTGGCGATTTCTATTGCGTAATCTACAAGTTTCGTTCCGAGGCCGTAGCCCTGCCAGGGGTCGGCGACGATGAAGGCGATTTCGCCTGCTTTGCCGTCGGGTTCGATGCCTACGCGGACGACTCCGAGGATTTTGCGTTTGCCGTCCTCGGTGAGTTCAGGCACGATGGCGATTTCGCGGTCATAGTCGATGTTGGTGTAACGTATTCGTGTTTCGTGAGGCGTATCCTTGATGATTTGGAAGAACCTGTAGCGGATGGATTCTTCGCTGAAGCTTTGGAACATCTCCTCCCACAGAGGCTCGTCCTCAGGCTTAATGGGCCTGAGCAGCACTGATCGCCCGTCGCGCATCTTCCACACGGTTTCGTACTTCTTCGGGTAGGGCGTTATGACGAGGTGCGCGTGCGGCTCAAGCTTCTGGAACACTTTGTTTCTGTCGATTGCGATGCGGGCGTCGAAGGCGAAGGCTTCTTTCTCGTTTATGAAAAGCGGATTGATGTCAACCTCTCTCAGCTGTGGGAAGTCTACGAGCATTTGGCTGAAGAGCACCATTATTTCTTCGAGGAGTTTGATGTTGGCTGGAGGCACGTTTCGGTAGCCTCTGAGAAGCTGGTAGACCTTGGTTTCCTCCATTATCCGCCTGACCAGCGTCTGGTTCAAGGGCGGAAGGCCTATGGAGAAGTCTTTGAACAGCTCGACGCCGATTCCGCCCATGCCGAACAGTATCACAGGCCCGAAGAGCGGGTCGGTTTTTGAGCCGATTATGACTTCGTAGCCTTTTTGTTTGATCATGCGCTGAACCGTAACGCCTAGTATGTCTGCGTTTGGGTTGTATTCTTTGGCTTTTTGCATGATGCGGTCATAGGCTTCGCGGAGTTCGTTTTCGTTGTTTATGTCGAGGACGACGCCGCCTGCGTCGGTTTTGTGCACGATTTGTGGCGAGAGGATTTTCATGACGATTGGATAGCCGAGCTGCGAGGCTATTGTGGCGGCTTCGTCGGCGCTACGTGCGGTTTTGGTTTTGACGACGGGGAAGTTGTAGTATTCGAGGAAGGTTTTGGCTTCGGCTTCGTTGAGGATTTCGCGACCTTCGTTGGCGACGTTGCGCATGATAACCATTAACGGGCGTTTCGGAGGAGTAACGTCTACGGGCAGTTCTTCAGGCGTCTGGTACAGCAGTTCCAAGTTGCTCTTGTACTGGTACATGTACATGTAGGTTTTGACGGCCTGTTCGGGCGTGGTGTAGGTTGGGATGTTGTTCTGGTTGAGGATTCTGTTGGCCTCTTCCACGGGTCCGTAGCCCATGAAGCTGGTCACTATGGTTTTGTTGTGGTAGGTTTGGCTTTTCACGAGTTCGGTTATTGCGTTGGCGATTTCGACGGGGTTGCCTACGGATTGTGCGGTGAATATGATGAGGAGGCCGTCGATGCTTTCGTCGTTGAGACACGCCTCCACCGTGGCCCTGTAGCGGTCGGCCTTCGCGTCTCCGAGGATGTCTATTGGGTTGCCGTGACTCCAGAAGCTGGGAAGGACGCTATCGAGCGTTTCCATTGTCTTAGGGCTGAGTTTGGCCATCTTGCCGCCTTTGGAGATGACGGCATCAGTGGCCATCACGCCTGGGCCTCCTGCGTTGGTGATTATGGCAATGTTCGGCCCTCGGGGCAATGGTTGAGTGCCCAATACTTCTGCGCAGTTGAACAGGTCGGCGATCTCGTCTACTCTGACCATGCCCGCGCGCTTGAAGGCCTTATCATAAATGAAGTCTTCGCCAGTGAGCGAACCTGTGTGCGAGGCGGCGGCCCTGGCACTTTCGCTGTACTTGCCCGTCTTGATGACGATTATCGGCTTTGTGCACGCGAAGTGTCTCGCGGCGCTCATGAATTTGCGGGCGTCGCTGAGACCTTCGATGTACATGAGGATGCTCTTCGTCTTCGGATCAGTTCCAAAATAGTCAATCAAGTCGCCAAAATCCACGTCGATCATGCTGCCGATGCTTACGAAGTTGCTGAAGCCAATGTTCTCATGCATGGCCCAATCGAGTATTGCCGAGCCTAGCGCGCCTGACTGCGAGATGAAGGCGATGTTGCCCGGCTTAGGCATCTTCGCTAGAAAAGTGACGTTAAGGCTGTTGCTGGGCCTGATCACGCCGAGGCAGTTGGGCCCGATGATGCGGAGGCCGTACCGCTTCTTGATCTCGGTGATGCGCTCTTCAAGCACTTTGCCTTCGGCTCCGATTTCTTTGAAGCCTGCCGAGATGATGACCAAGCCCATTATGCCTGCTTTGCCGCACTGTTCGACCACATCGGGCACGGTTCGCGCAGGCGTGGCGATAACCGCCAAATCGACTGGTTCTGGTATGTGCTCGACGGAAGCGTAGGCCTTGAAGCCCAACACCTCCTGCTTGCGAATGTTGACAGGGAAAATCTTGCCCTCAAACTTCATGTCAATAAGATTACGCATCAACGAATAGCCCACAGTGCCCTCCTCATCACTAGCACCCACCGCCGCAATACTCTTCGGACTGAAAATCTTGTCCAAATTCAAAGTAACCATAACTGAAACCCCTCACACAAACTTGGAAAAAGGTGAACCAAAAGCACGCATTAAAACCTTACGACACCAAGTCAGAATTATTGTTGAAGCGCGACTAAGAGACTGCGAAGCTTGACATGCAAAGCAACAAGCATTGCTGACCAAAAGACGCAAGTGGAGCGTCACTAGTCTGCTTCTAAACGAGACTCTGCTAGGAGCCCATACGCAGGATTATCACAAATGAGAGCGAGCGGGCATTTTGAGCATTTGGGTTTTCTTGCGCGCGCGAACCAGCCAATCTTTTTGCCTAGCGTCGTCTTTGTCCTTCGTTTTTCGAATTGCTTTGTCCTTCTTCAGATAAACCAGGACTGCTGGTGGAGTCATGTGTTCGTTGCTGGGGCACATTGGGTATGTGGTTGTTTGGGTTTGTGGTGGTTTTTGTGTTCTTGCAGAGTCTGTGGGTCTTCGTGCGCGTTGTGTGGCGATGACGACCCAGCGGTCGAGGAAGTAGTCTTTGCGTAGTTCGTTGTAGGCCATGTTGTTTGCTTCCGTTGAGGGGGTTAGGTTTGTTTTGTTGTGCATTTAGCGTTTTCCAAGAAAACGGATAGGTGTTAGTATTCGAAAACGCTTAGGTCTGTTCCTGCGAATTCGCTTACGTCTATTGGTGTTACAGTTAAGGTTTGGGTTTTTGTTTGTCCTGCGTTTATGCTTACGTTGAAGGAGCGTGTGGCGATTTGTTCTCCGCTAGTATTCTTGTAGTAGAGTGTGCAGTTGCAGGTGATTGTTGTTAAGCCCGAGTTTCCCATTTCGATTATCGTTCTTATTTTTGTGCTGCTTTGGATTTGGTGTCTGACGGCTAGTACGCTGAGGTTGGTGGATTCTACGTTGCCTTGCCAGAAGCCGAGTTTGGTTATGGTTATTTGGTAGAGTTGTATGCCTAGTGCGATTCCGATGGCTAAGCCTATTATCAATGCTAAGAAAAGGACAATAATCATGGTTTTTGCGTGTTTGGTTTTGTCGGTTTGGTTCATTTTTCTCTTCTCGGTTGAGTTTTCGTGGTTTTGGGCATATGTGTTTTATGAAACTGTGGTATTAACTCTTAGTATCACTAACTCTGATTCTGACAGAAAACACCAGCTTGAACTTGCGCGCGCTAGACCCCTTGTTCACTATGCTCTAGTGGGCTCCTCAAAAAAAGGGGACGTTGCTTTATTGGCGTGCGCTTCACTCTTTTGAATGGGCTACCTGATCCAAGTATTCTCTGGAAATGTGAATGGCGAATTTGCAGATTGGATCTCCCTTTAGGACGTTCTGCAGAACATCTGCTTTGACAGGCTGGTCAAAGATCACATCAAATAGCGATTTCTCGAAACCAGCGCTACAATAGCAGAAATCAGTTGCGCGCGCGTTCAGCTATAACCCTTCCGCGCCGTCGCTTTTGGTTGGTGGTTGGTGGTGGTTGGGTTAAAGTTTTGTCCACACCACAGCTGGAAGATGATGATATCAACCTCCGCCGCCGGCGATCATCTTTTAGTCCGAGACGCCTCAACTTGAGAGCAACAACCACCGCCGTCTTCAAAAGCCCAGCGGCAATACTCGAAACAGGCACCCCAGCCTCAAAAAAGCTCCTTAAACCTCAACTCTTCCTCAATCGCCCAAGCCTTCCCCTTCGTCACCGCTCACCACCCCCAACACAGCGGCAGCCCTCGAAAAGACGACCGATAGACAGACTACCCGGTACTCTAGAAATCACGCCAAACCTAGATTGCACGAAGTAACGTGAAAAATCTGTTTTTTGAGAATCAACGATAACACGAACTGACAACAACCTAGCCGCCAGGAAATCACGAAGCAACCTCTCCAACCGCCACTCTCCAAATGCAGCAGGCAGAATAAGCGCGCGTTAATCAACTCTAAGGTCGATACGGCATTCGCTTGTACTGCAGGAATTGTGACTACATTGAACTCTAAAGAGGCAGTTTGGATGAGCAAGAAGGCTTATTGTCTTTCTATTTCGATTCGCAGAGCAATACGCAATGAGGCCATTTAGTCTTTAGTTCACTCATCCACTTCTCAATAACCTCTTTCTGGCCAACATTCTTGATTTTACTTAGCTCTTCTTTTATTTTCGGATATCCCTGCTCCAGCGATGCGAATTCCTTGCATTCTGCAAGTCCATCGCATTGGCTGCAGTTGGCTACGTTTTTCTTTGCGGCACAGATTCTTACCTCACAAGTTGGATTTCCACCACCTTTTTTGCAGCCTGGACACGGCGGCATAGCTTGTACGCAGGCGAGGCCTTTCATAAACTCGTCGAAGTCGAACTCTTTAGGAGCCCACTTTTCCAATGCTTGCTGGCTGCGCTTAATGATCTGCTCATATTTTCTTGTTAGCTCTAGTACGGCGCCGTTGCCGCCCAGGCAACTGCCACACCAGATTCCGCAAAAACCGATCTGGCTTCTCACATTTTCAAAGCCTTCAGTCAAATGGCATTTCTCCGAGCCTTCAGAAGCATTAAAGGAGCAAGCAATGCGATATAAGTGATTGGTTAGGCGGAGTTCTATTCAACACACAAGAACCAAGAAGCAGAGTCACATTCTTGACAGAGTACGTTTGTTCTCTCTTTTGCCTCGATGCGAGTCGTTGCGTGCCCAACGGTTGCGCAGGCGACGAGCATAGAAGCTCGGCATCCGCCTCTCAGACCAGCACGCGCCTTTGCACGTTGCCACCGCCACCGTGATCCAAAGCCGTAGACGCCCCTTCAACTGCGACCGTGTGGCTATTATTGGGATAGGTGAAGAAGAGATAGACATCGTCACCATACTCGGTCTGAAAAGACTCAGTCGTGTTTTGATCTACGAACACTTGGTAAGGACCCTCCAGCAGCTGCTTGGGAAGAATCACGTAGAAGTACCCCTTCGTACCTGATTCTCCATCAACGTTGAAGATCAGACGCTTGCCTTGCTCGAAGCTGAATGAGTCTACAGAGGAATTGCTTAATGCGCGAACGGTGTAGTCTTTCGGACTCGAAAAGGTGAAGTTTTGGATTGGTGGGTTGGTTACTGGCATGGTGGAGTTTGGTCTGAGTGCTTCGTCAGAACTCCCGCTGGACTCGTAAGTGCCCTTGTAATCATAGTCAACTACTATCATCTGATTTATCCACTTCACCCATTTGTACCCCCACCTGCAAGGCAAAACCACCTTGTGACCATTCGCCAAACCATACACGCGCTCCAAATCCGTCCCGTTAGCCTTCAGGCCCAGCAGAGTCGTCGGCTCCATTGCCGTCTGCAATGTGACGCTGCTTGAAAAGCCGTCAGTTGAGTTGAAAACGACTTCTCGGTACGAACCCGACACTACCTTTGCCATCACTAGAATGTAGAACAGCGGAACGCCTGTCCAATTGTATGTTACTTTGGGTCCTCCCTGTCCGCCACCAACACATTGAAGAGTGGTAACCTCTGAGACTTGTGGAAACTCCTCCAGCTCCGCATAGGTCAAGTTGAGCCTTCTCTCAACAAGACCCTCCACTGTAAACCATTGAGGAACACTAGCCTCCTGAACGCTGAACTCAGCGCTTGATTCCACGAAAAGAATAGGAGCAACAACAAAAACACTCAAAACCAAAACAATCCCCAAACACCGAAGATTCCTCATTTCCGATTCTCCTTGACTATTGCAGACAATATGACGTGCGTCATTACATGACATATGTCATGTATATATACGCTCCGCCCGATCAACAACAAGCTGACACCAAGATACGAGCGAATCCGTCTCTGCGCATGCCCTTCTAACTGCGGCAATCGAGGTCTTTCAGAGATGCCCAAAACTTGGCCCAAGGACTCTCTCGCCAGTAGCGTCAAGCAATCCAGAGCATAACGTTGCTCTGATTCTGGCTTTTGCACCGAGGTCAGTTTGGTTGGTTGGATAAAACTTTACCCTTTGTGTGTGGGTCAAAGCAACTCTGTTGAGGTTAATGGGTTGATTAGGTCTTGGATGTAGGATTGTTTCCTTCAATAAGGAAGACGAAACCCGCGACTCTCTGTCTCGTCGGCAGTGCACGAAATCGCAAAGTTATTACATGGTTAGCAGCGGCTTCCACTTTCACGTCGTCGCTAGATACGAGTTTCGAGAGAATGTTGCCGTATTCATCATGAACGGCCGAAATCAGCGGCAAACGCACTACTTTTCCGTCTTCCAGTATCGCTAGCATCTTGACTTGGTCTATGCTGGAATGAGTCAATGGGTGCTCGATGAGACGTAGAACGTAGGTATTGTCGACTGGTGTGGGGGTTGTCACCAGAGCGTGACTTGTTACGACATCAACGCCTTCGGGGTCATGTATGTCGAGCAGGCTTTCGTAAGAATATCCTTTGCCGTCATAGACATACAAGAGTGGGCAACCGCCCGCCTCGCCCCCGGTGTGTTCG
>CAZUFK010000032.1:0-16098 GCA_964619695.1 uncultured Candidatus Bathyarchaeia archaeon
TTGCGCTGTTTTTCGAGGCGCATGTTTATATATTACCATTTGGTAATTACCGAGTGGTAATAATCGGAGGCGGTGTAAGACGAGGCTGAAACTCCAACTTGTTCGAGACGGTGAAACGATACTGGAAGTGCCTCTTTCGCCTGCCGACTGGCCGCGCGAGGAGCTGGAGAACGAGTTCAAGAACGCCGAGGAAAGCTTCGAGCAGCTGTCCAAGATATTCGATGCCCTGTCGCATGAGACGCGCCTCAGAATGATGCAGCATCTCGTGGAGGATGAGAATCAAACGATGAGTTTCGCTGATTTCATGCGCGACTTGCACCTCAACCCGAAAATCGTGTGGGAGAACTCGCGCAAGTTGCGCGAGGGCGGCTTTCTGGAGAAGACAGGCCGAGGCCAGTATAGCTGTTCCGAGTTTGGGCAAAACGCGTTCATGATGATGAGCCTCGCGTTGCGCCGCCTTATCGAATCACTGGAAGAAATGGAAGACCTGTAACGGAGGTGAGAAAGCTTGTCATTCAACCGAGACTTCGAAGGTATGTTCCGAGACCTTGAGATACTTGACCGCAGGCTGATGGAAACCTTCCAGAAGGAGCTGGACACGATACTGGAAGGGATCAAGGGCGGAAAAATGAAGGGCAACTGGCAGGTCAGAGAAATCAATGAACCAGGCACTAGAGGCTTCATCATCCAAGGCCGCTTCGGTTCAGAAGATACACTAGAGCCACTAGAACCACTGAGACCTCACAGACCACGGCCGCTACCAGAAAACCCGTTCCAACTCCCAAAGAAAGCCATGGAGGAAACACGAGAACCACTGACTGACATCTTCGACGAAAAGAATGCCATCAGAATCTACGTGGAACTGCCCGGCGAAGAGGAGAACAATATCAAACTCGATGCAAAGGAAGGCCAGATCGAAATCAAGGCCAGAAGCTTCTACAAGAAGATCGACCTGCCTAAAGCCTCGCTAGAGCTGGCCGCAATGTCCTCAAAGTACAAGAACGGCGTGCTGCAAGTAACCATCCCAAGGAAGGCAAAGCTTCGCGACAAAGACTCGCGGAACACGCGAATGGTGTAGGCTGAGCTCAAAGCCTCAGCCTGCGGCCTTTCGGCTGCACTTTCTCATCAAACTCCTTAGCCAGTGCCTCAAGCAACGTCCTCTGCTGCTCGGTGAGTTTCTCCGGAACCGAAACGTCCACACGCACCAGCATGTCGCCATAGCCATAGCCTCTGAATCTGGGCATGCCCTTGCCTTTCAGTTTAACGATCTCGCCAGGCTGCGTGCCTGGGCGAATTTTCACATTTGTGCTGCCGTCTAGGGTTGGTGTCTGCACTTCGGTGCCGAGGGCTGCTTGCGGGAAGCCGATTTTCAAGTTGTACAGCAGGTCGTCGTCGCGTCGTCTGAAGAGCCTGTGTGGGGCTACGTGGATAAGGACGTAGAGGTCGCCCGGTTCGCCTCGGTTCGGAGGCGTTTCACCTTCGCCGTGCAGCCTCAGCTGATAGCCCTCGTCAATGCCCGCAGGCACCTTAACCGTGATCTTCCGCTCCCTCTCCACCAATCCACGGCCACGGCAAGCCCTGCAAGGAGAATCAATAATCACACCTTTCCCATTGCACGTTGAGCAAGGCATGACACGCACAAACGTGCCGAAGCCGCTTCTGCTCACGTCCTGCACTTTTCCGGTGCCTCGACATTTCGGGCATGTTCTGGGCGAAGTTCCAGGCGTGGCGCCAGACCCGTTGCAGACATCGCATTTTTCGGTCCTCGGGATTTCGATTTCCTTTTCGGCACCTCTTGCGGCCTCTTCGAGCGTTATCTCCAACTCATAAACCAAGTCTCTTCCGACTGGCGTTCGGTCGCCGAAGTCGCGGTCTCCGAAGAAGAAGTCGAAAATGCTGCCTAAGCCAAAACCCATGTCTCGCAGTATGGATTCGAAGTCGGCTCCTCTGAATATGTCTTCTCTCGTGTAGCGCTGGTCGAAGCCTGCGTGGCCTAGCGTGTCGTACTGCTGGCGCTTGGCGTCGTCTGAAAGAACCGCGTAGGCCTCGGATATTTCCTTGAACTTCTCCTCAGCGTCAGGATCCTTGTTTCTGTCAGGATGATACTGCAGGGCAAGCTTGCGATACGCGTCCTTGATCTCGTCCTTGGAGGCAGTTTTGGAGACGCCCAGAACCTCGTAGTAACCCCGCTTGCTCGCCATATGCTCTACCGTCAAACAGCTGATGCGCTAGATCGACTTAAAGGCTGTTTCGGCTACTTCACCTTGTAGTCCTCTGAATCAACCACTTTGTCGTCGCTGCCTGAGGGCGGTGGCTGCCCGCCGGGCGTTGGGCCTCCTGCGCCCGCTTGGTCCTTCTGCTTGGCGTACTCGGCAGCGGCCTGCTGATAGACCGCCGTACCTATTTCCTGAAGCACCTTCGTAAGTTCGTCAGACTTGGCCTTTATCCTATCCAGATCATTGCTGGCAATGGCGTCCTTCAGGGCGGTAACCGCGGCGTCTATCTTGCCTGTCTGGTCTTGTGCGAGTTTGCCTGCGAGGTCTTTCTTCGTCTTCTCCGCCGTGTATATGAGGCCGTCAGCGTTGTTTCTGAGTTCAGCTTCTTCGCGTTTCTTCTTGTCTTGATCCGCAAACTGCTCAGCCTCCTTCACCATCCTCTCCTTCTCATCCTTCGAAAGCTTCGTAGAAGCCGTGATGGTGATTTTCGCCTCCTTGCCCGTGCCCAAGTCTTTAGCGGTGACGTTCATGATGCCGTTAGCATCGATATCGAAGGTCACCTCGACTTGAGGCACGCCTCTCGGCGCAGGCGGGATATTCTCCAAGTTAAACATGCCTAGGGAAACGTTGTCAGGCGCCATGGCCCGCTCTCCTTGAAGCACATGGATCGTGACGGCAGTTTGGAAGTCGGCTGCGGTGGTGAAGACTTGGCTTCTTTTCGTGGGGATAGTGGTGTTCTTGTCGATGATTCTTGTGAACACATGGCCGAGTGTTTCGACGCCGAGCGACAGCGGTGTGACGTCCAGCAGCAGGAGGTCTTTCACTTCGCCTGTAATGACAGCAGCCTGTATGGCCGCGCCTATGGCCACGCACTCCATCGGGTCCACGCCTCTCTCCGCAGGCTTGCCCATGATCTGCTCCACGAAACGCTGCACGTAAGGCATCCTAGTCATGCCGCCGATGAGTATGATCTTGTCAATGTCCTTCGGAGCCAGCTTCGCGTCCTCAAGAGCCCTCACCATTGTTCTCTCTGTCTTCTGTACAATGGGCTGTGCCAGCGCCTCAAGCTTCGTTCGCGTCAGCGTCAAATGCATGTGCTTCGGGCCTGAGGCATCCGAGTACACGAACGGCAGATCAATATCGGTTGCTAGTAGCGTCGATAACTCTATTTTGGCCTTCTCGGCGGCTTCTTTCATCCTTGACATGGCCGTCCTGTCGCCACTCAAGTCAAAGCCTGTTTGCCTCTTGAACTCCTCAAGCAGAAAATCCATTATCGCCTTGTCCAAGTCGGTGCCACCGATCTGCGTGTCGCCGCTAGTTGACAGCACTTGGAAGACTCCTTTGCCGAAGTCCATCACCGTCACGTCGTGGGTGCCTCCGCCGAAGCTGAAGACAAGAATCTTCATTTCCTTCTCAAGCTTGTCCACGCCGTAGGCCAAGCAGGCGGCGGTAGGTTCGTTAATGATCCTCATGACTTCGAAGCCCGCGATTTCGCCTGCGTCCTTCGTGGCTTGGCGCTGGTTGTCGTTGAAGTGTGCTGGAACAGTTATGACGGCCTTCCTTATCGACGAGGCAAGAAACGTTTCAGCGTCCTTCTTTATCTTCTGCAATATGAAGGCCGAAATCTGCTGTGGCGTGTACTCCTTGCCTGCGATGCTGACTTTGTAGTCAGTGCCCATCTTCCTCTTAATCTCATATACCGTTCCCTCGGGGTTGGCGGTTGCCTGCCGCTTCGCAGACTCGCCTATCAGCAGCTGCCCGTCCTTCGTGAAAGCAACCACCGAAGGAAACATCTTTCCAGCCATCGTGGGGCCTTCTGCGCTCGGAATCACTGTCGCACGTCCGCCCTCAAAAATGGCTGCGGCCGAATTCGTGGTTCCCAAATCTATTCCAATCACTTTTTCGCCTGGTTTAACATTGCTCATTTGAACACGCTCCTTTTTGTGACTTTGATGAAGACTTAACTGATATCTTTACGATGCTCGGTCTAATCACTTTTTCCCCCATGGCATACCCCTTCCTTACTTCTTCAACCACCGTGCAGTCATCGACATCGTCTTTCTCGATTCTTGCGGCGGCGGTGTGCTTTGTCGGATCGAAAGGTTTGCCCAAGCACTCTATGGGTGAGACTCCTTCGCTTTCAAGCACTTTTCTAAGCTTCTTGAAAGTCATCTCTACGCCTTGAACCAAGGCCTCATTCGACTTGGACGAACGACCAGACCTAACGGCCATTTCCAGCTCGTCAACGATCCCTAACAACTCAACGACGAGGCGCTCATTGCAGTATCTCCTGACCTCTCCCAGCTGCCTGTCCGACCTCTTCTTCAAGTTCTCAAAATCAGCCTGCGCATACTTCAGCCTCGTAAGGTACTCTTCCGAACGCTTCCTCTCCTCATCCAACGCGCAGCTAAGTTCCTCAAGCTTCGCGTCGGCCTGCGGCTGCTGCTTCTGGTCTTCGCCCATCTCAGTGAATCTCCATAGAACGCTAGATTTCTAGCGTGTACAAACAGGAATATATACCTCACTCTCGGAAGGCTTGCCTGCACAAGCCGCACTAGTGTTGCCTGACGCGTATCGAGACTGCAAGACCGTGCACACATATATATTTTGGAGGCCCAAAATGTAAGTGAGGCACCACCTTTGCCGATTCCCATTGTTGAGCGTTCAGAACAAGAAATCGAGGAAATGATCAAGAAAAAAGTCGGAACGATAAAAGAAGTCAAAGGCGTTCGCCAACTGGATGTGCGCGTAAGCGGCAAAAGAATCGACGTGGTCATGCTTCTGCTGCTGGACAGTAACCTCAGCTGGGAAGACGCGCACAAAATCTCGCACGACGTTGAAAGGGAAGTCATACTCAAATTTCCTGACGCGAGAGTCACAGTCAACACCGAGCCTGTTGAGGATGGGCGAGAAAGCATATGGGAACTGATGAAGGAGACAGCTGAGGGGACGCCGGGCTCAAGAGGCGTTCACAACATTCACATCCAGAGAATCGATGACAAACTGTGCGTTGACCTTCACTTAGAAGTAAGCGCAAACATGACGGTCAAACAGGCGCACGATGTCGCTGACCAAGTCGAGAAAAAGATAAAGGCCGCCAGCAAAGACATTTCGGAAGTCACCGTCCACATCGAAACAGCGTCAGAACGCGTGTCCCGAGAAATGGCAGGCGTCCAAGCCGAGCTAGACTCGTACATTGAGCACCTTGCAGAACGCTTTCCCGAAATCAAAGAAGTTCGCGGAATCAGAGTTCGCAGATTCGGCGAAGCCACACATTTGGTGCTCCAGTGTCGCTTCGACCCCAACCTCAGCATAGAAGAGGCGCACCAGATCGCAAGCAAACTTGAAAAGGAAATAAGAAGCGATTATCCTAACGTGACTAGAATAGACATCCACGAAGAACCAGCCTAGACCTTGCCACGGTTCGTTGGCGAAGCACGTTTTGAACATGCTCCGCAATGCCTAAATACCGCCCAATGGTCTTAGGAGGAATAAAAATTTCACACATAACAAGAGGACCATGCTTGAGGCGGATTCAAAACAACGGCAAAGGAAAAGACTGTCACCAAACAGAAGGACTACTGGTCTGCTCAGCCTACGGATGTTTACAAATCTCTTGAGACCAGTGAACAGGGCCTATCCGAGCAGGAAGCCCAACGCCGCCTGAAGACTTATGGCCACAACGAACTGCCTACACACGTCTTCAGTACCCTCCAAGTACTCCTCAGGCAGTTCAAGAACCCTATATTCGCCATTCTTATCGCCTGCGCCGTCGTAGCAGGGATTTTTTCAGAACTCAAGCAAGCAGTAATCATACTCTCCATGATTTTCCTCAGCGTCATCCTCGGCTTCTACAATGAGTACAAGGCGGAGAAAATCGTTGAGAACCTGAGGCACAACGTGTCAATCAAAGCAGTGGTCACTAGAGACGGCAAGGCCTCACGGATCGACTCCAGACTGCTGGTCCCAGGAGACCTAGTCTCAGTCTACGTTGGAGACATCTCTCCAGCAGACATGAGGATAGTAAGGTCGAAGGATCTCCAAACTGACGAGGCAACTTTCACAGGCGAGTCCTTTCCAGTCGAGAAAACCTCAGACCGACTTGACGTCAAAACCCCGATCCCCCAGCAGCTGACAAACTACCTGTTCATGGGCACCGTGGTAGTCCACGGAAGCGGCCAAGGCCTCGTCGTCTCGACAGGAAAGAACACCGAGCTAGGATCAATATCCAAGAGCCTGGCTCGCTCTCACCCTGAAACCGAATTCCAGAAGGGAGTCAGAAAATACGGAAACATGCTTATCACGCTCACCCTCGCTCTCACCATCGGGATATTCTCGTTGAATTTTGCGATTGGACATTTCTGGCTTGACTCTCTGCTGTTTTCTCTCGCCGTGGCCGTCGGACTCGTGCCTGAGCTGATGCCTGCAATAGTCACGATAAGCCTCGCTCAAGGCGCAGGCAAAATGGCCAAAGTCAAAGTCATCGTCAAACGCCTAGTCTCAATCGAAGACTTCGGAAACATGGACGTCCTCTGCACCGACAAGACAGGAACACTCACCGAAGGCAAAATCATCCTCAACGACTGCAGGCCTCTAGGCGAAGAGGAAGACCCAAGAGTGCTGCCTTACTCGTTGCTCTGCAACTCTGCCACCGTTGGAGAGGAGATCGTTGGAAACCCCATGGACGCGGCCATCTGGGAATACGCCATCAAAAACGATGCACAAGAAAACGTGAAATCATACACGAAAGTTGACGAGATCCCGTTTGACTACCAGCGCAGAGTCATGTCAGTGGTAGTCAAGAAAAATGGTGAACACATCTTCATCAGTAAAGGTGCCCCAGAGTCGATTTTCGCCAGATGCGCCTCAGCTGAAATCGGCGGAAAGACCCAGCCAATGGGTACTGTTTTGAAAGCGATTAACGCCAAATTCTCTAAGCTCTCAGAGCTTGGATATCGCCTCCTTGCAGTGGCGTCCAAACCCATAGAAGCCAAGAACACCTATTCAGTCGAGGACGAAGCAGGACTGACCCTCTTAGGCTTCCTGATATTCACTGATCCACCAAAGAAGGACGCCCATCAGGCAGTTGATAGATTGAAGTCGATGGGCGTCGACGTGAAGATACTCACAGGCGACAATGAGCTTGTGGCAAAAACGATCTGCGACGAACTCAAAGTGCCCGTCAAAAGAGTAGTTTGCGGCCCTGACCTTACGCAGATGAGTTGGACCGAGATCAAAACGGTTGTGGAGGAGGCCACGATTTTCGCGCGGATCACGCCTGAGCAGAAGCTTGACCTCATCAAAGCCCTCAAGGCCAACGGCCACGTCGTAGGCTACATGGGGGACGGCGTGAACGACGCGCCGGCGCTCTACGAGGCTGACGTAGGCCTGTCCGTGGACACTGCCGTAGACGTGGCGAAGGAAGCAGCAGACATCGTGCTGTTGGAGAAAGACCTGCTGGTTCTCGCCGACGGCATCAACGAAGGCCGCAAGATATTCGGCAACACAATAAAGTACATCCTAATGGGCACTAGCTCCAACTTCGGCAACATGTTCAGCGCCGCCGCGGCCTCAATATTCCTTCCGTTTCTCCCGATGTTGCCCATGCAGATACTGTTCATGAACCTGCTCTACGACATCGCTAACATGACCCTGCCCATGGACAACGTTGACGAGGAATACATCAAGTACCCCAAGCGGTGGGACATAGGCTTCGTGAGAAAGTACACGCTCTTCTTCGGCCCGTTCAGTTCGCTTTACGACTTCCTCACGTATGGCATAATGCTGTTCATCTTCGGGGCCACGACGCCTGCGATGCAGGCTCTGTTTCAGAGTGGCTGGTTCGTGGAGTCGTTCTGGACTGAGGTGCTGGTCATGTTCGTCATCAGGACGAGGCGGATTCCGTTCTTCACAAGCCGGCCTGGGAAGTGGCTCACCGTGCTGACGCTGTCCTGCGTGGCCTTGGGTACGATACTGCCCTTCACGCTGTTGGGCAGCCTACTCGGTTTCACGCCGCTGCCTCCAGAGTACTGGGCGCTCTTGGTGCTCATGGTGGCTACTTACCTGTTCCTGGTGGACGCGGGAAAAGTCTTCTTCTACAGAATATGCCGCATAAAGGGGAGCGAATGATCATGGACCTTGACCTGTTTGCCTGGTGGGCCATAAGCATCAGCGGCGGAAGCATATTCCTAACCCTAGTGAGCATCTACCTCTACGCCGAGAGCAAGACGACGCGCCGGAAAGGAGAACGGACGGAATCAAGAGTGATCGTCATCGTTCAAGACTTCACATTCGTATGGGTTCTTCTAGGCCTGCTTGTCTTCTACATAATCTCCGTCAACATAGGCTCCGCCGCTATCTTCGCGGTCGGCAACATCTTCGTCGAGATTCTCCTAGTTCTCTACTTGATAAGACACAGAAGAACAAAGCCTGACCAGACCAATCACGCCTGAAACGCGGTCACGTAACTAAGCGCTACCATTCTCTCTCTTGGCTTAGCCATAAGATGCCTCCACCTCTCTCAGAGCGTTGGGCAAACCTGAGATATCGACTCCAACAAGACCTCTCTGAGGAAGGCGTCGAACGCGCAGGGACTGCTTTCCTGTTGTCTTGTTTCCATGATAGTAGTGGATCTTTGCTGCTTTTTCTGGCAATGTTAAATAGCTGTTACTACTAGTATATTGGTAGAGGATAAGAAGCTGTTTAATTCTCCGGAGCGTTCGGCTCATGTTCGACGTAATGGAAAACCTCCTAAAGTGGTCGACTGCAGAGTACTTCTCTTTCGTGTACGTGTGCCTCTTGCTCTCTCTGAGCAGTATGGCTGCATTGTCAGTCCAGATTCCAATCGTCTTCTTGTTCGTCGTAGTTGTTGGCTTGGTTCCCGTTGTCTATATGTGGCGTTGGATCATCAGAAATAGGATCTTAAGATACCTAGACCTGTTGATGGACAACAAGGTTAGATTCTACGACGCAGAAAGTGTTCTTAGAGTATGTCGCCCTCATAAGGAAAGCGAGACTGAACACAAGGAAGCGGCGAAGGTTCTGGTGACCCTAAACCGGAGTCTGCTGCAGGGCCTGCAGTGTCGGAGACGCGTTTGGCAGGCAAGATCATGCAGGACCTTTTTCAGAAAAAGGCAAACTGTAAGAGCGTGTCTCACACACTCGTCTGGCTGGAGAAGGAATTGACGAGGAAGAGTCGCTTCTGGGTTGGCTTTCTTCTTCTGGTTGTCATATACTCTTTGCCGTTTGTTGGCCTTCTTTCTGTCGGGGCTTATTTGCACGTGGCGTTGGCGTTGGCCTGCTTTGTCTTCTCTGTCTACCTCCTTTACAGGTACACGATCCGAGACATTAGGCCTCGGTATCCCATCGTGTCGCCTGAAGGCCATCCCGACGTCTATACAGGCCGCATGCCCAGACCAATACATGAGGATATGGAACGGTACCCTTGGTTTTTCAGGAAGAAACATGCTAGGAAGCTTGAGAACAAGAAGGCCAAGAAGAAACACTAGCACTCTTCACGGAAGAAAAAGAGAGTGGGGATTCTGATTATCCTATTTCTCCTTTGCCATGGCGAATACGGCTTTGACTGCATTTATGACTGCTGCTGGGGCTGCGAAGGCCACGATGTAGCTGAGGATTGTTGTTGCCCACCGGAAGAGCAGTGGGTGAATCTCACTTAATGGTTGCCAGACTGCTGTATTGCTGGCCACTACGAGTGCTATCGTCGCGATAAGGAACGGCATGGTCTCCTTGCCTGTAATGCTTATCATTCCAATGAACACTCCCAGAACCAGCATGACAAGCAACACGTAGCCATCATATGTATCGACACTAGCGTCACCGTTCCAGCGCATGTAGCCCACAACAAGACCCATGATGACCGCCAAGGCAACGAAAACAATGAAAGCGTACCGCGCTACTTCTTCCAATTCCACAATAAACCACGAGGCCATATGTATTTTTGTTATCATTTTATAAATCTTGCGCACACGACGGCCCGAATACCTTCTTTCTGGGGAGCTTCTGCACAACTGCGAAGATTGCTCTGCTTATGATCTGAGACAAATGCCTGACATTGGGGCTCTGTTAACTCTTAGGGGCTTGGATGATTGAGAGGGCAACATGCTAACCAAAGGGGCTTAGCATAATTTACTTTTCCAAGAAAGGATCACACTTGGAATACCCAAAAATATAAATTCTAACAAAGTATCACCCTATTGGTGCGCTATGAACGAATCCGAGATAAAAGATGCCATTCAACGCACAGTCGCTACGACTTCTTATTCGACTTGGACTGTTGGCGTAACTGATGACCCAGACCGTCGTGGAACTGAACACGAAAGTCCAAGGTTTTGGCATCAATGGAAAGCAGACACCGAAACCATTGCCAGAAATGTTGAGAAGTATTTCTTAGGTAAAGGCATGAAGGGGGCCCCTAGTGTTGGCGAACATCCCAACTATGTCTTTATCTTCTAGTTCAAGATGCTAGACGCTCTTTCACAAAATCGACCATTTCACTTTCATCCCTCGGTTGAACTGAGCCTACACAAAATCGCCCCAATTCCACATACCTCATTGTCCAACAGTTCAAGTCAATCAGATATAAAAGCTGAAAGATCACTTGAAAGAAACGGACAATTGGAAACAGAGAAGGTCAAGTTCATTTGAAATGGGTTCCAAAACCATTCAAGCCCCGAAGACTTACAGAGCCGACATTGGAAAACCTTTTGTATTGGGCCTTTTCTGTTTACTCGGATGTTGGCGGTTGACTTGGCTAATGCGATTGAGATTGTTGATTTGACTAAGGATTTTGGCAGCATAAAGGCTCTGGATCGCTTGAGTCTTAGCATCGAGGCTGGTCAGGCGTTTGGGCTTATAGGGCCTAACGGGGCGGGCAAGACGACCACATTGCGGATCGTCTCAACGCTGATATTGCCGACCTCAGGCACCGTAACGGTGGCCGGCCTAGATGTGGTTTCTCAGGCTGATGAGGTGCGCAAAATCATCACCTATCTCCCTGAAGAGGCGGGTGCCTACCGCAACCTTTCAGGCTGGGAGTACCTTGAATTTATGGCCAAGTTCCGCACAGAGAATCGAGACGAAACCCGCCGAGTGGTGAAAGAGGCAGTGGAGATCTGCGGCCTCGGCGACAGGCTGAAGGACAAAGCGAAGACCTACAGCAAAGGAATGAAGCGGCGTCTGCTCGTAGCCAGAGCTTTGATGACGAAACCGAAGCTCGCCATATTGGATGAGCCTACAAGCGGCTTAGACGTTATGCACTCGTACCACGTCAGGGAGATAATCAAGCGTTACGTTAAGGAGCATGGCGTGACGGTTCTGCTTTCAAGCCACAACATGCTTGAGGTCGAGCACATATGCGACAAAGTGGCCCTAGTGAACAAGGGCAAGATCGTGGCCGAAGGCGAACCGCAAGAACTCAAACACAAGTATGAAGGCGAGAACTTGGAAGACGTGTTCGCGAAGGTGGTTGGCTTTGCTTAAAGGATTCGGAAACATACTCATAAAAGAGCTCAAAGAGCTCATCAGAGACCCCAAAGTACTGCTGGGCATGATAATCGTTCCGCTCATAATGTTCCCTGTTCTAGGTGCGGTGATGAGTTTCTCGATGGAGTCAGCCACGCAGCAGGCCCAGAAAGCTTCCATCGTAGTCATTGACAATGACCGAGGAAACTACTCAGCGATCTTCGTTCGCAACCTCAACATGACCGTCAGAGTCTTCATCGTGAACGAAACCGACCCTAACAAAGCGGTGTCTGATGGGCTCCTACCAAGGTATAACACGACGCAACTAATCATGATTCCCAAAGGCTTCAGCGCAAACGTGACTCAGCACCTTCACAGCAACGCGAGCGTAGCAACATATGTGAAGGTTTACAGCGTCTTCTCGGGCGCTGGCCTGTTTGAAGGCATAGGCTCCTCGCTCGTTAGCGGCTCGGTAGTCAACTTCAACAGGTACTTCGCGCCAGACATTGTGTCCGCTAGACCGTCCACGATAATCAAGGGACAGATAGAAGAGGGCATTGACCCTAACATGCTTTCCACGCTGATGCTTTCGCAGGCCATAGCCATGCCTATCACCATCATGATCTTGCTCACCTACTCGATGCAGATAGCCGCCACCTCAGTAGCCATGGAGAAAGAAGAGAAAACCCTGGAAACGCTGCTGACGTTGCCCATGGACCGTTTTGCGATTTTGATGGGCAAGCTGTCAGGCTCAATCGTGGTAGCAGGCATCGGCGCTATAACCTACATGGTAGGCTTCAACTACTACATGGGATCGTTCACTTCCGCGATTCCGATGGGTTCTGGCGTTGACTTGGTTTCGCTGGGGCTTGCGCCTTCGCCGTTGGGCTACCTGTTGCTGGGAGTCTCGCTTTTCGTCACTCTGCTGTCTGCGCTAGCGTTAGCGGTTATTCTGTCCGCGTTCGCGGAGGACGTGCGCGGCGCCCAGTCGCTTGTGGGTTATGTCTACCCGTTCCTGTTCGTGCCCTCGATATTGCTGATGTACATTGATGTCAACGCTCTGCCACTTGCGCTGAAGATCGCCATCTACGCGATTCCCTACAGCCACCCAATCATAGCCTCCAAGGCCGTCACCATGGGCGATTACTGGACCGCAGGGCTGGGCATAATCTATGTTACGGCCTTCACGCTGGTCATAATGTACGTCGCCTCCAGACTGTTCGCCACTGAAAAAATCCTCACCATGAAGCTTAGATTCAGAGGGCTTCGGAAACGCGGAAAGACGACCACCGAAGAGCCTTGAGAAGCGTCTTCCACAAGGAAGGAGAAAGCTCCGGACGTTTGGGAAATGGGAATAAAACAGATTGAGGTCTACTCGGTTTCGTTGCGGTATGCGGAACCTTTCACTATTGCTGCTGGAACAAGCAGCGAAGCAAACAACGTCGTTGTTAAGATACTGACTGACTATGAAGCTGTCGGATGGGGTGAATCCTCGCCTTCAAAGAGAGTGACAGGCGAAACCGCCGAAACCGTTCTCCGAGCCCTAGACAGAATGGCACCAATGCTTGTGGGCAAATGCCCCCTCAGAATCGAGGACGACTTGGAGATCATGGATTCCACGGTTGCGGGAAACCCTGCGGCGAAGGCCGCTTTGGACATGGCCCTCCACGACATCTTGGGACAGACCGCTCGCAAGCCTCTCTTCAGACTCATCGGAGGCTACCGTACCGAAGTGCTCACAGACGTGACCCTGAGCATCAAGCCTCCAGAACAAATGGCGAAAGACGCGCAAAAAGCCGGAAAAGCCGGGTTCAAAGTGCTCAAAATCAAAGTAGGACTCAACCCAACCGAGGACGTTCTGCGCGTCAGGCTTATCCGCGAAGCAGCCGGAGGCGAGACGCAATTGAGAGTTGACGCGAACGAAGGCTGGACACCTGAGCAGGCCATCGAAGCGCTAGGCAAGATGGATGAGTACGACGTGCAGTTTGCAGAGCAACCTGTGCCCGCAGGCAACATAGAAGGTCTGAGGAAGGTGAGGAAGGGTTCGCCGATACCGATCATGGCTGATGAGAGTGTGCACTCGCCTGAGGATGCTTTGCGTTTGATCAGAGCTGATGCTGTTGATCTGATTAACATCAAGCTCATGAAGTGTGGAGGAATACTGAAGGCCAGAAAGATCGCGGCAGTCGCCGAAGCCGCAGGCATACCATGCATGATCGGGTGCATGGGAGAATCGGAGATAGGCATAGCCGCAGCCACGCATCTTGCAGCCGCCGTCAAAAACATCCGATATGCAGACCTGGACTCAGACCTCCTTCTGGGAGATAAGCTAGTCAAAAAAGGCGGAACCGAAATCAAGAACTCTATGCGGACCTTTCCAAAGCGATTTGGTCTGGGCATAGAAGAGATAGACTGCACTCTTCTTGGGAAGCCGAGAAAGGTTTTCAGGTAGCCTGCATTCGCAAGTTCAGATGCGACGAGAAGTCTCAAGCAAGCTTGTGCCTGTTGCGACAGAAAAATCTTTACGGTGAAGAGGGCGTTAACTAGTGTCTGAAGGTGTGGACGTTTGGTTTCGCTTAGAGCTTTGGCGCCTTCGCTGGCCAGAATCACAGTGGCCGGAGCCGTAGGCGCCGCGCTACACATCGGCCAAGGCAACCCCGATCTCGTTGACGCCAAGGCCGTCGAATTTTCAAGAGCTGTGCTGGCCCAGACCGACGTAGAAGGCGAGGTCATCGTCTGCGAAGGTCCAAAGGACAACGCGCCCGCCTTCGCACGCAAAGAGAAAGTCGGCACAGGCAAAGGCCCCAAAGTCGAGTTTGTCATAGACCCGGTGGACGGCACCACGGCCACTTCGAAAGGCAGGAAAGACGCCATCTCCGCGTTGGCCTGCGCGCCCGCAGGCTGCTTCCAAGTGCTGCCAGACGACGGATACTACTTCAAGGTGGCCACCGATCACCATTCGATGGGCAAGATCTCGCTGGAAATGTCCGTCGAAGGCATCGTACGCACGGTGGCGCGAAGCAAGGGCCTGCCTCTCGAAAACTTTACGGTCATCATGCTTGAACGCGAGAGACACAACGACATCCTCAAAACAATCCGAGGCCTCGGAGTGAGGATCATACTAATCCCCGACGGCGACATTGCCGCCGCCGTGGCCACGTGCAGACCAGACTCAGGCGTAGACCTCCTCATAGGGGCCGGTGCAGGACCTGAAGCAACGATAGCCGCCACTGCCGTAAAATGCCTCGGAGGCACAATGCTCGTGAACGTCTGGAAAGACAAGAAAGACGACCCGAAAAGACTGGACAGACTGAAGACAGAAGGCGTGGACGTGGACAAGACCTACAGCCAAGACGAGCTCGCGAAAGGCAACGAACTCGTGTTCGCCGCCTCAGGCGTCACTAAAGGCGAACTCCTCGACGGCGTCCGCTTCATCCCAGACGGCGCCATAGTAAGCTCCATCTGCATGAGACTCCCAAGCGGAACCGTCGAAAAATTGGAAACCACGCTACACTTCAAAGGCCACCCAGTCTACAAACGGTTCTTGCCATGAAAGCCGTTCACTTAAGATATCTAGGGGATTAGTCAAATGAGACGACCTTTGAAATGCTTGAATTGTACTAGGTTAGTACGATGCTGTTCTGAAACATAGCATTAAGGTTTACGACTTTTCTAGGTGAGTGATGAATCTGAACCCTAATATCATTCACATTGGAGGGAATGAGCTTGAGCAAAGTCAGAATGGTAACGTCGGTCTTATTGTTATTGACATTAGTATATGCAATGAGCTCGATCATCTTCTTAATGGAAGGCCCAACTGAAGTATATCATGATGCACACGTGACGGTGCAGGGCTATCTCAGTGGAGAGGAATGTGTCCTTCAATGCTTCGGGGAAGTCCTGCCGACTTCCAACGAGAGTGAATGGCGATCTGAGTCAACTAACAAGATTATCAGGGCAGCCTTCAAGTGCACATTTGAGAAGTCTTCGAATATTTATGTGCGAGAGGCTGTTGAGCATTGCGGCTGGTTCGTTCTGGTTCCTCAAGAAGAGTACGAACCGTTGCCGACAGAAGAGGGAACAGGCGTCTACAGAATCGATGATTCCTACTACCTTTTCAGACGTTACATTTCCCACCTTTGCGTGGACACTTTCTCAAGCCCGTTTTCTCGCCACGGTTTGTCGGTGTTCTTTCCGGAAGGAGTGGGTGAACCAGTGCTGGGCATCGGTTGAACTGCTTTATGTGCATACACTGTCAGATTCATGCAAAGCAGAAAGAAAACGAAAGAAGCGAACAGCAAACAGCCTAGCGCGCGCTTGACTCCTGTATCCGAAAAACTCCAAACAGCATTTTCTCTTCAAAAAGTTGCTAATTTATTGTTGATAACCATATTTGGAC
>CAZUFK010000033.1:0-1442 GCA_964619695.1 uncultured Candidatus Bathyarchaeia archaeon
CAACATACTTTCAATTCCCGTTATTGGGATTTGTCCTCTGCATCCGGCCCGAATTTTCGCCTTTTTGGCAATATCGCAAATCAAAGGTCTTCTTGTGAGGATGGTCTGTGATTATCTGCTAGTTGCGATTTTATTTATAAAGATAATCGGGAACCATCATCTCCTCTCGAATGAGACTCCTGTGACCCCGAACCCTCCTGTGCGGTTGCCTCCGACGTTCGCGAACTCGGCAAACCTTCCCAGTGCGCATGTGACCTTGTTCCACTCGCTTTCCGTATCCTTGGTCTCATATGTGACCCAGCCTGCAAACCCCGTGGCTTTCTTGTTCTTCATCGTTGCCAGCCGCGTCCACAGCTCGTATTTGCTCACGCCCACGTTCTTGCCGAGCCACTCCCTGTAGGCCACGTACTCCTCCTTGCTGAACCGCCTGTCGTCGCTGAACAGGTTCCAACACCGCATCAAACCCGAAAACACCCTCACCGCATCGGGAAACATCCAATGATAGTCGCTGCCCAAGCTGGTGAAATACGTGGGCGTTCTGAACACAAGCCTAAACTCGCCCAGCGCCTCCGCCTCCTTCTCCAAATCCCCATAACTCTTCGCCTTCACAGCCATCGAAGCAATCTGAAAAACCGTGTCAAAAACCATCACACTACTCTGCTTCTGGAAAAAGCTGATCAGATACGTCGAAAACTCGTCCTTGAGAAATTTGAAGCTAACATGGCAGGGCAACTGCGGGTCAAGAACGTAGCCGCTTTCCGTGCGGCCTCGACTCCTGAAACGTAACGGCGTCACACTGTAAGGCTTGGACACGTTGAGCTCGTGCAGCAAGCTCGCCTCCGCCGGGTCAACCCGCTTGATCATATGCAGAAGCAGTCCCCTCGCCACGTAGCCGCTGAAAAACGGCAAAACCACCGGCTTCTCAGCGTACATTTCCAAACCAATCTCAACAGGCAAACCCGCCATACCATCCTGCATACTAAAGCAACGCGGAACACCGATAAAAAACCTAGCCAAACACAAGTAGCCTCACACTCGAATAGGCCACCCACGCAGACACGACACACAGAGTGAACAAACCAAAACAACCAACAAAAAACCACAACACAAACGCCAACAACAGCCACGCACCAAATACGCCACAAGCAACCAACACCAACAGCACAAAAACCCAGGGGTAGGTCCCGTATTGGCTCAAAATCGGCGCAATAGCATGGAAGAATCGCTGGCCAAGCCTCAGCTGCGGTTGAACCTGTATATAGGGAGGTCAAAATTCTAAGAGCCCGTGTGCAGCTGAAAAACCCGAGTGAGATTTCACCAGAATCTTTTGCTTATGGCTTTGCGTTCGGCTTCCAGAACCAGCTCGTAGAATTTGTCATTCAGCTTCGGCTCCTTCTCAAGAATCTCCCTGACATCTGAGGGCTGAACCCTTCGGGCTGACA
>CAZUFK010000033.1:1542-15883 GCA_964619695.1 uncultured Candidatus Bathyarchaeia archaeon
CAATTCGTGCACAAGAAACTGCTCGTCTCGTTCAGCAGCCTTGCCTTGGCTGACTGGATAAGCACAGCACGCATACGCTCAGGAGGAATCAAATCCGTCTTCATACTCATGCGTTCGATGCCTAAACGCGCTATTGGCGATGCGTTTCCGCCGGTCTCAATCCTCTGAACCTCGACTTCGCCCTCACGAATCCTCTTCAGCACGTGGATCAGGTTCTCCAGATCCAAGTCCTTCGTGAAAACCTCCTTCAGCGCTTCCTCGTAAATCGGTGTGCCCTCGAAGCTTTTGACGAGCTTCTGCAGGCTCACGCTGCTAAAGTCCGCCCACTTCTCCAAGGCGCCGAAGCGTCTGGCAACGTGCACCATGCGCCTCTTGAAAAGCCCCGTCTTCACCGTGGCCAGCGTCAACGTGTCCCTGATCGCCTGCTCAGGCATAGCCAGCACCTCCTCAAACAACGACACAATCCGCTGCGCATTCGCCATCCCCATCGTCTGCACAAAAATCCGGTAAGGATCATGCTGCACAACCACACCGTAACCCACATTGTCCGAAAGCAGCTGACCCAGCAACTGAGCCAAAGCCCTGTTTGTAAGCGAACCGAAGTTGATCTGAAGAAGAACGAACTCCTCCCAGTCTTCGACGACGATCCGCTTGTCCGTCGGAACAGGCAAGTTCGCCTTGACCTGTTCGATCGTTTCCTTGATGGCCAGTAGCACAGCGTCTCCGTCTGAGGGATAACGCTCGCTCAGCTTGGCCGCAACTTCGTCTGGCACTGCTCCTTTCAGCGTCTGCTCCTCCACGAAGCCTCTGATTGCGCCGACTTCCTGCGCCACCGTGTAGGGCACAGGAATCTCCTCCCCAATCCAGCTCGGAATAGCGCCGCTCGGATCATCGACAGGCTTGACGTGAACCTTCTCCTCCGAAACATGCTCAATAATCCAAGGCGCGCCACGAATGATGAACTTCGTGCCTGGCTTGCCGTACTCAGCCATGAAGGCCTCATCCAAAACGCCTACAGCAGCATCATTTGACTCGTCAATCACGAGAAACTGTTTCTCTTCAGGAATCATGGACAAATTGTCGAAATAGTACTCGAACAGCGCCTTAGCCTGTCTGGGCTTCAAGACCGCCTTGTCCTCGAACGAAACCCATGCCAACCGCGGAAACCGCTGATGCATGTACTTCAGAATCTTCTCAATATCCTCCACCGTGAGATCCCTGTACGGATAAGCCCTCCTAAAGAGCGCCTGAATCTCCTCAAACTCCAACCTCCTGTTCCTAATCAACAACCCCGCAATCTGATGCGCCAAAGCATCATATGGCTTCGGCGGAATAATCACAGGTTCCAGATCCTCCTTCAAAGCTTCGCGGGCAATGGCCATAGCCTCAAGCGCATCATCAGGGTCCAACGCCACGATTATGCCTTCGGCTATGCGGCCTATGCGGTGGCCGCTTCTGCCCACGCGCTGAATAAGCCTTGTGGCTTGCCGCGGACTCATGTACTGAATTACAAGATCAATACTGCCCACGTCGATGCCCAGCTCAAGCGAACTCGTGCACACAAGGCCCTTCAAAGCACCGCTCTTCAGGCCTTTCTCTGCTGCTATGCGCGAAGGCTTCGCAAGCGAGCCATGATGAATCGAAACAGGAAAATCAGCATCCCAAACCTTGAACCTGCTAGCCAAAACCTCAGAAACCGCACGCGTATTCGTGAACAAAAGCACAGACTTGTGCCTGCCAATGTAGTCGCGGATAATCCTAAGCCTAGCTGCCACCTCAGGATGCGTGTAAAGCTTCGTTGAAAGCCTCACATCGTCCTCTGTAGGTGTCGGATAGATGATCTTCAAGTGCATCATTCTGGCCACGGGAACGCGCACGATCTCGACAGGTCGATCAGTTCCGACGAGGAACTGGGCGACTTTTTCAGGGCTGCCGATTGTGGCTGACAGGCCTATGAGCTGGAAGTCTCTGCCCATCAATCCTCTGAGCCTCTCCAACGCTAGGGAAAGCTGGCTTCCACGCTTACTATCAGCCATCTCATGCACCTCATCAATAATCACCCAACGCAAACTCTGCAAATGCTGACGCATTATCCAGCCCGACAACAACGCCTGCAAAGTCTCAGGCGTCGTGATCAAAATCTCCGGCGGACTCCTAGACTGCCGCACCCTCTCCTTCGTCTCCGTGTCACCGTGCCGCACTGCCAACTTGATGTCAAGGTTATTGCACCACCACTCAAAGCGTTCAAGCATGTCCCGGTTCAAGGCGCGTAGCGGCGTGATGTACAGAGCTTTTATGCCAGGTGTTCCCTGCTGCCCTTGGAGAAGCATGCTGAGAACAGGCAGAAAAGCCGCTTCAGTCTTGCCAGTGGCCGTAGGCGAGATGAGCAGAACGTTCTTGCCTTCAAGAATCTTGGGAATCGTCTTCTCCTGTGGCTCAGTCGCCTTCGAGAATTCCCTCTGCTCAAGCAACCTTCGAACAGGCTTAACGAGCAAATCAAAAGCGCTCTTTTGTGAATCTGACAAGACCAGCTGATACCTCAGCGTTCGGAAAGTATATGCGCATAACCACAAGTAAAAGCATTTTGGACACGCAACTATCTCCGTAAGCATCGTTTCCCTGACCGAAAGAAGCCCTCTCACTAGGCTTGATGATTTTGAACCTTTAGCCTCAATCTCTGCTACGATGCCACGGCCATTTTTAACTAAACCTGTCATGGATAACGTTCCATGAGTATGATGGAAGGCCATTTCTTCAACAACTATTCATCAGATCAATGTATCAAAGGCCATACTGTGTTGATTTTGAGGGCCATAACTGCTTGAAAACAGTGTTGAAGGCCTTTCACGGCCTCCTTAAGCGGGTCATGGACACGTTTTTATGATGCCAACATAAAAGTCGTCGAGAAATCATCATGAAGCTTTGCATTGAAAGTGTCTAAACCTCATGTTCGGTTCTTGATTTTCTATTCGAAAACAATGGAAAATTATTTATCCATCATCATCAGAAACCATGGAAACCGTGCATATTGGAGGAAGTTAAATGGCGAAATGTCCAAAGTGTGGAGCGACAGTTGCTAGTCCAAAGAAGAAGTGGACTATGGCTGGTCGTCCAGACAAGGCTGGAAAGAGAACCCAGCTTGAAATCGGCCTCTTTGACTGTCCGAAGTGCAAGAAGCCCTTCCGAGAAGTCCTGAGCAAGAAGAAGATCTAGACGGCCAGAACGCTGACGACCTAACGCAACCAACGATCAGGCAATGCGGAACGCTCGCTTGCGAGGATGCGCGGATTCAAGAAGGACGATGTGAAGCTGGACTGGGTGGAGAAAGGCCTAAAACCTTAAGCTTATCTCCTCCTTTCCCCCTATTTTTCATCATCTGTCAAGCGCTAAGTTTTAGAGCACGAAAACTTAAATCAACAAGAACGTTTGGTTACTAGCAGAAGGCGAAACATTGGCAGCATCCAAGCTTAGGGGATTGTGGAAGAAAGACTATTTCCAGATCGTGGTGACCATGGTTCTGTTGGTGGTAATAGTTATCGGCTTCTGGTATGGCTCGCAACTTGTGCTGCATTCGCAATATCCTGCCTTAGCAGTGGCCTCAGGCAGCATGTGCATACTGCCAGGTCCATTCTGCGACGGCTGGTCTCATCCATTCGAGCACACACTTCACGTAGGAGACCTAATCATAGTTCAAGGAGCAAACCCTGAAGACATCTACGCGGCACCATACAACACTAGCGCACGTTCCGGCGACATCATCGTTTTTCACTCACCCTACGGCGATGACCTGATCGTTCATAGAGCCATCAGAAAAAGGGCGGAAAACGGCAATGTCTACTTCACGACGAAAGGTGACGGCAATTCCGGGCCAGACTCAGAGATTCCGGCAAGCAGCGTCATTGGCAAGGTTGTTTTGCGTATACCTTGGCTCGGTCACATTGCACTGTTTATGCGAAACTCTTTAGGCATCCTCATAGTGGTTGCATTGATAGCCCTTCTTGTTGTGGTAGAGTTTGTCATTCCGATGCTTACGAAAGGAAAAGCGAAGGTTGAGCCGAAGGAAAGTGGGCAGAAAGCCGAGGCAGAAACCTAAGGCTTTATAAACGGTATTTAAACACTTGACTACTAGAAGTGGTATTTGATGCCTAAGACCACAGCCATAATAACCATTCAAAACGTTGTTGCCTCTGCCACGTTGAACCAGAAGGTTGACTTGAATGCTGTTGTAAAGGGTTATCCAGGTGTCGAGTATCGCCCAGAGCAGTTTCCGGGGCTTGTGTTCAGGCTGAAGAGGCCGAAGACGGCCACGTTGATCTTCAACTCAGGCAAGATGGTGTGCACAGGCGCGAAATCGGAGAAGGAAGCTCGCAGGGCAGTCATGAAGGTCGTCAAAGAGCTCAAGAAAGGCGGAATCATCATAATCAGCAAGCCTGAGTTGAAGATTCAGAACATCGTTGCCTCAGCAAGCCTCAGCGGAATGATAGACTTGGAGAAGGCAGCTTACACGCTTGGGAAAACGATGTACGAGCCTGAGCAGTTTCCAGGCTTGATCTACAGAATGGAAGAACCCAAAGTTGTCATACTGCTGTTTGCAAGCGGGAAACTTGTGTGCACTGGCGCAAAGAAGGAACAGGATGTCTACGACGCGGTGCACAAGCTCCACGGGATATTGGAAGAAAAAGAGCTCATTTTCTACGAATAGGCTGAACCAGGCATTCTTTTATCCTTTTTTGACCTGCTTCAGAATGGTCTTGAGCTGATCCCCGTCAATAGCCCCTGTTTCGCACAGGTTGCTGGCTATTTCCGTGATGTCTAAAAGCGCATGTAGCTTTATTCCATCCTTGGCCAGGTTTGCTTTTCCGCCTTCCTGCCTGTCTAAGAGCACCACCGCGTCGGTCACTATTCCGCCTTCGGCGGTTATGGCCTTGGCGGCTTTTCGCAATGACAGGCCAGTTGTGATCAAATCGTCAACAAGTAGTATGCGGTCTCCGGGGGCAAGGATTCCTTCTATTCTTCGTTGTCTTCCGTGGAGGCGCACGCCCTTGCGGATGTAGAGAAATGGTTTCCTTAAGCTGTATGCAATCAGTGAAGTGAAGGGTATGCCTGCAACCGGAATCCCGGCGATTCTTTCAAAGCTTTTCACGCCTATCTCTTCTTTTATGAAGTCCACGTAGAAGTCGGTGATTTTCTGGAAGGCGTCAGGGAAGCTTGGCACGATGCGCAGGTCTATGTAGTAGGGACTTATCTTTCCGCTCGTAAGCTTGAAGGCCCCAAATTGGAGGGCACCGATCCTGTTCAAGATCTTGCAGGTTTCGAGTTCTATGGCTTTTTGTGGCAAGGCTTCAACCCTTCTTGGAGACCTGATATATCTTCCCGACCTCAGGTATAAGGCAAGCTGTTCCAGGCAGTTCCTTCTTCAACAAGTCAGCAAACCTCTTCTGATCTGAAGTTGAGCCAGTGTGATAGGGAACAGCCACCTTAGGCTTCGTCAAGAAGGCAATCTCCACACCTTTCTCCGGTGAAGCGCCTGGCGCAATTCCGATCGTGCAGAAAACCACATCGAGTTTCTCCTTCTCATGCACCGTCGCCATTTCAGGGTAGGGCAGGCTGTCTGACGTGTGGAATACTTTCACGCCGTCCTCGCTCGTGATTATGAATGATACAGGCGTCGCTGCCGGCGGATGGTTGCTCTTCTGAGCCTTGATCGTGACTCTGTCAAGCTTCACTTCTGAGCCAACCTGAACCTCGGTCAGCTTCTCTTTTGGAATCACGTTTCGCAGCCTCTTCGCGGAGGTGGAATCAGCGATGACAATGCACTTGGTTGCCTTCTGGATATCAGAGACCAAAGCTTGATCCAGATGATCGTAATGCTCATGCGTAACCAGCACGGCATCTACGTTCTGAAAGCTCTTCGCTTTGACGTCTACTGGGTCTATGACCAGCGTTTTCGAGGGGGTTTTGATCGTTACGCCTGCATAATGATTGAACCATGCGAACAGAACTTCATTCTTCTCAGGCCTCTCCTCGATCGACATAGCCAATTCCTCAAAGGAGTTAACTACTGCACTTCAGTGTTAAAGAACTTGCGCTCACTGACAAAGGACAGCGGAGCACGTTTGGGTCATCGACTGAAGGTCGTTGATTCATGAAAACCATCAAGGACGGCGTGGCTCAGTCGTGCAAAAGATGGGGGGAGATTCAGGGATCCAGACGTGTAACCCAAGAAGTGCGGTGTCTTCCTTAACACCAACCCGTCTATCCTCGTTTTACTTTTGCACTGTGTTCTCGAACCTCTATTGCATCGTGTCCGTGGCCCCCATAAGATGAGTTCCAGTATTTCATGTCATGAGAGACTTCGGGGTCTAAGCATAAACGGTTAATACTTCGATTTCCTAGATTCAAGACGCAAAGATCAACCGAAGAGTCCCCTAGTCTCTTGATCGATGGAGAAGAGCAGTATGGTAGATGCATGGTTGCCTTATGGGCGGACTGAGGTCTGTGTTAGGATACCTGCCAGAAACTATCTCGGCTTAATTGAACCTAAGGAAAAGCTAGGCGTGCCAGATGCTGTGGCCGAAATTCGACGAGCGCTCAAGGAACCTGTTGGCACTAAAGCGCTTCGCGACATCGTTAGGCCTGAGAGCAGGGTTGCGATCGTCGTGGATGATGCGACAAGGCATTCGCCCACTGAGTTGATGATTGTGCCTTTGCTTGAGGAGCTGAACACGGCAGGTGTAAGAGATGAGAACGTGACGGTGATTTTCGGTTGCGGAACGCATAGGGCAGTTACGCGCGAAGAGGCTGTGAGGATTCTGGGTGAAGCTGTTTTCAATCGTGTCAAATCCATAAGCCATGATTGCAGGGCTCAGGACTTGGTTTACGTTGGCCAGACTCAGAAGCATGGGACGAAGGTCTTTTTGAACCGCGTTTTCGCCGAGGCTGATGTTCGGATTCTGCTGGGCGATGTTGTCTTTCATTATTACGCGGGCTACGGTGGTGGGCGAAAGAGCGTGGTGCCTGCCGTTGCTGGCGAGGAGACAATTAAGCACAATCATGCGATGCTTTTGGATGCGAATGCGAGGACGGGCCTTCTGGAGGGGAACCCAGTTCATGAGGACATGACTGAGGCGGCTAAGCTTGCCAAGATTGATTTCATCCTGAACGTGGTGACCAACAGCAAGGGCGAAATCGTCAGGGCTTTTGCGGGAGACATTGAACAGGCCTTCATGGAAGGCGTCAAGCTTGTTGACGAGATGTACTGCGTTACAGTGAACCGTAGGGCAGACATAGTAGTCGTCAGTCCGGGCGGGTATCCGGCGGACGTTAACCTGTATCAGGCCTACAAGGCTGTTGACAATGCTCTTGAGGTCGTCAAGCGCGGCGGCGTGGTATTGCTCGCGGCTGAGTGCTCTGAGGGCCACGGAAACCAAGTCTTCTACGACTGGATGATCAAGTTCGGCGACTTGAAGGGGGTTGAACGTGAGGTCAAGCGCAACTTCGTGTTAGGCGGGCACAAGGCGTATTACTTGCTGAAGGTGCTGCAGAATCATCAGCTGATTCTCGTGTCCTCGATGCCGGACCATTACGCTGCGAACGTTTTCAAGGTGAAAACCGCGCGAGCAGTCAACGACGCTTTGAACCAGGCGTTTGACGTTGCGGGTAAGAATGCTCGGGTGTGGGTTATGCCTTATGGCAACTTCACTCTGCCTGAGGTTAAGGCTGTGGAGGAGCAGGTTCCTGCCGCAAGCAGTTAAATAGGAAAAGTGACTAAGCACACTGAAATCACTCATTGACGGTAAACACGAGGACAGAGCTTGACAGACGACTTCAAAGTGCGGAAATTCACTGTTGATGACTTGGGAAGCGTCACGAAGATCAACCGTGTTTGCCTGCCTGAGAACTACACTGACTATTTCTTTGTTGACTTGGCTAAGCGTTTTCCAGAGACGTTCATCGTTGCCGAAAGATACGGTGAGGTCATGGGTTACATTATGTGCCGCATCGAGGTAGGCCTTTCGAACTTCGGCCTCGGCGGCTTAGTCAAGAAAGGTCACGTCGTGTCGATAGCCGTCCTGCCTGAACACCGCCGCAAAGGCATGGCTGAAGACATAGTTAAGAAAGCCATGGAGAACATGCAAACGGCCTACAACGCAAAACAATGCTACCTTGAAGTGAGAATAACCAACGAACCGGCCATCGGTCTCTACAAGAAACTGGGCTTCGAAGCAACACGCACCATCCACGGCTACTACGCCGACGGCGAAGACGCCTACGTGATGAGCCGTAAACTCTAGAATCGACCCTTTTGTCAAATATGCGTGAAGAACTCATGATATTTCAGGCTTCGGGGCTTTGGATTAGAAGGGTGTTCGCAGCTGCGCAGGGTATGCAGGGAGAGTTGGGGTTAGCTGAGCTTGAGGAGTCGAGGTTCTGCTTTTTCGTTCATGAAGTCTATGGCTTGGAGCACGGACTTAGCGAGGCTTAGAAGGCTTAGCAGCATGGCTATCACGACGAACATCCTGAGGTCAATCATGAGGCTCACGTTCTCGAAGCTGAAGCCGAACATGCCGCCCTTGAGCGACATTAGCATGTAGGCGATGATGAACAGGGCTTTTGCTGCGTTGAAGAAGTGCTGGTAGATGGTGCCTGATGTGAGTTCGCCGAGGACCATGAGCACGATGTATATGGCGACGAAGGTTTCAATCATCTGCTGAAGGCCCGGGATCAACTGCGAAAGCGGAGACAGGAACGACCATGCAAAGAAGTATATCACGTACGCGATAAGGCCTTTTATCGTGGCCTTTGTCGCCTTCCACAAGAGACCTCGAATATGCTTCTTCCAACCGCTATCCTTGTTATCCATAAGGAATCACCCAAGGCCCGTAGTTAAAGAACGGAGAGAAAAGGTAAGCCTCAAAACGCCCGTTGGGCGTAACGCCACTTATGAGAACGTAGAACTCCACAGCACCATCATAACGCGCATGCTGCGCCGCCACCAAGGCGGTCTCACCGTAGCCTGTTCGCGTGCCGGCATTGTTGTACATGCGCAACTGGATGCTGCCGGCCAGATCGAAGAAAGCGTGGTTTTCAAAGCTGATTGGCACGGTGGCTCTGAAATGGGTCGTGTTGAACGCTGAGTATTGTGGTTCTCCTATTGCGAAGTTGTAGAGAGGCGCGCCCCATGGCAGGGTGAAGTTTGCTTCTGCCTGAACGGGGATGACCTCAGCGAGCCTCAAACCCACTGCCTCATGAATCCTGACCTCGCTGTCGTTGAAAAGGTACTCCTGATCCCTCTGAAGTAGGTCGTCGATGTCAAACGTGAGATCATGAGACGCAGTAACCTCTTCACCCTTCCTTATCACCGAAATGAGTGTAGAGCCGCGTGTGATCTCATGGCCGTCGCTATCCGCAATCCTTGACGTCACGTTGAAATTGCCTATGTTGTAGAAGCCCCTATTGACTATCGTTATCGGCAAAGAGAAAAACAGTTCATTATCGGCATTCATGCCTGTTTGCGGGTCGCCGAAATTGAACTGGATATCTTTTGCGGAGTAGGCTGCTGAAACGGAAAAGGCGATTAGGAAGATCCAGAAGAATGTCGTGGCTATGCCTATCATTCGAATAGGTATCTTCATGGCCTAGTCCTTTTCCGTCTGTTTCTGATAGTTTCTACTCGGAAGAAGATGGTGGTGGAGGGTTGGTTTGCTGTTGTTCCTTCTGCGGTGGCTGCTGAGGCTGTGCCGTCTGCGAAACCGTTTCTGGAGGAATGACCACGAACTGCGGCTCAGGAAGCTTGACTTCCTCCTTCGGCTTTTCCTCCTTGGGCTTCTCGGCCTTCGGTTTCTCAGCTTTTGGCTTCTGAGGTTGAGGTTGCGGCTGTGGCTGCGGTTTCGGCTCGGCCACAGGTTGCGGTGGCGCGACGCCGTTCAGCGTGGCTGGCGCGTGCGCGATTATGGTTACGCCTCGTATGGTTACGAGTGAGCCTATCCAGCCCATGACTCCTAGGTACATGATGCGGATGCACGTTGAAATCAGCGGGGCCAAGGCTTCACCGAACGTTTGGACCAGGTCTTCTGATGCGATTATCGCGAGGCCTGCTGTCAGGAACCCGTAGGCGCTTATGAAGGTGAATATGAGCAGCGTTATGCCTATCATCAGAACGGTTATTCCGGAAAGGGCGATTTTGTCTCTGAAGTTTTTGAACATGTCCTTTTCACTGCCTATTCTGTTAGACAGATATTATATTAAATCTTCCGACACACTAAACCGTATCTGGACTAGTTATCGAAAACATGAAACAAGAAGATTAAGCAGAAAAATGGTGGAAGAAACTATGGCGAAATGCCAAGTTTCTGGTAGATCTTCTGCTTGTTGGCTTCCACGTTCTTTGCGACGTCCATGAAGATGTTGTTGCCGTGCGAGTCGATGGCCACTACCAGCGGGCCGAACTCTTCAACCTCGAAAATCCACATGGCCTCAGGCGTGCCCAAATCCAGCCACTCGACGCTCTTCACGTTTTTTATGGCCTTCGCCGCGAGAATCGCTGCGCCGCCTGTGAACGCGCCGTAAACCGCGCCGTACTTCGCCATGGCATCCGTCGTGCGCTTGCCCATTCCGCCTTTGCCGATGATCACGCGCACTTTGAAGTTTTTGATGAATTCGTCTTCGAACAGGTCCATGCGCGTGCTTGTGGTTGGGCCTGCTGCTACGGCTTTCCATTTGTCGCCTTCTTTGCTGACGACGGGTCCACAGTGGAAGACTACTAGGCCTTCAAGGTTCACGGGTAAGGGCTTGCCCTGCTTGAAGAATTCCAGCGCTCGCCTGTGTGCTTGGTCCCTGGCCGTCACGATGGTTCCTGTCACGTAGAGCACGTCGTTGACTTTTAGCTTGCGAACACCTTCCTCGGAGATTGGTGTTTTGAACTTGTATACTGCCATCATTCATCACCTTACCATTTCAGTTTATGCGTCAAATACTCCGCGGTGCCGTCTGGGTTGATTCTGGCCGTGGCTCGGCGTGCTGCCCAGCAGTTGAAGGCTACCGCTGCGGGGAACGAGGCCGGATGCCTGTAGGCATAGTCGATCTTTACGCCTAGGACTGTTGTCTTGCCGCCTAGTCCCATGGGACCTATTCCTGTCATGTTTACTGCCTCGAAGATTTCGTTTTCAAGCTTGGCGAGTTCAGGGTCGGGGTTAGGCTCATCCAGAGGCCTCAGCAGTGCTTTCTTGGCCAGTTTCATGGAGATGTCGGCTCCGCCTCCGACGGCGATGCCTAGTATGTTGGGTGGGCATGGCTGCGAGCCGGCCTTGACTACGGCGTCGACGACGAATTTCTTGAGTCCGTTTATGCCTTCGCCGGGCACGATCATGCCGCCTGTGCACACGTTTTCTGAGCCTCCGCCTTTCGTCATGACTGTCATTTCAATCTTGTCTCCGGGCACGATTTCCCAGTTCAGGTGTGGTATGTATCGTCCTGTGTTGTCGCCGCTGTTCTTTTGGTTGAACGGGTTGACGGCGTTCGGTCGGAGCGGGACTTCTTTTGTGGCTTTTCTTACGGCGTTTGTTAGTGCTTCTTCAACTTTGTCGAGGCCCTTTGCGTTTGCGCCTGCTTTGATGTAGAAGATTATGGTGCCTGTGTCTTGGCACACTGGCGCCTGATATTTCTCGGCCAGCTCAATGTTGTCCAAGATGGCTTTTAGTTGCGTTTTGCCTGTGGTGCTGGTTTCTTCGGCGTATGCCTTCTTCAGTGCTGCTCTGACGTCGTCAGGCAGGTAAATGACTGCCTGCTTTAGAATGTTGAAACCGACGCTTTCAACAACTTTTCCTGTATCCAAAGTTTGGATCCCTCGTGAATGGTCTGCTTTATGGAAAAACCGTGTACTTATATCTTGTCTTGTATGCTGCACGAAAGCCCATGCTGGCCACTTTAACTCGTCTCTCCACGCACTGACGGCGTTTGCGTTTCGTGTGTTTTAAATATGCCTTTCTTTTACTGTTCAGTTATCTGTGAAGAAAGGGGAATTGTTGTTGACTGAGGAAGAGGAGAGAAAGGAGAGCACGGAGGCAGTCGGGGCGATCGGGGCTGTTAGGAAGAAGTACGAGTTTCTCGAAGACGTCCCCGGCATAGGCCCAGCCACGGCGCAGAAGCTTCAGGAGATGGGTTTCCGCACCATCGAAGCTCTGGCCATGGCCACGGCACGCGAGCTGGAGCCCGCAGGCATAAGCGAGAAGAAGGCCTTCGCCGTCATCGAAGAAGCCCGAGGCTCAATCGGCGTCTCATTCATCAGGGCGGACGAGCTGCTCAGGATGCGCAAGAACGTTGTGCGCTTGACCTCCGGAAGCAAGACCGTGGACAGGCTTATCGGCGGTGGCCTCGAAACGCAGACGATAACCGAGTTTTACGGCGAGTACGGCAGCGGCAAAAGCCAGGTCTGTCACCAGCTTTGTGTGAATGTGCAGCTGCCCCCTGAAAGAGGCGGACTTGGCGGCGCCGTCCTTTACGTGGACACGGAGAACACGTTCAGAACTGAACGCATCGTGTCCATGTCTAAGCATCTGGGGCTTGATCCTGAAGAGATTGTGAAGAACATCATATACGCTGAGGCCTACACGTCGGATCATCAAATGTTTCTCCTGAACAACGCTGATGAGATCATTAAGCAGAATAATGTGAAGTTGATTATTGTTGATTCTTTGACGGCTCATTTCAGAAGCGAGTACATAGGCCGCGAGATGCTGGCTCCGAGGCAGCAGAGGCTGAACAAGCACATGCACAAGCTCATCGGCTTGGCCCGGGCCTTCAACGCGGTGGCTGTGGTGACGAATCAGGTTATGGCGAAGCCTGACGTGTTTTTCGGCGATGCTATTTACCCGATTGGAGGGCATATTGTTGGGCACACGAGCCACACGAGAATCTACCTGCGTCGGGCGTCGCATGGTCCTGTGCGCATTGCTCGTTTGGTTTCAAGTCCGTATTTGCCTGACGGAGAGGAAATCTTTAAAATCACGGAGGACGGCATAGAGGATGCCTCCGAAGAGGATAAAGTTAAGCCTCGTGGTCACTGAGTATGCCTATTCCCCAAGCCTTGGTAACACGGTTCTTCCAACTCATAGTCAACAGACAGTTTACTGAGGCCGAGCGCGAGCTTGAAAGGCTAAAACAGAAAATGCACAAAACCGAATGGAACCGAGGCTATTTCCGCGCTTTGTACGGCATGTACCTTTCGCGCAAAACAAACGGCGACGCCTACGCTTTTTTCCCGAAACTGGATTTGACTGACAAGGCTGCACTGCACGGTTACAAGCGCGAATTTCTGGATCACGTGGACAGTAAGCTTCACGGGGATTTCGACCGTGGCTTCTTCTCAGCTTGGGCAGACTGCATGCGAGTGCTGGGCAGAATGGATATTCCGAAGGCAAGCAACATGGCGGCTGAAGAAGGCAAACTGCAAACACTAAAGAGCGACGCAAGTCAGGCGACTATGGAGAACTTTATCCAAGAAGAAGAGGACTAAACGCCGTAAACCCACGCCAGCGACGTGTAGAGCAAGATCCAGAAGACCAGCCACGCGAAAAAGTAGACGCCTATTCCCGTCGTCATAAGCTTCGTCGGCTTTTCCACCTTCGTTAGGAATTTCATTTTTATGATATAGTATGAGACGAGGTAGACTGCCAGCGCGATGGACATGCTGTTTATGAAGGTCGTGTAGTTGAAGCTCGTGGTGGTGATTTCGCCGGTTGCGACAACGTAGCCCGTGCACAAGAAGGCGGCGATCACGCCTAGACCCAGCCTCGACCAGTAAATCACCTGCAAAGGCCTCATGACCATCCCACATCTCCGCAACTTATATTTGAAATCCAGATTTAAAGATACCTATCTCCGGATTCACGACTGAAATCGACTGTTTCCTGGTCGTGGGTCAATCTCATGCTGGTCGCGGCAAAAAAAGGATGGGTTATGCGTAGTCTTTGCCGTAGTATGCACAGATCGTGACTAGGTCGAATATGTCTATTACGCCGTAGGGTTCGGCCAAGTCTGCCTCTGGCTTCCATCTTGGTTCTCCTTGGCTGCAGCCATATATGGACGCGGCTATAACGATGTCGCTAATATCAACTCTCTTATGGAATTTGAAGACCTTGACCCAGACAAGACTGAGTATTACAAAGCTGGGATTAGGGTTTTGTCGGCTTGCCTGTCTTTGCTTAAGAGAAAGGGGTTAATCGAAGAGTGATTATATGTCTAAAAGGATAGGGAAGGAAGGGATATCTCCCGTATTCCCGATTGACATAGATATCTCCAAGGATAGACGGGTCAAACTGGCTTAAAAAGAATATGTCGAAAG